>NZ_CP012418.1:2170000-2496140 GCF_001708405.1 Kangiella sediminilitoris | reverse complement strand
AGAACACTTAGTTATAGAATTTGATGATAAAATTACAAAACCAACGAAATATAATGATTTTTTCTACTTTTTAGGATATTGTAGGCAAATCAGGTCCACTAAGTTATCCACAATAACAAAGGAAATGGATTCAAGATCACAATATGTGGTATTGAGGATGGGGGTAAGGCACAAAATAAGTTAGATAATGAATATTGCCATCAACCCCTTGAAAAAACAGGGTTCTGGGCATTGCATTTAGGTGGATAATCCTATAGAATTCGCCGTCCTTGAGTCACATGGTGCGATACCATGTGTAGAAGTAAACTGTTGATTGGGTTAAGCAGATGAAAAGAACATTTCAACCAAGCGTAATTAAACGTAAGCGTGTACACGGTTTCCGTGCTCGTATGGCGACTAAAAATGGTCGTAAAATTTTAGCAAATCGTCGCGCCAAGGGTCGTAAGCGTCTAAGCGCTTAATAGTTCCGTTACGATTAGAATTCCTGGATGTGAGCAAAGAACCGACTGGACGAGAGGAGCTTTTAAAAAGCTTTCCGCGAAACAGTCGTTTGCTCACAGCTGAGGATTACAAAAAAGTCTTTAAAAAGCCAGTAAAACTGGTTTGTCCCGCATTTACACTTCTAGCTACGCCTAATTCTTTGAAACGTCCTCGTTTAGGACTGATTGTCGCTAAAAAGAATGTGAAACTTGCCGTCGAGCGTAACCGCTTGAAGCGTGTTTGTCGGCAGTCTTTTCGTGTAAAACAGCATGAATTACCAGCTTTTGACATAGTTTTATTAGCTCGTCATGGTAGTAGTAATATGACGAATGCGGTATTATTCGAGCACCTCAATCGACTATGGTCGCGAGTGATTAAGAAATGCAGTGGTTACTGATTAAATTAGTAAGGCTTTATCAAATTGTTCTGAGTCCCGTTATGGGGAATCAGTGTCGTTTTGCTCCTACCTGCTCAACTTACTCAATTGAGGCATTAGAACAACATGGTGCGTTTAAAGGCTCATGGTTAACGCTTAAGCGAATAGCTCGATGCCACCCTGGCTGTGAAGGCGGACATGACCCTGTACCACCCAAAAATTCGATCCAACAGACTAACACTGTAAAAGAGTAAATTATGGAATCAATGCGCGGATTTTTTATTCTGGGCCTAGCGATATGTACTTTTCTTCTATATCAGGCTTGGCAGAAAGATTACGGCCCTCAGCCTACTCAGCAGGCTTCTGTTTCTGAAGAGAAAGATGTAACCGTTGCTACAGAAGGTAGTATTTCAGGCGAAGACCTTATCGATGTTGAAACGGATTTGGTGAAATTTAAAATTAAGCCAAATGGTGGCGATATCGTTTATGCTGAGCTGAAAAAATACAATGTTGAATTGAACAGTCCAGATAATAAGGTTGTATTGTTCGATTACCGTGATCGAATGTACCAGGCCAAAAGTGCTTTATTGGGTCAAGGCGCACCTGATAACCAGCTACCAAGAGCAAGATATGAAACAGAAAAAAGTTCATATAAGCTGGCCGAAGGTAAAGATGAATTAGTGCTACCGCTGACATGGATGAATGACGAAGGAGTTACTTTCAGTAAGACCTTTAAATTTAAACGTGGAGAGTATCTGGTTGAAATGGAGTACTCGATAAATAACCAGTCATCCCACGACCGTACTTATAATTTTGTTGCTGAGCTGAGTCGAGATCAGAAACCAACAGGCTTGGAAGAAAAGTCATCCTTTGGCATGAAGCCATTCATGGGTGTTGCCTACTCTCCGGAAGAGCAGCAATATGAAAAAATAGACTTCGAAGAATTGGCTGAAGAGCCAATAAAAACATCACGACAGGGTGGCTGGATCGGTTTCTTGCAGCACTATTTTGTTTCTGCGTGGATCCCGCAGCAGGATCAGCAGATCAACATTACAAGTTCGGTAAAACAAAATAAAGATACGACTGTTCGGTTTGTTCAACCAACCATTTCAGTACCTGCTAATCAACAGAAAACCATTGGTGCCAGTCTGTACGTCGGTCCTAAAGACTTAGAGCAGCTGGAGGCCGCAGCTCCTGGCTTGGATAAATCATTGGATTTAAGCTGGGTATGGTGGATAGGTTTACCACTATATAAAATGATGCAGTTTTTCTTCAGCTTCCTTGGTAACTGGGGATTGGCCATCATTTTGGTAACTATTGTAATAAAGACTCTGCTCTACCCATTATCCGCAGCTCAGTACCGGTCAATGGCGAATATGCGTAAATTACAGCCAAAAATGCAACGCCTGAAAGAGCGTTATGGTGATGATAAGCAGCGCATGCAGCAGGAAATGATGAAAATGTATAAAGAGGAAGGTGCAAACCCATTTGGTGGTTGTTTACCTATGCTGCTTCAGTTCCCAATCTTCATCGCATTATATTACGTATTATTTGAAGCGGTGGAACTGCGCCACGCACCTTTCTTTGGTTGGATCCAGGATTTATCGGTTGCTGATCCATATTTTGTGTTACCGCTGCTGATGGGTGGAAGTATGTGGTTGATGCAGCGTTTACAGCCGAAATCACCGACAATGGATCAAATGCAGCAAAAGATCATGAGTTACCTGCCGGTACTATTCACTGTCTTCATGCTATTCTTCCCTGCGGGTCTGGTCTTGTACTGGTTATGCAACAACTTAATTTCTGTGGCACAACAACAGTATGTCACTAAGAAAATTGAAAGGCAGGATGCCGCTGGCAAGAAAGCAGCCGGTAAGAAATAGTCGATAGCAGGAATTAATTGTGTCAGCTATTCATTCGCAAGACACTATTGCCGCAATTGCAACGCCTCCAGGTCGTGGGGGCGTTGGTATTATCAGGGTCTCTGGTAAATTAGCCCAAACTATAGCTGATCAGTTATTACATCGCTCATTAAAGGTCCGCGAAGCGACGTACCTACCTTTCTTTGATAGTAAAAACAATGTACTCGATGAAGGCATCGCTATTCTTTTTAAAGCACCGAATTCTTTTACCGGTGAGGATGTACTTGAACTCCAGGGGCATGGTGGACCAATCATCCTTGATCTGCTACTAAAAGAAATACTGGAGAAAGGCGTACGCTTAGCGAGACCAGGAGAGTTTTCTGAGAGAGCCTTTCTCAATGACAAACTCGATTTAGCGCAGGCCGAAGCGATAGCGGATCTTATTGAGTCCACGTCGGAGCACGCTGCCCGCTCTGCAGTTCGGTCGCTACAAGGTGAGTTTTCCAATAAGATTCATGAGTTAGTTGAGGCGTTGATACATCTGAGAATCTATGTTGAAGCTGCGATTGACTTCCCTGAAGAGGAAATCGATTTCCTGTCTGACGGGAAAGTACTGGGTGATTTAGATTCCATCATCGATAATATTGAGGCATTGCAAAGTCAGGCACAACAGGGTTCAATTTTACGCGAAGGGATGACCGTTGTTATTGCGGGAAAACCAAACGCTGGAAAGTCTAGTTTGCTCAATGCGTTGGCGGGCAAAGACTCTGCTATCGTAACCGATATTCCGGGTACAACTCGGGATGTTTTACGAGAGCATATTCATATCGACGGGTTACCAGTCCATATCATTGATACTGCTGGGCTTCGTGAGTCTGAAGACCAGGTAGAGCAAATTGGAATTGAACGAGCTTGGAAAGAAATTGAGCAAGCAGATCAAATTATTCTGGTGGCGGATTCGAGTGAAGTAACCGAGTTTACACCGCATTCGATAGACCCGGCTTTTGAAAGGTTTGAGCCATTTAAGGACAAGCTATTGATCGTGGCAAATAAATCAGACATATCACATGTTGATCAAGCTTCCTTAAATTCAGACTATAAAACGATCGCCATAAGTGCCAAAAAAGGTACCGGAATCGACGAACTTAAGTCAGAACTAAAACGAATCGTTGGGTATCAACAAAATACCGAAGGCGCTTTTCTGGCTCGCCGTCGGCACCTTGATGCAATAGAACGGGCCCTTTCCTTTTGCTATCTGGGCAAGGAACAGCTAGTGGATTTTAATGCCGGTGAGTTGCTGGCCGACGAATTGCGACAGGCACAAAATGCCCTGTCTGAAATTACTGGTGAATTCAGTGCTGATGATCTGCTTGGTAGAATCTTCAGCAGTTTCTGTATCGGAAAGTAACCAATATTCATTTGAGTATTCATGAAAAATTTCCTTTAATAGAAAGAGTTTTTATTAAAGGAGAGTTTTATGGCTAATGAAGGTTATCACGAACCATATCAAGACTTATCGGATGAAACCCGAGACATGCATCGGGCTATTGTCTCCTTAATGGAGGAGCTTGAAGCTGTAGACTGGTACAATCAACGTATCGATGTTTGCCGTGATGCAGAGCTTAAGAAAATTCTTATACATAATCGAGATGAAGAAAAAGAACATGCTGCAATGGTTCTGGAATGGATCCGCCGCAGGGATAAGGTACTGGATGGCGAGTTAAAAGACTATCTATTTTCTAAAGACTCTGTTTCGCATGAATAAAAAAGGCTCCGTGTGGAGCCTTTTTTATTTGGTCTATAATCAGGGTATTTGGGGCGATTAGAGAAACAATAAATCAACCGCCTCTAATTTTCCTTCTAGTTATCAGGAGACTGATCTTCAGGCTCGACTTCTTCGCGATCCAGAGAGACTGGTTTTACTTCGCGACGTACCTTTAAGTTGTTAATTTCATTAACTCTGAATGGCATTTCTAAATAATTACCTGAGGAAATCACTGTATTAACACGAACGGTTGATCCTGAAACGGACGTAATTTTTCCTTTAAATGGCTTTCCGCGATAATCAAAACGCGCATCGTAACCAACGTATGAAGCGAGGGTCTCCGGGTCTGTATCCTGCAGAGTTAACCCCTGGACCTGGGTTAAGTTGTCATCTTCAATCTCTACCACCTGATCAAGCTCTGGGAGCTCAGAAGGTAGCGGAGGATTACCAAACAAAGGCTGTACTCTTTTATCGTTCATAAATAAACGTAAGTTCAGAACGCTAACCATTCGCTGAGCAGACATATTAACCAGTTCCATAGAATATATTGATTCTGATGGGAAACTTTCGAAACGGACGCTTCGTGGGTTTTTTATGTAGTCATTGTAGGTTGCGTAAAACTCGTCACTAAAGTGGAGGTTTTTGTCATATAAAACATGACGCAGGTAATCCATATGACGAGGATAATACTGGGCCAATTCAAGGTTCTCCAATTTGGCACAATGCTGAGTGAGCTGCTTAGTAAAACCGGAGCTTAAAACCTCAGCTTTGATTGATTTCAACTTAGGGTTGGGAATAGGAGCGTTTGGGTTTAGCTGATCAAATAGGAAGTCAATGTTGATACTGCCATAGGTGCCGGCATTCATATAAACGTTAAGATTTGCCTGATTGATATGTTTATCGAATGTCATCGCGGTACTGAAATCAAGGGTAACCTGCTGATACCCCATATCCAGCAAATCGCTGACCTCAATCGAACGTTTGCCATCACAACCTGCCAGTAAAATCTCAGAGAACAGACTGGATTGATTAGCTGAATCGTCATTTGATTCCATTGATGTTGTTAATGGAAGCTGTAATTGCTTGATTTCAGCACTGAAATTCTGGGAAGATTCTAGGTACTGACCTGACTCAATGGAGCGAACCAATTTAAACGATTGAAGGAGACTGTCAGTGCCAAATCGAATTTCTTCGATGGTTGCTTTTTGGCGTGTTCCTGGAATATTTATCTCTATTCCCGTAGTAACAGATTTACCATCTAAACTGACATAGGTATTGTCATAGGTTGCTGGAGCTTGCATCTTCAAGGTTGTGAAAATATCGTCGATCAGTTGTTTGTTTTTATACCAGATGTAGCCATAGGCAAGCCCTGCTAAAACCAATACAATGATCAATAATCGAGTAAAAAACTTCACCAGCCTCTCCTTCCGTTATTTTTGTTAAATATTGTGTGCGCTATAAATTGGTATTAAGCCAGCAATATAATAGTTAAATTATAACTGGCATGACACAGTATCGATGGCAGTATGGAATGACTGCTAGTGCGAAACCATCCTAGCAATATACCCAGAGAAAATATTGCCATTAAACCCAGCCAATAGTCGTAGTATTCTAGTAGGTGAAAGCCCATAAATACAACTGCTGAAATAACAATCCCTATAAATGTAGCAAATCTTGCTATCAGAGAGCTGAGAATCAGACCACGAAACAGGTATTCTTCAAAAATTGGGGCGAATACTGTAACAATAAAAATCAAAGCAACTTCTGCGGTTCTGCTGTGCTGCTTTATCACATCAAACGTATTTGAGGGGCTCTCTGGACCGGGCAACTCACGGCTAAGGTAATGAATGAAGGCTGCGAAAAAAATACCAACAATGATAGAAAGTATAACCCAGCGGCCGCCAACTCTTAATAGGGGCAAAAACTGCTCAATATAAAAGCTTCTTGTTAATAGAAGAAGCAGCGAGTAACTAACTAACATCCCTCCACCTATAGCTATTACCAGGTGTAGGCCATTAGCTTGTTCAAGGCCCTCCGGGTGACCACTTTGCAGTAGTAGGAGAATTATGGTTGAAGTCAGTGACAGGCATAATAACGTCGCCAGCGCCAGCCAAAGATGGAACGGGAGAAGCTGTGCGTTATAGGCTGAGTGCTGTGTGTGAGGCGACATTAAATAATAAGTTAAAAATCTATATTGGCTAAGGTGTTGATTTTAGGATCAACAGTGAAGAAAAGATAGTGAAAAACTGTTCAAAAGTTAATCAAATCAGAGTATGATCTCGCACCCTAATCGACAAGGGTTTACAATAACCCTTTGCCGTTACACCGGAAACAGGAAAGATTTACAGTTTATGCGTTATCCAGAAAATTATTCAGTCATTATTATTGGCGGTGGCCATGCAGGTACAGAGGCCGCGCTCGCTTCTGCTCGCATGGGTGTCAAGACCCTGTTATTGACGCATAACATCGATACTCTAGGTCAAATGTCATGCAATCCTGCGATTGGTGGTATTGGAAAGGGGCATCTGGTGAAAGAAATTGATGCGCTGGGCGGTGCCATGGCAAAAGCCATAGATCGAGCGGGTATCCAATTTCGAACCTTAAACGCCAGTAAAGGCCCTGCGGTTAGAGCGACAAGGGCTCAGGCTGATCGTGCTCTATATAAGTCTGCTATTCGTGAAATTCTGGAAAACCAGGAAAACCTGAGTATTTTTCAAAATGCTGTAGTGGACCTGATAGTGGAAAATGAAAGCGCTGCTCAAAAAGTAATTGGTGTAAAGACACAGATGGGCCTGGATTTCTATGCGGACGCGGTAGTTTTGACTGTAGGGACATTTCTGGGTGGTAAAATACACATCGGAACAGAGAATCATTCGGGAGGGCGCGCGGGTGATCCACCATCGATTGCTTTGGCTGATCGTTTACGTGAATTACCTTTCCGAGTTGATCGTTTAAAGACAGGAACGCCACCGCGTATTGATGCTAAGTCGGTAGATTTTTCACAACTAGAGCAGCAACCAGGTGATACTCCGGTTCCTACCTTCTCATTTATGGGAAATGCGACGCAACATCCTGAACAAATTGCCTGTTGGATTACTCATACCAGCGAACAGACACACGATATTATTCGTGGCGGCTTGGATCGATCTCCGATGTACTCGGGTGAAATTGAAGGGGTCGGCCCTCGCTACTGCCCTTCTATTGAAGATAAAGTCATGCGATTCAGTGATAAGAGCAGTCACCAGATTTTTGTCGAGCCGGAAGGTTTAAATACACACGAACTTTATCCGAATGGTATCTCGACCAGTTTGCCATTCGATGTACAGATGAGTTTTGTTCGTTCAATCAAAGGCTTCGAAAACGCCCATATTACTCGACCGGGCTACGCTATTGAGTATGATTTCTTCGATCCTAGGGATCTTAAAGCGTCGCTTGAGACCAAGTTTATCGATGGTCTTTACTTTGCGGGCCAGATTAATGGTACAACAGGTTATGAAGAAGCTGGTGCGCAAGGTCTTATCGCCGGTATGAACGCAGCGCTTCAGGTACAGGGTAAAGAAAGCTGGTCACCCCGTCGTGATGAAGCCTACATAGGCGTTTTAATTGATGACCTCATTACTCGAGGAACGCAGGAACCTTACCGGATGTTTACTTCTCGTGCCGAGTATCGACTGATCCTGCGTGAAGATAATGCCGATCTTCGCTTAACTGAACGCGGTCGACAGCTCGGTCTGGTCGATGAAGCCCGCTGGGTTGCCTTCAATCAGAAGCGTGAAGCGATTGATAACGAATTAAAACGCATTTCAAAACTGGTTATTACACCAGAAAGTGATGCAGCAAAAGGTTTAAATCAATCGATCGAGAAACCATTGAGCCGAGCTTATAAAGCACAGGAATTATTACGTCGTCCTGACATCAGCTATGAACTATTAATGACGCAGCCTGAATTAGGTCCCGCGGTAGAGGACGTCAAGGTAGCCGAACAGGTACAGATACAAACTAAGTACTCGGGGTATATTGATAGACAAAAGGATGAGATTGAGCGCAATCTTAAAAATGAACACACAGTCTTGCCCGCAGATATTGATTATACCCAGGTAAAAGGATTATCGAACGAAGTTGCGCAGAAACTGCAAAACTTGAAACCTGAGACCATAGGACAGGCGAGCCGAATTTCAGGTGTTACTCCAGCCGCGATTTCGTTGTTACTGGTGTATTTGAAAAAGCGTAAGCATTTGAAGTCAGCATAATGACCTGTTCCTTTTCTTGAGTGGCCAAGAAAAGGAACCAAAAGAAGGCCACCCCGAACATTGAGGTCATACAAGCATGACTTCCTGCGCTACACCCAAAATATTTTCCACATCAGAGTTTACAGCACCTCCTTGTGCTGAAAGCTCTTAACAAAATCATCCAGGATTTTGTTTGCGGTATTTTGGGAGTAACTTGGCTCAATGTTAAGGGGCTAGATACGGTTAATCTGCAAACTAAGCGATAAAATAAAAAGAGTGTCTTTTAGTGAATCAAGTATTAAAACAACTGCAACCAGAATTTAATAAAGAATGTGAAAAACTGGGTATCTCGGTAAGCGATAAGCAAAGTGAGCAGTTACTAAACTACCTATCGTCGTTATTGAAGTGGAATAAGGCATTTAACCTGACGGCGATTCGTGATCCGAAGGAAGCTTTGTATTTGCACCTGCTGGATTCAGTCGTAGTTTCCCCTGCTATCAAGCAGTTTGACAGCTGTCTGGATGTAGGTACTGGTGGCGGTTTGCCGGGTATACCACTTGCAATATTAAATCCAAATAAAGAATTTACCCTATTAGATACCAATAGCAAAAAAACGCGATTTTTAAAGCAGGTTGTCTATGAGCTGGGTCTGAAAAATGTCACAGTGGTGAATAAAAGGGTACAAGACTTTCAATCGGATTCAGGGTATGCTTGCATACTTTCGCGTGCCTTCGCATCACTGAAAGACATGACGGACTGGACCTGGCATCTGCTGGCAAAAGGTGGTCAGTGGCTTGCGATGAAAGGGGTTTACCCGCAGCAAGAAATTGAAGAATTAGCAGAAACATTAGAATTAGTGGAATCAAAACAAGTAAAGGTTCCCAATTTAGACGCAACACGGTATTTTATCTATCTGCAAAAAATATCATAACAGCAAATTTGAGGTGCTTCGTGGCTTACATCATTGCCATTACCAATCAGAAGGGTGGAGTCGGTAAAACGACCTCCAGTGTGAATCTTGCCGCTTCATTAGTACAGGAAAACCAGCGTGTACTCATGATTGATATGGATCCACAGGGTAATGCCACAATGGGATCTGGTATCGAGAAGTCGGAGTTGGAGTTATCAACCTATGATTCTCTAATGGAGCCTGAGGAAGTAAAGAGTCATATTGTTCCGGCCAATGTCGGTGGATATGACGTACTACCGTCTAATGGTGACTTAACCGCTGCAGAAGTGCATTTGCTGGAGCTGGATGATAAAGAGCAGCGTCTAAAGAAAGCACTACAGCGCATCGAAGAGTTATACGACTACATCCTGATTGACTGCCCTCCTTCGTTAAATATGCTGACTTTAAACTCCCTGGTTGCATCTGACTCGGTAATTATTCCGATGCAGTGTGAGTACTATGCTCTAGAAGGGCTATCAGCACTACTGAACACCATTCACCAGGTTCAGGAACACGTTAATCCGGGGCTTGAAATTGAGGGGATTCTACGAACCATGTATGACCCCAGAAACCGTTTGTCACTGGAGGTTTCACGTCAATTGTTCAGCCATTTTTCGGATAAAGTCTATAGAACGGTTATCCCTAGAAATGTACGACTGGCAGAAGCTCCGAGCCATGGGGTGCCAGTACTTTTCTATGACCGTAGTTCAAATGGTTCAAAGGCCTATCTAGCTTTAGCGGGTGAAATTATTAAGCGCCGTCGAGCTGCATAAATGATGATAATCAGGAACTTAGAGGATTTTTCATGAGTAAACGAGGTTTGGGTAAGGGGTTGGATGCACTGCTGGGAACCAGCAGCAGACCAGTGAAACAAGCTTCAAACACATCGTCAGAGTCAGAGTCGGTTCTGAATCAAGATGGTGTACTGAAGGAGATACCGATTGAATTCCTGCAGCCAGGTCAGTACCAGCCTCGTCGAGTCATGACTGAGGAAGGCCTTGAGGAGTTAGCAGATTCAATTAGGGCTCAGGGAATGATCCAACCGATTGTCATCCGCCCTGTCAGCAAGGACAAATATGAAATTATAGCCGGTGAGCGTCGCTGGCGTGCTGCCCAACGAGCAGAATTACATCAAGTTCCTGTTCTAATAAAGGAAGTTCCTGATGAAGCGGCTATTGCAATGGCCCTTATCGAGAATATTCAGCGTGAAGATCTGAATGCCATGGAAGAAGCTAATGCTCTGCATCGCTTAAAAGAAGAGTTCAATCTTTCGCATCAGCAAACGGCGGATGCGGTTGGTAAAAGCCGTACAACTGTAACGAACTTATTAAGATTGATGCAGTTAACGGAAGCCTGTAAAACGCTGCTGGAACGTGGTGACCTGGAGATGGGACATGCAAGAGCACTACTGGCCCTGAATGGCAGTCAACAGTCAGACACAGCGAAAACTGTAGTGCAGAAAGGTTTAACGGTCAGAGAAACCGAAAAGTTGATCAGAAACATCAATGAACCGAAGCAAAAGAAGAAAAAAACAGAAAAAGATCATCATATTGTAGCGCTAGAGCAGCAACTGGCGGATAAGATAGGTGCCACAGTCAACATCAATCACGGCAATAAGGGTAAAGGTAACCTGGTGATTAACTACCATAGCCTGGATGAGCTGGACGGTATCTTACAACATTTAGGTATTGAGGCGGACTAAAGCACTAGGTATGGTGTCCACCTGATTTTGTTAAGTTAACAGGATAAAAAAAACGCCGATCAAGCAGTGGTTTAGTTGATAAAAGTCGGTTAAATCTTTATACTTGCCGCCCGAATATGTGGTGAAACTGGTTTAAGTCGCATGAGTCAATCATTAGCTCGAAAAGGCCGTAAGCAGGCCTACAAGATGGTACTTGTGCAGTTGGGCATCAGTTTTGCTTTGTTTCTGGTAGGTTTGTTAATGTCAGGAACCATCAGCCTGTCACTAGGGGTTGGTAGTCTTATTGTGGTGTTAGTCAACTTTGTCTTTGCCACAATCGTATTTCGTAAGTCTGGCGCACAGGCGGCTCAACAAGTGAAAAGAGCCTTTGCAATGGGTGAGAGCATTAAGCTAATGCTGACCATTGTGTTGCTAGTGCTTGCGTTTACAACATTACCGGTGCATGCAGGTGCACTTTTGATTGGGTTTTCAATCATTGTGCTTTCCCAGTGGTTTGCACCGTTGATTATTAAGTGATTTCAGGAACGCTATGCTGACAGGCATGAGCGTTTTACTTGATTTAAGAGTATAGGGTTTAAGAAGCAATGGCATCTTCAGAGAATCAAACCAGCGTTGAGTATATCAAGCACCACTTACAAAACTGGCAAGTGTGTAAAACTGATGAAGGTTGGGCATGGAATCAGTGTACAGAGGCTGGTTTTTGGACATTTAATGTCGACAGTCTTATTTTCTCTTTCCTTTTAGGTGCATTATTTTGTTTCAGTTTCTGGAAAGTAGCCAGAAACGCACAGATTGAAAAACCAGGAAGATGGCAGTCATTTGTTGAAATGGTCGTCGAGTTCGTCGATAAGTCCGTTAAGGATACTTTCCACGGTAGAAACCCGTTGATCGCACCGTTGGCGTTAACAATTTTCGTCTGGATCTTCTTGATGAACCTGATGGATCTTGTGCCAGTTGATCTGTTGCCATGGTTAGCCGACAAATTTAACGTGCTTGCGTTTGATGCTGAGCCAGGTCACACCTACTTGAAGGTTGTACCGAGTACGGACGCAAATATCACATTCAGCTTATCGCTTGGGGTGTTCTTATTAATTATCTTCTACAGCATCAAAGTCAAAGGGATTGGCGGCTTTGTTGGAGAGTTAACGCTTCACCCATTTTCAAGTAAGAATAAGTTTGTCCAGGTTTTATTGATTCCGGTCAATTTCTTGATGGAATCCATAGGTTTACTTGCAAAACCAGTTTCGTTAGCACTGCGTCTATTCGGTAACTTGTATGCAGGTGAGCTGATATTTATTTTGATTGCGGTCTTAATGAGTGCTGGTATCGGCGGTATCGTCGGCGGTGGTATCGCTTACATGGTGTGGGCAATTTTCCACATTCTTGTAATTACGCTACAGGCTTTCATCTTTATGATGCTGACTATCGTATACCTCAGCATGGCCCATGAAGATCACTAATCACAGGTTTTGGTTTTTAATTTTTAGTTTTAACATTTAACTTTATTTCTCGATTGGAGGAAAACAATGGAAACTTTGTTCGCGTTCACAGCATTAGGTGTACTATTAATTTTGGGTCTAGGTGCTTTAGGTACTGCGATTGGCTTCGGTCTTCTAGGTGGTAAATTCCTTGAAGCTTCAGCTCGTCAACCTGAACTTGCTCCTATGCTACAAACTAAAATGTTCCTAGTTGCTGGTCTTTTGGATGCGGTTACTATGATCGGTATCGGTATCGGCATGTGGTTCACGTTCGCAAGCCCATATGTTGGTCAATTGCAAGCTCTAGTCGGTTAATAAAGAGATTGCGAACTGGTATTTATACCAAAATGATGACTAACTTAAGAGAGGGGGAATAGACGTGAATATTAACGCTACCCTATTAATCAACATGATATTCTTTGTCGGCTTTGTGTGGTTCTGCATGAAGTTCGTATGGCCTCCATTGATGAAGGCTATCAAAGAACGTCAAGATAAAATTGCCGAGGGTCTTGCGGCTTCAGAAAGAAGTCAAAAAGACTTAGAGCTTGCTCAGGAAAAAGCATCAGAAATTTTACGTGATGCTAAAAACCAGTCAGCTGACTTGGTTGATTCTGCTAAAAAACGTCATGCTGAAATTGTTGATTCAGCGAAAGATGACGCTCGCGCTGAAGCTGAAAAGATTAAGTCAGGCGCTGAAGCTGAGATTGAGCAAGAAGTTAACCGTGCACGCGAACAGTTACGCGCTAAAGTTGCTACTTTAGCAGTTGCTGGCGCTGAGAAAATTATTGAGCGCAACATCGACGATGCAGCGAACAATGATATGTTCGACAAGCTAGTCGAAGATCTATAAGGGTTAACTATGGCAGAGCTATCTACTATTGCAAGACCATACGCAAAAGCAGCATTCGAATATGCTCTTGGTTCTCAGACTGTATCTGAGTGGGCAAGCATGTTAGATTTTGTCGCTCAAGCCGTTAGCAATGACGAAGTGGCGTCACTGATTACAGACCCTTCCCTTTCTTCAGAACAGAAAGGCGAAGTGATTCTTAAAATCGGCGAAGGCCACTTGGTTGATAAAGTCCAAAACTTTATTAAATTGCTTGCAAGAAATAATCGCTTAGAAGCATTGCCAGCGATTCGCCAACGTTTCGACGTTTTAAAAGCGAATTATGAGAAAACAGTTGATGTTGAAGTAACATCAGCAATGGCCTTAAGTGATGAGCAATTGCAACGACTAACAGACAAGTTGACGACAAAACTTGGTCGTAAGGTTAACATTGAAACACAAGTGGATTCTTCAATGATTGGTGGCCTGGTTATCAGAGCAGGTGACATGGTTATTGACGGATCAATACGCGGTAAGCTCAACAAGCTTTCCGAAACGCTAAGAGCTTAGTGAGGAAGAAGCATGAGTGTGCAACTGAATCCATCTGAAATTAGCGAGCTAATCAAAAAACGCATCGACTCTTTTGAAGTTGTTAGCGAGGCTCGTAATGAAGGTACTATCGTCAGCGTATCTGACGGTATTTTACGTATACACGGTTTAGAAGAAGTCATGGCTGGTGAGATGATCGAACTCCCTGGCGGTAAATATGGTATGGCTTTGAACTTAGAGCGTGACTCTGTCGGTGCGGTAGTTCTAGGTGACTACACTGACATCGTTGAAGGTATGACTGCTAAATGTACTGGCCGTATTCTTGAAGTGCCAGTAGGCCGTGGTCTACTAGGTCGTGTTGTTGACGCCCTGGGTAACCCTCTTGACGGCAAAGGTCCAATTGAAAACGACGGTTTCTCTCCAATCGAAAAAATTGCACCTGGTGTAATTGCCCGTCAATCAGTTGACCAGCCAGTACAAACCGGTATTAAATCAATTGATGCGATGATTCCAATCGGTCGTGGCCAGCGTGAGCTGATCATTGGTGACCGTCAGACTGGTAAAACAGCCATCGCTATCGACGCAATCATCAACCAGAAAGGCACAGGTGTTACTTGTGTATATGTAGCGGTTGGTCAAAAAGCGTCTACAATTAACAACATCGTTCGTAAGCTTGAAGAGCACGGCGCAATGGACCACACCATCGTGGTTGCAGCGGCAGCAGCTGATGCAGCAGCATTGCAGTTTATTGCTCCATTCTCAGGCTGTTCAATGGGTGAGTACTTCCGTGACCGCGGTGAAGATAGCTTAATCGTATATGATGATTTGACTAAACAGGCTTGGGCTTACCGTCAAATTTCATTGCTATTACGTCGTCCTCCAGGCCGTGAAGCATACCCAGGTGACGTATTCTACTTACACTCACGTCTTCTTGAGCGTGCTGCACGAATCAATGCAGATCACGTTGAAAAGATTACTAACGGTGAAGTAAAAGGTAAAACAGGTTCATTAACAGCATTGCCAATTATTGAAACGCAAGCTGGTGACGTATCTGCTTTCGTACCTACGAACGTTATTTCGATTACAGACGGTCAGATTTTCTTGGAAACTGACTTGTTCAACGCCGGTATCCGTCCTGCGGTTAACGCTGGTCTTTCAGTATCACGTGTTGGTGGTTCTGCACAGACTAAGATCGTTAAGAAGCTTGGTGGTGGTGTTCGTTTGGCATTAGCTCAGTACCGTGAATTGGCAGCTTTCGCACAGTTTGCTTCGGATCTTGATGATGCGACTCGTGAACAGCTAGAGCATGGTCAGCGTGTAACTGAACTAATGAAGCAGAATCAATACGCTCCTTTATCCGTAGCTGAAATGGCGGTATCGCTATACGCTGCGGAAGAAGGCCACTTGAAAGATGTTGAAATCAGCAAAGTCGGTGATTTTGAATCTGCATTGCTAGACTACTTCAAGAATGAGCACAAAGACTTGTTGGATGAAATCAATGAAAAATGTGATTACAACGACGACGTCAAAGCTAAACTTGAAGAAGCTTTAACTAAGTTTAAGTCTACGCAAACTTGGTAAGAATTGAGATGGGTGCTTTTGGCACCCTTCCCTGCTTCCAAACACTAATTTAGACTGGAAATAATATATGTCAGGCGCTAAAGAGATTCGTACTAAAATTGGATCGATTAAGAATACGCAAAAAATTACTTCTGCGATGGAAATGGTTGCAGCGAGTAAAATGCGTAAAGCGCAAGATCGTATGGCATCATCACGTCCTTACGCGGAAAAAATCCGTAACGTGATTAAGCATATCGCTCAGGGTACTCCTGAGTATCGTCATGCTTATATCACAGAACGTGACATTAAACGTGTAGGATATATCGTTGTATCAACAGACCGAGGTTTGTGTGGTGGTTTAAACATTAACTTGTTTAAAGCAGCGCTTAACGACATGAAAAAATGGTCTGAGCAGGACATCGAAGTTGATATGTGTCTGATCGGCAGCAAAGCGACTAGCTTCTTTAAGAAGTTCGGTGGTTCAGTTGTTGCTAAAACTTCAAACTTGGGTGATACACCGGAGATTGAAGATTTGATCGGTGCAGTGAAAGTGATGTTAAAAGCCTACGACGAAGGTCGCATTGATCGATTATTTATCGTAACGAATGAGTTTGTAAACTCGATGACGCAAGATCCTAAGGTAGAGCAACTATTGCCACTACCGGTTGGTCAAGATGATGAATTGCGCCATCACTGGGACTACTTGTACGAGCCAGAAGCTAAGCCATTATTGGATAAATTAATGGTGCGTTTCATTGAGTCTCAGGTTTATCAGGCAGTTGTAGAAAACATAGCATGTGAACAGGCAGCACGAATGGTGGCGATGAAAGCTGCTTCGGATAACGCCGGTGATCTTATTGATGACCTTGAGCTTGTTTACAATAAAGCACGTCAAGCAGCTATTACTCAAGAGTTGGCTGAGATTAGTGCTGGTGCAGCTGCGGTTTAATACATTACTTTTTCGTAAAGTAGAAAGAGAAGTTTTTAAAAGCTTAAGATTGAGGAAATCAATATGAGCACAGGTAACATTGTAGAAATTATCGGCGCGGTTATCGACGTTGAGTTCCCGCGTGATAGTGTTCCTAAGGTTTATGATGCACTAACAGTAACTGATACAGGCCTAACGCTTGAAGTTCAGCAGCAGTTGGGTGACGGTGTTGTGCGTTGTATCGCGATGGGAGCATCAGATGGTTTACGTCGTGGATTAGAAACAACGAATACTGGCGCGCCAATCCAGGTTCCTGTGGGTACAGAAACCCTAGGCCGTATCATGGACGTGCTTGGTGACCCAATCGATGAGAAAGGTCCTATCGGTGAGAAAGAACGTATGTCTATTCACCGTAAAGCACCAACTCTTGAAGAGTTAGCACCAGCTAACGAACTTCTTGAGACAGGTATTAAGGTTATCGACTTGGTTTGCCCATTCGCTAAAGGTGGTAAA
Source organism: Kangiella sediminilitoris (assembly GCF_001708405.1). Lineage (NCBI taxonomy): Bacteria > Pseudomonadati > Pseudomonadota > Gammaproteobacteria > Kangiellales > Kangiellaceae > Kangiella > Kangiella sediminilitoris. The sequence continues at coordinate 2,478,923 of NZ_CP012418.1, read as the reverse complement.
GTTGGTCTGTTCGGTGGTGCTGGTGTAGGTAAAACCGTAAACATGATGGAGCTTATCCGTAACATTGCGATTGAGCACTCAGGTTTCTCAGTATTCGCTGGTGTAGGTGAGCGTACTCGTGAGGGTAACGACTTCTACCACGAAATGACTGACTCAAACGTAATCGATAAAGTATCTCTAGTATATGGTCAGATGAACGAACCACCGGGTAACCGTTTACGTGTTGCTTTGACTGGTTTGACTATGGCGGAAAAATTCCGTGATGAAGGCCGTGACGTACTATTGTTCGTAGATAACATCTATCGTTATACTCTAGCAGGTACAGAGGTATCAGCACTACTAGGTCGTATGCCATCAGCAGTTGGTTACCAGCCAACTCTAGCTGAAGAGATGGGTGTACTTCAGGAACGTATTACTTCAACGAAGACTGGTTCGATTACATCGATTCAGGCTGTATACGTACCTGCGGATGACTTGACTGACCCTTCTCCAGCTACTACGTTCGCACACTTGGACGCAACTGTTGTATTGTCACGTCAAATTGCTGAGCTAGGTATTTACCCAGCAGTTGATCCTTTAGACTCTACTTCTCGTCAGCTTGATCCGTTAATCATCGGTAACGAGCATTATGATGTAGCTCGTGGTGTTCAGGGTGTACTTCAGCGGTATAAAGAGTTGAAAGATATTATTGCGATTCTTGGTATGGACGAGCTTTCTGAAGAAGATAAGCAGACTGTATCACGTGCACGTAAAATTCAACGTTTCTTGTCTCAACCATTCTTCGTAGCAGAAGTATTTACAGGTGCTCCAGGTAAATATGTATCACTTAAGGATACGATTTCTGGCTTTAAAGGCATCCTAAATGGTGAATACGATCACTTGCCAGAGCAAGCGTTCTATATGGTTGGTTCTATTGAAGAAGCGGTTGAAAAGGCCAAGAATCTTTAATGAACCCTTGCTTGTTCTCTAAGAAAGGGGGAGACTGATGGCAATGACAGTACATTTGGACATCGTTAGCGCAGAGAGCTCAATTTTCTCAGGAAAAGTTGAACGCTTGATTGCAACGGGTGAACTTGGTGAGCTAGGTGTTGAACCTGGCCACGCTCCCCTGCTAACGTCATTAAACCCGGGTCCAGTCAAAGTGACTCTACCTGGAGGTGAGGTCGAGCTATTCTTCGTTTCTGGTGGAATGTTAGAGGTTCAGCCGCACATAGTAACGGTACTGGCTGATACAGCAATCAGAGCAGAAGATGTGGATGAAGCGAAAGCTTTAGAAGCAGAACAGGACGCTCGCGAAGCTCTGTCTGATCAGAACTCTGAAATTGAGTATTCAAAAGCGGCTGCAGAGCTTGCAGAAGCTGTTGCTCAATTACGTACCTTACGAGCGATTAAAAAGAAAAGTGGTAAGTAAATTTACTTTTCTTGCGATCAAAAAAAAAGGTGGCTCTAGCCACCTTTTTTTATACCTATAACTTATTGAGAGTCCGGAGTTAAGCAAGGTTCAACCATATAACTTGGCATACTCTGAACCTGCAATAACATACTATCTAGCTCGGCTGATAAACCAAGATGGCCGTCACCAATGCTACCGCCTGCAGCAAAACTAATATTATCCCAATCATTTTGCGATGCATTTGCAGCTGTTAACGACACGGAGTTTTGTAAGACGCCGTTATTGTTAACATCCAAATTCTCACTTGCCGTGCCAGATAACCAAACACCATTTCTTCTGACACTATATTCATCAAGATGACTTTCGGTTGTGCCACCATAGCCAGACATTGCGGAAAATTCGTTGATGGTAGAGCTTACCGCGTTAATTTTAAGTCTGGAATAATCAACGATACCCGTTGTTCCATTGATAGTTAGTCCTGGCATCTGATAATCGTAGCTCATCACACTGATGTAGTTAAGCTTTCTATTTGCGTTTTCATTACCACCATGACGGAGGCCAAGGTTATGACCAAACTCGTGCATTAAAGTACCAGCTTGTTGCTGTGTAGTCCCTCCCGGGGTTGGCCATGCGCCCAAAGAAACAACAAAGTCATGTGCAGGGATACCTCTCGAGATACCGCTATAACCTGCGCTTAAAATCTGATCGGCAAATAAAGCATAATGGAAAAGTTTGTCGCGGCGCGTTTCAAAGTACTTGTTTTTAATAACATCAAAATCGGACCACACAGGGTTAAGATCAGGATCAACATCAGCTGAAGCAATTTGGTCATCTAGATGGATGGCTAAGGTTATACCTGTGCTGCCATCAGGATTATTTACTGGCGCATCTGCAAATGACTGAATAACCTGATCTAAAGCTGCTTGGTCGGGTTTAAAGTCAGCATAGTAATCAGCTTCAATGAGGACCGTTTTTCGTAATGGATCAGCGCCATAGTAACGAATATCGACGCCGTCATAGCCAAAAATTTCAGCAGCGTCACTTAGTCGATCCCCATCAGTATCACTATTATAAGGGTCTGTACCATAACGGGTTTCAGCGTCATTACAGATAGTGTCACCATCGCTGTCGATACTTCCATATGGGCATAGATAAACGATTGGGGTTTCACTTATCTGATAATCGGCGCCGTCATAAGTGACAGTCCTGTATTTTGGCTTATGGTAAAAGGTTCTTGAGTAATAACCAGGTTTACTGACCCTTAACGTAACAGCTTCTTGTCCATTGGCGGGTAAAATCAATTTAGTATTGGCGTCACCATTGCGATCACCATAAGCATCAAAGACATATAAACCGGAACTGTCAGTAGCCTCGGGAAAACCGCAGCCATTGCCATAACAGTTACCGTTGATGACGCTGACTTTAGCGGCCTGAATTCCAGAGCCAGTATTTGCATCTTGTACCGTACCGTAAATACAGCCATTTATTAACGCTGTCGAAGCAGCGAGAATTAGTAATTTTTTCATTTCATTCTCCTTTGAAATCCGATTACTAAAGCTTCTTCATGAAGCGCTTTAACTTTAAGTGGTTGTAATAATTGAAAAAAGCAGTAAATACTTAAAAAAAAGTAAGAGATCGCTGAAAAAGGGTTAAGGGGTTGAGTCAAATTTGAACTTTGATGTTAGAATAGACGCTTAAATTTTTTTAACTAAAACAATTATGGCATTAAGTGTAGTGATATTAGCAGCGGGAAAAGGTACCCGCATGCACTCTAAGTTGCCCAAAGTATTACACCCTATAGCTGGCCGCGCGATGGTTCAACACGTAATCGACACGGCAAAAAAACTGTCACCTAGCCAAGTCATTGTGGTTGCTGGACACGGTATTCAAACCGTAAAACAGAACCTGGTCGAAGAAGATGTTCAAATTGTTGAGCAAGCTGATCAGCTTGGCACAGGACATGCAGTTGATCAGGCGCTTCCAGAAATACCGGATGAAAATCAAATATTAGTTTTGTATGGAGATGTGCCTCTCATTCAGAGCTCAACACTGGAAAGCCTGCTTAAGGCTCAGCCACAGTCAGGAATTGGCTTACTAACGGTAAAATTGAATGACCCAATGGGGTATGGTCGGATTATTCGTAACCAGAACGGAGACGTTACCGCCATAGTCGAGCAAAAAGATGCAGACGATGAACAGCTGTTAATTAATGAAGTGAACACCGGGATATTGTGTGCTCAAGCAAAATCATTAAAACAATGGTTATCTAACATCGATAACAACAACGCCCAGGGTGAATACTATCTTACTGACTGTATCGCCATGGCAGCTCAAAGCACTGGTGTACAGGCCTGGCACCCCGCTTCTGAAATCGAAGTTGAGGGTGTTAATAGTCGAGTACAGTTATCTCAACTTGAAAGGCGCTATCAGTTAGCAAAGGCACAAAGCCTATTAGAAGAAGGGGTAACATTAATCGACCCTGCTCGACTTGATATTCGTGGAGACCTTGCTTGCGATAATGATGTCTTGATTGATGTAAACGTTATTATAGAAGGCAAGGTGAAGATAGAGTCCGGAGCGAAAATTGGAGCCAATGTTATTTTGAAAGATTGTGTCATTGGCGCTGAGACCGAAATAAAACCGAATACGATGATAGAAAACGCGGACATTGGTAAACGCTGTTCGGTTGGACCGTTTGCAAGAATACGGCCTGGCACAAAACTCGAGGACGAAGCTTTCATAGGAAACTTTGTCGAGACAAAGAAAGCAACCCTTGGTAAAGGCAGTAAGGCTAGTCATCTGGCATATCTAGGTGATGCTGAAATTGGACAGGAAGTAAATGTGGGTGCGGGAGTTATTACCTGCAACTATGATGGAGCCAATAAATTTACAACACGCATAGAAGATGGTGCTTTTATCGGTTCAGATTCACAGTTAGTTGCACCAGTTACCATCGGTCAAAATGCGACTATTGGTGCTGGAACAACGGTAACTAAAGATGTGGCGGCAGAGGAATTATGTATTAGTCGTTCGCCGCAAAAACATATTTCTGGATGGCAAAGACCAATAAAAAAATCAAAAGAGGAAGGTTAAGAATGTGCGGAATTGTAGGTGCCATAGCACAAAGAGACGTCAGCGATATATTAGTAGAAGGATTGAAACGGCTGGAATACCGAGGTTATGATTCTGCGGGAGTAGCCATTTACCATGATGAGCAAATCGAGCGAATTCGTCGAGCCGGTAAAGTTTCTGAGTTAAAGGAAGCGCTAGCAGCAAACCCTATCCAGGGAGGTCTTGGTATCGCTCACACTCGCTGGGCTACGCATGGCGAACCTAATGAAAAAAACGCTCACCCGCATATGTCTGAAGACAATATTGCTTTGGTTCACAATGGCATTATCGAAAATCATGATGAGTTAAGAGATGAGTTGAAAGGAAAAGGATATCGTTTTGAATCGGATACGGACACGGAGGTTATAGCACACTGCCTGCACGAAGCCTTGAAGGAACACGATACAATGTTGAAAGCCTTATTAGCTACGACTAAGAGGTTAAAAGGTGCTTACGGCACTGTTGCGATTGACGCAACACAGCCGGATAAAATGGTGGTGGCTCGTTCAGGCAGTCCTCTGGTTATAGGAAAAGGAATTGGAGAATACTTCGTAGCTTCTGATCAGCTGGCCCTCCTTCCGGTGACACGAGAGTTTTTATATTTGGAAGAAGGTGAAGTCGCAGAGGTGCGTCGGGACGGAATTACACTGCTTAATAGTGACGGTGTAGAAATTAGTCGTGAGTTCGAAGTATCAGACCTACAGCATGATGCGGTGGATAAAGGTAAATACCGCCACTTTATGTTGAAAGAGATTTTTGAGCAGCCAAATGTTGTTGCTGAAACTCTAGAGGGTCGTGTTGTTGATCACCAGGTATATATTGAAACCTTAGGTGAGAATGCTACTAAAGTTTTTGAGCAGCTGGATGCAATTCAAATTATAGCCTGTGGCACAAGTTACCATGCGGCGTTGGTAGCTAAATACTGGATAGAACATTATTTAAAGCTCCCCTGTCTAGTGGAAATAGCAAGTGAGTATCGCTATAGGGAAACGGCAGTATTGCCTAATAGTCTGTTTGTAACTATTTCACAATCAGGTGAAACAGCGGATACGCTAGCAGCTTTAAAAAAATCAAAGGATGAAGGCTACTTGGCCAGTTTAACGGTTTGTAACTCCCCTGCTTCTTCAATGGTCAGGGAGTCAGACCTGACCTTGCTAACGAGAGCAGGCGCAGAAATAGGAGTGGCTTCAACCAAAGCATTTACAGCACAGCTGGTATCGTTACTGTTATTAATGATTTCGATAGGTAAAGCTAAAGGAATGAAGTCATCCATAGAGCACGAGTTTGTTGAAGCGCTGGAGCATTTACCGCATGAGATTCAGCTGGCACTGGATCAGGCCAAGGAACTGGAAAAGCTGTCCGGGGCATTTGCTGAGAAACATCACACCTTATTCCTTGGACGTGGACAGCAATATCCGATCGCCATGGAAGCTGCCCTGAAGTTGAAAGAAATATCATATATACACGCTGAGGCTTATGCCGCAGGTGAGTTGAAACATGGTCCGTTAGCCTTGATCGACAAAGAGATGCCAACCGTGGTAGTTGCGCCGAATGACAATTTGTTGGAAAAGTTGAAGTCCAATGTAGAAGAGGTTCGCTCCCGAGGGGGGTCGCTCTTTGTTTTTGCTGATAAGTCAGCTAATATTCAGGCTTCAAATGGTATAACGGTATTTCCGGTAGACAGTCAGTATGCCATTACAGCGCCTATGGTTTACACCATCCCAATGCAGTTGCTGTCTTATTATGTAGCAGTAATCAAAGGCACTGACGTCGATCAACCAAGAAATTTAGCAAAATCAGTTACCGTAGAGTAACGCGGAGAAATGAATGACCCTAACAAATAAGTTATTTGCGACCCTTATGACTTTGTCCCTAGCCCTTACTGGTTGCTCTGAAAACGACGAGGAACAGAAAAAAGATAAAGTCACTCTAGAAGCTCCTGTATATTCGGTAAAAGAGGGTGTGGACTATACGGTAATAGCGGGTAAGGAAGCTACTAAGGAGCCGGTGGTATACGAGTTTTTCTCTTACACCTGTCCGCATTGCTACAACCTGGAACCACTGATGGTCAGGTGGAAAGAAAATGATAAACCGGATGCGGTGACATTCGAACAAATCCCCGTATTTATGGCACAGGTCTCACATTTAACATACGGTTATTACACGGCCGAAGAGTTAAAAGTTAAAGATAAGGTTCATCCTTTAATATTTGACGAGTGGCACAGAAAGAAAAATATCATTCGAAATAAAGAGGGCCTAATACCGATATTTAAACAGGTAGGCGTTTCAAAGGAAGAGTTTGAAGCAGCGTACAACTCTGCCGCGGTACAAGCGAAGGTGGATCGAGCGCGACAGATGATGCGTGAGTTTTCAATCATGAGCTTTCCGCAGTTGATAGTGAATGAAAAATTTAAGGTGACCTCTTATGAGAATATTAATGAAATGCTGGGAACCTTTGCGATAGGTAACACTCAATAAAGCAATATTAGACCCATTTGAAGATGAGGATATTTATGAAAGTTAAGAATATATTATTGATGGCTGCGGTGACATTGTTATCTTTGGCTTGGAACACAGGTAATGCAGAAGTTAAAGAAGGTAAAGATTATTCTGTACTAAGCGGCAAAAAAGCCAGCTCAAAACCACATGTTTACGAATTTTTCTCTTATCACTGTGGTCACTGTTATAACGTAGAGCCTGTTTTGCAAAAATGGAAGAAAAATGAGAAGCCTGAAGAAGTAAAGTTCGAGCAGGTACCGGTGTTTATTGAGCATATGATCTATGCCTACTACACAGCCGAGGCACTGGGTATTAAAGAGGAAGCTCATCAAGCGTTTTTCTATAAGTGGCACGTTGAAAAACAACCTATTAAGGATAAAGCGGCATTAATACCAATCTTTGAAGAGCTAGGTGTAAAAGAAGCAGATTTTGAAAAAGCCTATAACTCTTTCGGTGTTGCAAACAAGGTTCAGTATGCCAACAAATTGGCCAGAGACTTTAAAGTGACTTCTACCCCTACTCTTATGGTAAACAAAAAATATAAAGTAGAAAGCTTACAGAATTTGAGTGAATTACTGGGTCCTTTCGCGCTAGAAAATACAAAATAAATAGATTGGTCAGTCGTTTTACTATTTTAAAATGCCAGTGTTCACTGGCATTTTTTATGGTTATACTAAAGTAGCAAAATAATAAACAGCAATCGCTGTGTCATTGATAAATTCACGTTATAACATTAGTACGAATATGACCAATCAAGAAACAAAGCCTGTATCAAAAGGTAAGGAAGTTCGTTCAAACCCCAGGAAAGTTAAACTAATCCGTACGTTAATAGGGTTGTTTGCGTTTCTCCCTGGAGTTGCGGGAAGAGCTTTTGCGAGGTTATTCGCACTACTGTCGAAACTGTTCAAGACACGGAGCTATACGACATCCCTGACTAACTTAACCATTTGCTACCCCGACTATTCAGACAAAAAAAGACAACAGCTGGCTAAGAAGAGTCTTCAACATACCGGAAGGTTGTTTTTTGAGGTCGCAAAGATATGGAGAAGCTGCCAGGGAGAAAAGTTTTTGGGCGCCGTTGAGGGAGAAAAACGGATGCAGCGAAGTCTGGCTGAGGGCAAAGGGGTTTTATTCACCGGGGCTCATATAGGTAACTGGGAGGTTGCTTTATACTATCTTGGGAAAAACTTCCCATTTTATTGTATGTACCGCCCTCCTCGGCAGCTGGAAATGGACGAGGTTATTACTAAAGGACGCTGCCAGAATCAGACGGCAATGGTGAGGGGTGATAGTCGCGGTGTAATGGAACTGATAAAAGCGTTAAAAGAAGGTAAAGTTGCAGCGGTGCTAAGCGACCAGGAACCTGGGCGTGGCGCCGGGGTTTTTGTTCCTTTTTGTGGTAAAGAGGCGTTGACAATGACATTGGTCCAGAAAATCCACCTTAAGAGTCATGCCGATCTCTATCAAATTGCTGCAATCCGAAATGATCAAGGTCAATATGACATTAAAATTGAGGCGATCGATTTGGATCCTGAAATTGGCGAGTGTGAATACGCAAAGCAAGTCAATGCAAAGCTTGAGGATATGATCCGGCGTTATCCTGAGCAGTATCAGTGGTCTTACAAGCGCTTTAAAACAACAGAGTGTGGTGGCGCCAACCCCTATCGTCGATGATCATCGACGCCAGAAGTATGGCGTGAATAAGACCAGCAGTGTAAATATTTCCAGTCGACCTAATAGCATGGCGAAACTTAGAACATATTTCGTAAGGTCGTTCAGCCCACCATAATTAAGAGAAACTTCACCCAAACCAGGCCCGAGGTTATTCATTGTTGCTGCGACTGCTGAAAAGGCAGTAACCTGATCCAGTCCCTGTGACAGCAGAATAAACATGAATATCACAAAGAACATAATGTAGGTGGCGAAGAAACCCCAAACTGCATTAACAATACGATCGTTAACCGATTCTTTTCCAAGCTTGATGATGAACACGCCGCTGGGGTGGATAAGACGCTTGATTTCCCGGAACCCTTGTTTAAATAAAAGGATGATTCGGATTACCTTCATACCTCCTGAGGTAGAACCTGCACTACCGCCAGGGAAGCTGACGAAAATCAGCAGTACAGATATGGCTAAAGGCCATAAATAATAGTCAGTTGTTGAGAAGCCTGAAGATGTAGCGAAGGAAACCGTATGGAACAGAGTGTGTAAAAAAGCTTCGTAGAAGGACGTATAGTCATGATCAACCAAAAGTACTATTGCGCCAACCAATCCTACGGTCAGTAGGATCATGGTATAGACCCTAAACTCAGGATCTCTAAGATAGGGCGTCATGCTGAGTTTCCGCACAGCGAAAAAATGCAGTGAAAAATTTACGCCGCCCAGGAACATGAACAGAATGCACAGCATTTCAATCAGGTCACTGTCAAAGTAACCGATACTGTCATCGTGGGTGGAGAATCCACCCGTTGCGATGGTGCTAAAGCTGTGACCTATGGCATCAAAGGCAGACATTCCTGCCAGCCAATAAGAAATTGCACAGGCAATGGTTAACCCAACATAAATGAACCATAACGTTTTGGCTGTACCTGCGATACGCGGGGTCAATTTCGAGTCTTTAATCGGACCCGGTGTTTCAGCGCGATAAAGCTGCATACCACCGATTCCCAGCATGGGTAAAATTGCTACCGCTAACACGATGATACCCATACCGCCAAGCCACTGTAACTGCTGACGATAGAATAGAATCGAGTGAGGTAACTCATCTATGCCACTGATAACCGTTGCACCGGTAGTAGTGATGCCTGAGAAAGATTCAAAAACTGCATCCGCCAGCGATAAAGCATGATTTTCTATCAGCATAAAAGGAAGCGAGCCAAAAAGGCTTAGCACTGTCCAGAACAGCGATACAACCAGAAAGCCATCCCGAATTTTTAGTTCTTGTTTAGCATGGCGCTTCGAAAAGAAAATTACAAAACCAGAAATTAACGAGAGTATAAAAGTTATAAAGAATGCGCTTCCGCCACCATCCTGATAGATCAAAGCCACCACACTGGGCGGAATCATGGTCAAGCTGAACACCATGATCAGAAGGCCTAAAATACGTGTAATGGTGGCAAACTGCATTAAGCGGTCCTAGAAATAAGTAACGTTGACCTGGAACAAACGCTCAACGTCCTGGATATAGCCCTTGTCGACCATAAAGAGGACGACATGGTCATTTTCACGGATGATCACGTTGTCATGGGCAATAATAACCTGTTCATCCCGTACGATTGCACCAATAGATGTACCCGGGGGTAAGGCCAGCTCACTGATGGTTCTTCCAATAACCGAGGAGGTTTGTTCATTCCCTTTGGCGATAGCCTCAATGGCTTCTGCAGCGCCCCGTCGTAACGAGTAGACGCTGGAAACATGACCGCGACGGATATGTGTCAGTAAACTGCCAATGGTCACCTGTTGTGGAGAAATAGCGATATCAATCTCATGACCCTGTATTAAATCAACATAGGCTGTACGGTTGATCAGTACCATGGTTTTTCGGACACCTAGCCGTTTTGCAAGCAAGGCTGACATGATATTAGCTTCATCGTCATTGGTGACAGCAATGAATAAATCAAACTCACTGATGTTTTCATCATTGAGGAGATCTTCGTCAGAAACATCACCCTGTAGTACTAAAGTATCTTCAAGGTTGTTGGCTAGCTCTTCGGCACGATGAGGGTCTCTTTCAATAATTTTAACCAACATTTTCTTTTCGAGCTTTTTGGCTAAGCCTTCACCGATATTACCTCCGCCGGCAATAATAACGCGCTGGTATTTTTTCTCGAGCCGCTGAAGCTCGCTCATTACCGAACGAATATGCTTTTTGGCTGACAGGAAGAATACTTCGTCATCGGCTTCAATGACGGTGTGGCCAGTTGGGACAATAGGGCGTCCACGACGGAAAATAGCGGCAACACGGGTATCGACATTGGGCAGATGCTGCTTAAGTTCTGACAAAGCATTGCCTACCAGAGGCCCACCATAATAGGCTTTAACAGCGACCAATCGCAGTAGACCTTTAGCGAAATCAAGAACCTGGAAAGCCCCTGGATTATCTACCAGGCGCTCAATGTATTCTGTGACCAGGCGTTCCGGACTAATAACAACATCAACCGGAATGTGCTGATGAGCGAAAAGGTTATCATTGTTTAGGTAATTACTTGCACGAATTCGAGCAATCTTACTTGGAGTTTGATACAGGGTATGAGCAATTTGACAGGCAATCATATTGACTTCATCGCTGCTAGTCACAGCAACCAACATATCACTATCATCAATGCCGGCATTTTCAAGAACATCTGGAAACGCCGCATGACCGACTATAGTCCTAAGATCAAGATGATCCTGAATATAACGCAAGCGTTTCGGATCGGAATCGATAAGCGTAATGTCGTTATTTTCACCTTCTAAGCTCAATGCAAGGCTGGTGCCGACTTGTCCGGCGCCGAGGATTATGATTTTCATAACGACAAATTGGTAACCTTATTCTTACGTTATCTGTTGCTTATGCTAACGCTAACGGCGTCTGATCGGAAGGCTTTTTTGAGCTTTTGGGTTTTAATATCAGGGATTTAGCGTAAATATTGATAACTGGCACCTTGAAAGAGAGACCTTATGTAACTGCTCAGGCGGTTTTGTGCAGCAAGGCATAGTAAAAGCCATCCATATCTTTTGTACCAGGCAAAATCTGACAGCCAATATTGCTGCTACTAATATTGACCAGCTCCTTTGGTAATTCAGAAAGCTGACAATCCTCAGTCTTCTTTAGGAAATGACTAACTTGCTGACTGTTTTCCTCAGTCAGTATAGAGCAGGTAGCATATAACAGCTTGCCACCCGGCTTTAATGCCTTCCAGGCACTTTCTAGGAGTTGTTGCTGGATAGTAACCAACTCTGCAATATCTTCTTCCCGTCGGAGTAATTTAATATCTGGATGACGGCGTATTACACCTGTTGCACTACATGGAACATCAAGCAGAATAGTGTCGTAATATCCGTTCTTGCCCTGCATGAAATGTAGCGCATCTTCAGCATGGATATCTGCGCTTAGTTCAAGACGTTCAAGATTTTCCTGGATTTTGAAACAGCGCTGAGGATCTATATCAACAGCATCTAGATGAAGTTTATTATTGGTTTGCTCTAACAGGTGGGCAGTCTTTCCACCAGGCGCAGCACAAGCGTCTAAACTATATGCTCCAGGTCTGGGGGCTAACAGGATAGCTGCCATTTGTGCCGCCGCATCCTGAACGGAACAAAGACCCTCCTCGAATCCGGGTAGCTGCTCTACCGGGAGTGCGGAATTAAGAATAATCGAGGTATCTGCAAGAGGATGCAATAAATGCTCAATGCCAGCTTCATCTAAAAGGTTGGAATAATCCTGGCGGGTTAATTTGCTAAGGTTCACCCGCAGTGACATTGGAGCCTGTTGGTTAGAGGCTTCTAGAATGGATTCTATCTGACCCTTATAGACAGGCTTAATTTTATTGATAAGCCAGTCGGGAGTCGAAAACTTTGTGTCCCAGTTTTTATTCAGCTCGTCCATGATTGAAGTTTGCTGACGAACAAAATTTCGCAACACCCCATTAATTAACTTGGCGGCCCAGTCTTTTTTTAATTCACGGCAGGCGTTAACAGTCTCACTCAAAGCGGCATGATCGGGAATCCGCGTATATTCCAGTTGGTACAGTCCAACGATCAGCAAGCACAGCAGATCGCGATCTTTGGGCTTGAAGGGTTTACGTAGGAGTTTTTCTGTTGCAGCTTGCATACGCAGGAAGTATCGACAGCTGCCAAGTACCAGAGCTTTATAGAGCGAGGTATCATTTGGGTTGCTAAACTCATACTGAGCAAGGACATCATTGGCTGAGTGGCCCTTGAAAGCTATTTCATGAAGGCTGATCGCAGCCTGGCTACGGATTTGGTGAGCGTTGAGTATAGGCATGAGCTACTTACGCCTGAGGGTCTGAAAATTTAGCACCCACGGCAAGCAGAGCCTGATTTTTAGGAGCATTTAATAAGTCGCGAACCGACATTTTTCGTGAGCCTGGTAACTGCAGTTCGCTTAATAGGAGCTGGTGATGACCACAGCTAACCTGGATTCCGTTTTTGTCTGCTTTGACAATTGTCCCGGGTGCCTTATTGGTATCTTCCGCAAGAACGCTCCCCTGCCAGACTCGAATCACTTTACCATCAATTAAAGTCTGGGCCACAGGCCAGCTATTAAACGCCCTGATTGTAAGCTCTATTGAGGTGGCATCCATAGACCAGTCGATAAAAGCTTCCTGTTTAGTTAATTTATGGGCGTAGGTAGCTAATGTGTCATCTTGGGGTATGGCTTTGAGATTATCTTCAGCTAAAGCATCCATTGTCTCGATCAGGAGGTCGGCTCCCTTCACCGCTAATTTATCATGGAGTGTTGCACCGGTGTCATCAGCAGAAATCGGGGTTGTGGCTTTACTCAGCATGGGACCAGTATCGAGTCCAGCCTCCATTTGCATAATGGTAATACCTGTCTCCGTATCACCAGCCTGAATGGCTCTCTGAATTGGCGCGGCACCACGCCAGCGGGGAAGCAAAGAGCCGTGAACATTAATGCAGCCTAACCGAGGGGTATCAAGTACGGATTGAGGTAAAAGCAAGCCATACGCAGCTACAACCATTACATCAGCGTTAAAACTGGCCAATAGCTTCCGATCTGTTTCAGATTTAAAATTTAGTGGCTGCTCAACGGGTATACCATGCTCAAGCGCCAGCTCCTTAACAGGACTCATATGAATTTTCTTGCCGCGACCAGACTGACGGTCGGGTTGAGTATAGACGGCAACCACCTCGTGCTGAGAGTTAATCAAACCCTGCAGGCTGGAGGCTGCGAAATCTGGCGTGCCAGCAAAAATAACTTTTAGAGAAGCGCTCATAAGCAAGTACTTACTTTTTGTTACGGTGTTGTTTTTCGAGGGCTTTTCGAATTCTATTCCGTTTTAGAGGTGATAAATAGTCAACAAAAAGTTTGCCTTCTATATGATCGTGCTCGTGTTGAATGCAAACGGCCAATAAACCATCAGTTTCAAGCTCGAACTCCTCTCCGTGACGATCCTGTGCTTTTACTACGACTTCATTGGCTCTTTGGACTTTGGCATAAACTCCCGGAAATGATAGACAGCCCTCTTCCATCTCTTCAACACCCCGCTTCTCGATAAACTGCGGATTGGCAAAAACCAGCGGCTCACTCTTATCCTCGGAAACATCAATAACAAATAGGCGCTTATGATAATTGACCTGAGCTCCTGCTAAGCCAATGCCAGGGGCATCGTACATGGTCTCGAACATATCATCGACCTGCTGCTGAAACTCTTCACCAAAATCAGTAACGTCAGTTGCTTTGGTTCGTAAGCGTGTATCTGGAAACTCTAAAATCTCTAATTTAGCCATGGATTATCACTGTTAAACTTACAATTAATGTCGTATTGATAAATATATTGGGGCGATCATAATCAATTCGACCCGGAATGACCATTTTTAGGGGAAAAAAAAGGCATTAAAACCCCGAAAATAATGAATAGACTGTGATTAAGTTGTAGTAATCTGCTAAGAATTGTTGATAAGATGATGATCCTTAAAGACTTTAGATGGTCTACGTTTGGGTTTTGGCTGTTTCCCTTGGCTATGTTTCGCGGTATATTCGGGGTATAGTGAGCCAATGGGATCCGACTACCAGTAAATTACAAAGGAAAGCCATGAAAAAAATACTTACAGCAGCAGCTGCAACAGCAGCTCTATTTTTGGGGAGTATCGCGCAATCAAGTCAGGAAGTGGAGCTTCGTGCAGATCATCCTGATACTTACGTGGTCGAAAAAGGTGATACCTTGTGGGATATTTCAGGTCGATTTTTAACCAAACCTTGGAACTGGCCTGAGATTTGGCATGTTAATCCACAGGTAGAAAATCCGCACCTCATTTATCCGGGTGACATCCTGAAACTGGTCTATATTGACGGCAAACCATATCTGGTTAAAGCGTCTGATGGCACCATCAAACTCCGCCCGAAAGCTCGTGTTCTCTCTGAAGGAGACGCGATTACTACCATACCAATGGAAATCATCCGACCGTTCCTGATTAATGAGCTGGTGGTGGATGATGCTTCTATCTTCGATGAGGCTCCATACGTTGTGGCGTTAGCAGAAGAGCGAGTTATCAGCGGCGGTCTCGATGATAGATTGTATATAAGAGGTCTGGACGCAGGTCAGGGCTCATCCTATGGTATTTACCGTCAAGGCAAAGAGTATCGCGATCCTGTAACTAATGAGTTGCTAGGAATTGAAGCACGCTATCTGGCTAATGGTGAAGTTATCAAAGAAGGCGATCCAGCAACATTGGATGTTAAAAAGTCCAAGCTGGAAGTGCTGAGGGGTGACGTTGCACTTCCTCGTACTGAAGATCCTATGCCTCCACTTTATGCTCCACGTGCTCCAAAAACAGATATAGAGGCACAGCTTATCTCAGTCTATGGTGGTGTATCTCAAATTGGACAATATCATGTTGTAACGCTGAACAAAGGCGAGCGTGATGGCCTGGAAGAAGGTCATGTGCTGACAGTGTATCAGCGTGGAAAAAAGGTTATTGATCAGGTTGCAGAGAAGCGTGGCGAAGAAGATCCTTATGTGACATTGCCTGAAGAGCGTGCAGGAACCCTGATGGTGTTCCGCACTTACGAGAAGGTAAGCCTGGCCTTGATCATGGATGCTGAACGTCCAATGCACTTATTCGATGTGGCTAGAAATCCATACTAGAAAGTATTTAGCAGCTATTGTTATATTTAACTGGCCTTGTCGTGATGACAAGGTCAGTTTTTATTGGCAACAACAAAAAATAAAGAACAAGATAAAATCATGGAGTACAGGGATATGACTCATGACGAGAAACGAGCCTGGCTGGCTCTGTCTCACATCAACATCAGCAGTAATAAGCTACAACAATTTCTTGAAAGATACTCTTCAATCTGTGAACTCTTTGAATTGTCAGAAAAGCAACTGGTCCAACTCGGTTTCAGAGCAGGACTGAAAGAGCGTCTAGATAATGTCACAGACGATATCATAGAGCATGACCTGAGCTGGTTTGACAGTGATAATAAACATCTCATTCCGTTTAACAGTCCTGACTACCCTGCATTGCTGAAAGAAGTAGAGTCAGCTCCTAAGTTGCTGTTTGTGCAAGGAAACAAAGAGTTACTCAATCAATACCAGATTGCAATTGTGGGTAGTCGCAACCCGACTCCACAAGGTAAAGAAAATGCTGCTAACTTTGCTAAGACGCTGGCACAGGCCGGTGCGGTGATTACCAGCGGTATGGCTTTAGGTGTGGATGGGTGCGCTCATCAGGCAGCTTTAGATCAGGGTTTACCTACAGTTGCTGTGGCAGGAACGGGGCTGGATAGAGTTTATCCGGCCAGTCACAAAGATATGGCACAAGACATTGTTGAACATGGCGCACTGGTGTCGGAGTTTGCCCTAGGAAAAGGGGTCCGTGCATCGCACTTCCCCGCTCGTAATCGAATTATTGCAGGAATGAGCCTTGGTACTCTGGTGGTAGAGGCGGCGATAAAGAGTGGATCGCTAATTACAGCTAGACTGGCGATGGAGCAAGGGCGTGAAGTGTTTGCCATACCGGGTTCAATTCATAATCCTTTGGCACGTGGCTGTCATGCACTGATTAAACAAGGGGTTAAGCTGGTAGAGACGGCTGAGGAAATTATTGAAGAACTGCAAGCGCTGGCATTATGGCAGGCACAGAGTTGGCAGACATCAAATAATCTGGGTGGAGGAGAAACACAAAAGAGATCGAGTAATGAGTTTGAGTTAGACGATGATTATCAGAAGCTTATGCAGGTCATCGATTACGACACTACCTCCATGGACAGCATTATTGATCGATCGGGACTTGAAATAGATGTAGTCAGCCATATGTTATTACTGTTAGAATTAAATAACCATATTGTGAGTGTGGCAGGCGGTTATCAGCGCCGGTCTGACTGAAGAAAGCAGAACTTCGGCACACTTAGCAAATGGCACAACTGGCTTTTAATGGGCGTTTAGCCTGGAAAAGAGAGTTCAATGAAAGAAGACGTACTCGACGTACTACTTTATATCTTTGAAAACTTCCAAGACGAAGAAAACAACCACATTCTGGCGAATGATACCTTGGTCGAAGCTCTGGAAGACGTTGGTTTTACTGACGGTGAAATAAAAGGAGCTATCGATTGGTTAGACGGTTTAGTGCTTGCTACCTCAGAGAGCTTTAAACCAACGCCAGAAGCAAGCCAATCAATCCGTCTCTTCTCGCCGCAGGAACAGTTGGTATTAACCCCAGCCGTTCAGGGCGCCATTATGTACTTCGAACAAAGAGGCATTCTCGATGCTCATGCACGGGAAATGGTCATTGATCGAATGACTGCACTTGGTCAGCAGGAAGATGAAGAAGTGGCTTTGGAGCGATTACGCTGGGTGGTGATGATGGTCTTGTTTAATATGCAAGATCGTGATGCAGAATTCGCCTGGGTTGAAAACTTAGAGAAGGGTTCTCAAGCTCACTAGATAACTCCTGGAGTTCTGGAGCTCGGGTTCACTGATCACAGCGGCCATTCGCCGCAACTGTTAAGGCCATGACCAGTTAACCGCTTGAACAAACAGAGCGGTTCCACCTTAGTCATATCATTGTCGGAGTTAGCGACAAACCTGATATTTACTCAATTTTTACACGCAGATAACGGCAATGTACCGTTAAAACTCGTACAATCCCACTAAGTTGATATTAAACCTAAAACCGTATTATTTGTGCTAACCATTGATATTGGACCAATTAGTTTACCTTTTGAACGCTTGTTGTTTTTATTGAGCCTGGTAGTGGCTTTAGTAGTAGCCGGTTTGGTCGGAAAGCGAAAAAAGGTGGTAGCCAGTGGACAAATAGCAAACATTGTTATTGCATCATTTGTGGTGGCGCGAGTAACTTTCGTTTTACAGTATTTTGAAGAGTATCAAGCTAATTGGCTGGCAGTAATGGATATCAGAGACGGTGGTTTTAGTCTTTTGGCTGGTGCAATTACCGCAGCAATTATAGTGGCTATTTATCTGTGGCGAGAGCCAACAAAAAGGGTAACATTAATTTCCGGCATCAGTGCCGGCCTATTATTTATAGGTTTAACCCAATTTGGACTTTGGGCTATAAATGATACAGCGCAACAGTTGCCACGTGTGATCTTGATGGACAGCAAGGGCCAGGCCATAGACCTTGCAGACGTTGAGAGTGGAAAACCCAGAGTTATAAATCTTTGGGCAACCTGGTGCCCTCCCTGCAGACGTGAAATGCCAATATTGGAACAGGCACAACAACAGTATCAAGACTTGGGATTTGTCTTTGTCAATCAGGGAGAGCACAGACAGGCAGTAGAAGAATATTTGCAAAGGGAAGGCCTTGGCCTGAGTAATGTGTTGGCGGATCCGCGAACGACTCTGGGCAACTTGTTAGGTAGTAGAGCCTTGCCGACAACGCTCTTTGTCGATGCAAATGGAAAATTAAGGGATGCGCATCTAGGGGAGTTATCCAGAGCAACACTAAAGGCAAAAATTAACCAATTAACACAGAACTCAACAACATATTCTGAGGAATAGTTTTTATGAACAAGATTGCCCTGAGCATGGCTTTAATGCTGGCACTAATATCCGGCTGTAATGATGATGCAGCTAAGAAGGATTCAGTGGTAGATGATAGCAGCATTAACTCTGAACAAGGTGCTTTGGAACGAAGCAAACAATATCCGGCACCCATCGAAAGTATTATTGAACAGGGTGTCGAAATTATCGATACATTCGACGCTCCGGCGGGAATGATGGGCTATGCAGGGATGATGCGTGGTCAACCCTTAGCTATATATGTCACAAAAGATAAGCAGTATGCCATCGTAGGGACTTTAATCGATAAAGAGGGAGTTAATCTTACTTCAAAAGTGATGGAAGATTTAGTTGAAGGGCCACGTATGGCCAGGGCATGGAAGGAGCTGGAAGACAGTAACTGGATAGCTGATGGTAAAGATGATGCGCCGGTAACAATCTACACATTTACTGATCCAAATTGTCCTTATTGTTATAAATTCCGCGAAGCAGCGGATCCCTGGATTAAGGCTGGTAAGGTACAGCTTAGACACATCATGGTAGCCATATTACGCAAAAGTAGCATGGATAAAGCGGCAACCATTATGGGTAGTAAGGACCCGGAAACTATGTTGCAAAAGCATCATGAGCAATTTGACCAGGGTGGTATAGAAATAGATCCCGAAGCTATAGAAAAAGGTCAGGTTCGAGTTCAGTTAAATACCAACATGATGCAGCGATTAGGTTTTGGTGCTACGCCAAGTTCTCTTTTCAAAGATAAAGACGGTAAAGTTAAGGCAATACAGGGACTACCTCAGGATGAGGTTCTGGAAACAATGATGGGTAGCCCTAAACCACAGTAAGTTGCACGGATAAAGCTAAAAAAAGCACCAGAGACTGTTCATCGTTTTTCTGGTGCGATGTTTTTAATGTCCTGAGAGAACACCTCATGCTGCTGTGGATCGACTGGTTTATAGACAACTTTATCACTGGCGGGGTGTTTGCTTAAGTGGTTACCGTCTTTCCAGTTAGTCGCGGGTCTGACTGGTCTTGGTGTAAATCCGCCCCCGCAGTTGGGACAAACATTCAAAAGAACCTTTTCAACACAATCCCGACAGAAGGTGCATTCGAAGGTACAAATCATTGCTTCCGTTGAGTTTGGTGGGAGTGGTTTATTACATTGTTCGCAGCTGGGTCTGAGTTCTAACATGAGGCTCCTTATTATTCTCCTGAGCATACCTGCAGCGGTAATATACCAGCTAAACAATAACCTAGCTAGACTACAGAGCTCTAGAAAACTGTTATAGTTCTAAACATCTACACAAAGGCACGCTAACTCTGTAAAATTCGGACAGATTTGTAAATTTGAACAATATTGGAACGAGTCGGGAATAGTGAATATTCCACTCGAACAGCATGCCAAATTTAACAGGCGGTGGTTAACTCATTGAGCTATATTAACGACTTTCATATTCACAGGGCCGTACAGCTTATGCAACAGGATGGTGTGATTGCTTATCCAACAGAAGCTGTTTTTGGTTTGGGCTGTCTCCCAGATTCTGACCAGGCAATACAACGAATTCTTGATATTAAAAATCGGCCTTGGCATAAAGGGTTGATATTAGTGGCAAGTGAAATACAGCAGGTAGAGCCTTTTATTGATCCGGAGGCTTTAGATTTGTTGGCTTGTTTCGATCAATACTCGGGCCAGCCAGTGACCTGGCTGTTACCAAGAGTGGATACCATGTCTCCACTAATTTGTGGCCGTCATCCGAAAATCGCTATCCGCTTAAGTCAAAATCCACATATTCGGGCCTTATGTGATAAAGCTGGTTCAGCCATAGTGTCGACCAGCGCTAATAGAGCGGGACAGCCTGAAATGAAAAGCCCCGAAATGATACGAAATCATATGATGACTCAACTGGATATGGTGGTAGCGGGACCGCTCGGCGGTTACGATCGACCGTCTAAAATTATTGACGCACAAACGCAGCAGGTATTACGAGATTAAGCACGTTTGTGCGAAGAGGTAGTATGCAAAATATAAGTGTTGAAGCAGTAAAAAGTTATTTGCTCAAATTGCAGGACGACATTTGTCGTCAGCTGGCAGAGGAAGACGGCGAAAAAGATTTTATTAAAGACGAATGGCAGCGTGCCCAGGGTGGTGGCGGTCTGACGCGCGTAATGGAAGACGGTGCCGTGATTGAAAAAGGCGGCGTCAATTATTCCTACGTTGAAGGCACTAATATGCCAGCGTCAGCTACAGCGCACCGACCTGAATTAGCGGGAAGAAGTTTTAAGGCAATGGGCGTGTCGCTGGTGATCCACCCAAAAAATCCTCATGTCCCTACTTCTCATATGAATGTTCGCTTTTTTATCGCCGAGAAAGAAGGAGCCGACCCAATCTGGTGGTTTGGTGGCGGCTTCGACCTGACGCCCTACTATGCGATTGAAGAAGATTGTCGCTTTTGGCATCAGGTAGCGAAAGATGCCTGCGATCCATTCGGTGAAGAGTGTTATCCAAAATATAAAAAATGGTGCGATGATTATTTTTACCTCAAGCACCGTGATGAACGCCGAGGTATTGGTGGCCTATTTTTCGATGACCTGAATACCGAAGGGACTGCTTTTTCAGGTGAAGGCTGGGATTTTGAGCAATGCTTTGCCTTTATGCAGTCTGTGGGTGATCATTACATCAAGGCTTACCGACCGATTTTGAACAAGCGTAAAAATATGGCATTTACGGAAGATGAGCGTGACTTTCAGTTATACCGCCGAGGTCGTTATGTGGAATTCAATCTGGTCTGGGATCGTGGCACCTTGTTTGGATTGCAGACCGGTGGACGCACAGAGTCCATATTGATGTCACTACCCAGTATGGTTAGCTGGCGCTATAACTGGCAGCCAGAACCCGGTTCACGCGAAGCCGAATTAACAGAATATTATTTAAAGCCAAGAGATTGGTTAAGCCAGTAAGGTGGATAAAATGAATAGTGGTTTTTTTCCAAGTCGCCGTTTACGCCGTACTAGAGCACAGGCGTTTAGCCGAGACCTAGTGCGTGAGAACAGCCTTTCGGCGAAAGATTTTATTTATCCGGTGTTTGTGCTGGAGGGTGATAATCGCAAAGAATCAGTCGCATCGATGCCCGGTGTTGAACGCAAAACTTTAGATCTGTTGCTCGAAGAATGTGCTGAAGTGGTTGAGATGGGTATTCCGGTGATCGCCCTCTTCCCAGTCATTGGTAATGACAGAAAATCACTGCAGGCGGAAGAAGCTTATAACCCTGAGGGGCTGGTGCCAACTGTAGTAAAGGCGATTAAGGCTCAATTTCCACAGTTAGGGGTTATGACCGATGTGGCGCTTGATCCTTATACTTCACATGGTCAGGATGGCATCATTGATGATGAGGGGTATATCCTTAACGACATCACAAAAGATGTGCTGGTTAAGCAGGCCTTATGCCATGCACAGGCTGGGGCCGACATGGTGGCTCCTTCAGATATGATGGATGGTCGTATCGGCGCTATCCGTGAGGCACTGGAAGCAGGTGAGTATGTAAACACTCTTATCATGTCCTATGCTGCTAAATATGCGTCCAGCTTTTATGGACCCTTCCGAGATGCCGTGGGTTCCGCTGGTGCACTGGGTAAGGCGGATAAGAAAACCTACCAGATGGATCCGGCCAATAGCGACGAAGCGCTGCATGAAATAGCACTGGATATCGAAGAAGGCGCCGATATGGTCATGGTTAAGCCGGGCCAGCCTTATCTGGATATTGTCCGTCGGGTTAAAGACGAATTTAAGATGCCAACATTTGCCTATCAGGTCAGTGGCGAGTACGCCATGATTAAGGCCGCAGCGGCTAATGGCTGGCTGGATGAACAAGCTATTGTCATGGAGTCGCTGTTAGGATTTAAGCGCGCCGGTTGCGATGGCATCCTGACCTATTTTGCTAAAGATGCCTCTCGTTACCTATCTGAAAGCGAATAACAGGCATTAATTTGACGGTTATCTTAAACGCTATCATTCCGGTTGCACTGGTCGTGCTAATCGGGGTGGTATTGGTTAAATGGCGCCTGGTCCGAAATGAATTCTTTGACGACCTATCAAAGGTCGTCTTCAAAGCCTTTGTACCGGTTTTCCTATTCGTTAATGTTTATGAGACGGGACTGGAGGATATCGGCACTACCCTTTTCTCTTACTTTGTTCCGGTACTGGCGGTGTTTATTGTACTGGCTCTAGTATTCAGTCATCGCATAGCCTTAACCTCTACTTTTTCCAATAATGTCTTGGTTGGCATTCCGGTTATTTTGTCCGTAACAGGTCAAAAAGGGCTCGTCATCAGTCTGGCGGTGATTTCGGGTCACAGCCTGATATTGTTTTCCACCTTTTTTCTATTCTCTACCCGGGTCAATGTCACTCCATCGAAATTTAAAGCTGCGTTGAATATTTTCAGTAACCCAGTGATTCTGGGTGTGGTACTAGGGTTACTATTTAACCTGTTCGAAATTCCTATTCCGAAACAGCTGTTCAAGCCGCTGGAAATGATTTCGGATGCAGCATTACCGTTGGCACTTATTATTCTTGGCAGTTCGCTGGCATCGTTAGGCGGAATAAATCGTACTGTCATAACTAAAACAGTGATGGTGACAACGATTAAGCTTATTGCCCTGCCCTTTGCAGTGTTTATCTTTGGTTATTGGGCAATGGGTTTAAATCAGACCCAATTGATGTCATTAACCATACTAGCTGCATGCCCGACCGGTATCAGCGTTATGCCTTTCGTCGAGGCCGTAGAATCGGAGAGGAAGGTTGCTCATAACGCTATAGCGTTAAGTACGTTGTTGTCGGTGATTACGATTCCGACTACGATATGGCTGGTGCAATCCTTCTTTTAAAGAGTCACTCGAACGGATGATACCGAGCCATGCCCTGTTTGGGTATCGTTTAATAATTATAGAGGTATATCATGAAGTTGTTTAAAGCATTTCTGGCGGTAGCAACCACAATATTGTTACTGACGAGTTGTAAAACCACCGATATAAACAGAGTATTGAATACGATTGGTGGCCAGCAACAGTTATCTGAGCAAACGGTTATTGCGGGTTTAAAGCAAGCCTTAGAAGTAGGAACGGAAAACAGCGTTAGCAGTACTAATCGCCCTGGTGGTTTTAGCAACAATCCTCTCATAAAAATTGCTGTGCCAGATCAGCTGGATGATGTTGCCACTACGTTAAGAAAAGTGGGCCTTGGCTCTTATGTTAATAACTTTGAAGGCCAGATGAATCGCGCAGCAGAGAAGGCTTCAGGAGAAGCTAAAGCCGTATTTTTTGATGCTATCAGTAGCATGTCTATCGCGGATGCATGGGGAATTTTACGCGGTGGTGATAATGCAGCGACAAATTATTTTCGTGATAAAACGGCATCCAGCCTGGAAAGACGTTTCCAGCCAATCATTACCGATAGTATGGAGCAGGTAGGTTTTTATAGTGATTATAAAAGGCTATTAGGGGCTTATGAAAAATTGCCTTTTAAAGATAAGCCCAACATGGACATTGAAGACTATGTTATGGATGAAACATTGGATGGAATTTTCACTCTGGTAGCACAGGAAGAAAAGAAGATTCGAGATAATCCTATGGCTCGTACGACAGAGCTATTGCAAAAAGTGTTTGCCAGGCAGTAAACAAAAAGAATGAACGATTAATACAGTTCCTGCGCTTAAGTCAGTCATAATTGTTTGAGAGTTTAGATAAAGGCCGGACCTCTGGCCTTTTGCTCTAAAATAAGGTATCAATAGGACACTATTTCTAAACAGGTTCTATTGTGTCTTATCAGTTTCAAGAAGTGACATTCACTGCATCTGATGGTTTCGAACTCAAGGGTGCTGTTTACCCCGCAAATAATAAAGAAAGGCAGAAACAAAACAGTCGATTTTTGGTGATTGGATCGGCGTTTGGAGTCCCCTACCAGTACTACAAACATATTGCAGCCTTTTTAGCTGACAACGGCATATCTGTTTTAACTTTTGACTATCGTGGGATTAGTCATTCGCAGAAAGGTAATATGCCTCCTGGTGAGATACTGATGGAGCATTGGGGGCAGCTGGATCTTGAAGCGGCACTGCAATTCGTAAAGAAAAGCTATGAGCCCGATGGGTTTTATTATTTGGGACACAGTGCCGGTGGGCAAATTGCAGGTCTGGCGAAAACCAGTATCGAGTTTGACAAGATTGTCATCGCTGCCAGTGGTGTCGGTAGCTGGAGATTATGGCCGGGATGGCAAAAGTATGGGCTTGCAGCAATCTGGTATGTCATTTTCCCACTGGTACTAGCACTCCAGTCAGGTGCTTATTTCTCTTCTAAGCTTTTAGGACCTATCCCTGTTCCAAAGTCAGCGGTTAAGCAATGGCTACGTTGGGCGCGCTCAGAAGAATATTTATTCACGCCAAAGCACGGACTCGATACATCAATCTATAGCAAAATAAAAAGCAAAGTGCTTGGGTTGACCATTTCCGATGACTGGTATGCACCTCAGGAAGCAAGGGACGGGTTATTAAAGCATTACGAAAACTGTCATATCGAGACTCAATTCATTACACCTGCGGACATCGGGCGTAAAACCATCGGCCATTTTGGGCTGTTCAAGAAAAAACAAGAAATTGAGAAAGGAATATGGCAACCTATACTTAATTTTTTGAACGATTAGGTATGACTATGTCAGAGCGTGAAAGGAAACCAGCGGAGTCCATCGAGACCTGGAACTTTGTTTTCCCAAATCAGAGTAATCCCTATGGCAATATGTTCGGTGGAGAGCTACTTGCTATTATGGATTCAACAGCGGCTTTGGCTGCGATTCGTTATTCAGGCAGAACAGTGTCTACGGCTTCTGTTGAGCGCGTTATTTTCAAGCGACCTATCTTTGTCGGGGATAGAATTAAGACTGTCGCCAAGGTTGTTCTGGTCGGCTCGTCATCAATGATGGTGCGTACGGATGTATTTGTGGATAAAGGGGGTGATGAGGGTGACGTCTTAAGCACTACCGCTCACTTCACCCTGGTTGCGTTTGATGAAGAGCGCAATCCCGTTACTGTCCCAGATCTTGTTATTGAAACAGATAAGGAGAAAAAGCACTTTGAGCTGGCCGAGCAAATAAAAGCTCATGTCGGCAGACGAGAGGGAAGAATTAAAAATGTTGTTGAAAAATGGAAGTAGCTTGAAAGTATGTGAAGAAAGGAGCTGAGTTCAATCAGCTCCTTTTTGATATGCTTACTGTCCTTCTGGCGGAGCCATAGTGGAGCGCTGAAGCTGTCTTATTGCCTCTTTGTCGGCTTCTTTTTTGGCCGCGTATTCTTCTCTATTCCAGCATTGGACTTGCTTAAAGTTTGTTCCAACACGATGAGTTCTTTTGCAAATGACTTTTGGACCTTCATCATCCTCTTTTTCAGCAACCTGTTTGGAAGCTTGTGGAGCTGTATTTGCAGTTTTAGAAGTTGTTGTAGCGCAGCCTAAAAATGCAAAAGATAGCCCTATAATTATCAATGGCTTAAACATCAGTACATTCCTTTCTCTTAAATGAGCTCTGAAATTAGCAAATAAACCAAACTAAAATAAGGTAGAGTTTGTAACAAAATATTGCCAAAGATAGACTTTTAACTCATTGTTATTCTGAATATTCTAGAAATATAGGGTATAAGGCTTACAACTAAAAAGTTAGAGAAGAAGCGGCGCTTAGCTTACAGGGTGAGATAAATAAAAAAATGTGAATCAAGTCTCATAAAGCTGGAAGGCTCAGCCGCGGAAACAGCAGCTGAGCATAATAGAAGTTTAATTTTTATTGTGACGACGTTGAGAGGGGTGGCGACGTTTCTGCTTCAGGGCAATAGAAGGCTTCAGCTCAGCAAGATACTCAGCTTTGATTTCAAGCTTAGGTAGTTCATGCCCCACATATTTTTCAATAGCGGTTAAGTTCATTGCAAAATCTTCACCAGCAAAGCTGACAGCGTCACCTTCCGCTCCTGCCCTTGCTGTCCGACCAATACGGTGAACATAGTCCTCTGGATCATCTGGGAGGTGATAGTTGAAGACATGTGTCACATCGTCTATATGCAGTCCACGTGCCGCAACATCGGTGCAAACTAAAACATTCACCGTGTTATTTTTGAGATCATCTAACAGGCGCAGACGCTTTTTTTGCTGCACATCACCAGTAAGTAATCCAGCAGGAATATCGTTACCTCGCAAACATGCCCATACGTGCTCTGCTGCACGTTTAGTATTGGTGAAAATAATAGAACGAGGTGGTTCCAAACGTTGCATTAAACCCACAAGTAAAGGAAGAGCTTCATCGCGGCTTGGGTAAAACAGCGCTTCTCGTATCTTCTTTGCGGTGACCTGTTCTGCCGCAACCTGCACATGTTGCGGATTGTGCATATGTTCATAGGCCAGCTCTTGCACGCGGTGCGATAATGTTGCTGAGAATAGCATGTTCAGTCGATCCTCCGCAGGAGGCATACGGCGGAACAAATAGCGGATATCTTTAATGAAGCCAAGATCAAACATCCGATCGGCTTCATCTAGAACCACACTATCAATTGCTTCAAGACCATAAGCCCCTTGCTTGAGGTAATCTATCAGTCGGCCAGTTGTTCCAATCAGAATATCGACACCATTTTCAAGTTGACGGCGTTGTTTTTCATGATCTTCGCCCCCATATACTACTCGAATCTTGAAATTAGCATGTTTGGCTAACTTCAGCGCATCTTTAGCAATTTGAACTGCCAGCTCACGAGTTGGTGCAATAATGATTGAGCGAGGTTCATTGGGTCGACGACCATCTATCTCGGGTAACGTGAGGATGTCGTTCATTACCCCTAGTAGAAAAGCGATGGTTTTTCCAGTACCTGTTTGAGCTTGTCCGGCAACATTTTGTCCTTTAAGTAGCAAGGGTAATGTTTTTGCCTGAATGGGCGTACAATACTGGAAGCCTAGATCGTTGATTGCTTCGAGTAATTTAGGGTGTAAACCCAGGTCGCTGAATCGTGTATCGGATAAATGTGATTTGTCCATGTATTAAATTTTTTACCGTTGGATACTTGCAAAATCGCAAGTCATTGTATCAAATAGAGCCATTGTGCGTCTGATAGTTGCCAAGCGCAAGTGAATTAGCAGGAGATTAGATAAATGAGTGACAAAATTGTTAAGTTAACTGATGACAACTTTGAAGCAGAGGTAATTAACTCTGATAGCCCAGTATTAGTGGATTATTGGGCTGAGTGGTGTGGTCCTTGTAAAATGATCGCGCCAATTCTGGATGAGATCGCGGATTCTTATGAAGGCAAAGTTAAAGTTGCTAAGTTAAACATCGATGAAAACAGCGATACACCGCCTAAATACGGTATCCGTGGTATTCCAACATTGATGTTGTTCAAAGGCGGTAACGTCGAAGCAACTAAAGTAGGTGCTGTATCAAAATCACAATTGATGGCATTTATTGACAGCAATATTTAATCAGTATTGTTTGTGATTCAAAAGAGGCTTCGGCCTCTTTTTTTATTGATCATGATCTACTTTTTGGCCGGTATTGGTTAATAGTTAGCCTAAAAGGCTAGACACCCCTGAGTTCTAGTGCTACATTTAACCTTGCTGAACACAGCGTCCTAAAATAAGCCCGCGGGCAAATTCCGTTTCTACTCCAAACATATTTCACGGGAACACTAAGCATTGTCTATCAATGCGTCAAAGAAAAATCATTCAACATTATGAATCTTACAGAATTAAAGCAGAAATCCGCTCGAGAACTGTCTGAAATGGCAAAAGCCGTTGGTCTTGAGCACATGGCGCGCATGCGCAAACAAGACATCATCTTCGGTCTTCTAAAAAATCACGCCAAAAGCGGCGAAGATATTTTTGGTGGTGGGGTATTGGAAATTTTACCTGATGGTTTTGGTTTCTTACGTTCAGCGGAAGGATCATACCTGGCTGGCCCAGATGATATTTATGTCTCTCCAAGCCAGATTCGTCGTTTCAACCTACGCACGGGTGATACGATATTTGGCAAAATACGCCCACCTAAAGATCAGGAACGCTATTTTGCCCTATTAAAAGTTGCTGAAATCAATTACGACAGCCCAGAAAACTCTCGCCGAAAACTTCTCTTCGAAAATTTAACTCCACTACATCCAGATGACCGTATGCGCATGGAGCGTGGTAATGGTTCGACAGAAGATATTACGGCACGTGTTATTGATCTGGCTGCTCCAATTGGTAAAGGTCAGCGTGCGCTTATCGTGTCGCCACCTAAAGCCGGTAAAACCATGATGTTACAGAACATCGCACAGTCGATTACCAACAATCACCCTGAATGTATGTTGATTGTATTGTTGATTGATGAGCGTCCGGAAGAAGTTACGGAAATGGAGCGTTCGGTTAAAGGAGAAGTTGTTGCTTCGACTTTTGATGAGCCAGCTGCTCGTCACGTGCAGGTTGCCGAAATGGTTATTGAAAAAGCCAAGCGTCTGGTAGAGCACAAGAAAGACGTGGTTATCCTGCTCGACTCGATTACTCGTCTTGCACGTGCCTATAACACGGTTGTTCCATCATCAGGTAAAGTTTTGACCGGTGGTGTTGATGCTAACGCTCTGCAACGCCCAAAACGTTT
The DNA here is from genome assembly GCF_001708405.1 of Kangiella sediminilitoris. Taxonomy (NCBI): domain Bacteria; kingdom Pseudomonadati; phylum Pseudomonadota; class Gammaproteobacteria; order Kangiellales; family Kangiellaceae; genus Kangiella; species Kangiella sediminilitoris. Next base: position 2,449,576 of record NZ_CP012418.1, on the reverse strand, counting down.
CTTCGGTGCTGCCCGAAATATCGAAGAAGGCGGTAGCTTAACCATTATCGCAACGGCGCTGGTAGATACTGGCTCTAAGATGGACGAAGTCATCTACGAGGAGTTTAAGGGAACGGGTAACATGGAGCTTCACCTATCTCGTAAGATAGCTGAAAAACGTGTATTCCCAGCGATTGATTTCAACCGCTCAGGTTCGCGTAAAGAAGACTTATTAACAACTCAGGAAGAACTTCAGAAGATGTGGATTTTACGTAAAATCTTACATCCAATGGATGAGTTAGATGCTATCGAATTCTTGATCGATAAGATGGCGATGACGAAGACGAACGATGAGTTCTTCACATCCATGAAAAAATAACCTAGAAAACGTCTTTTTAGGTTTTTGTTTTGTTAGTCTCTTGCTCGCTCGGTTACGTATTAGTATACGCGCCCTCGCTGTGCGAGAGACTGCCTCACAAAATTCCTAATAATCCTTTTTTCTAGTGATATTTTTACTAAGAAAAATCTTGAGTTTCGTAAGGTTAATATAGTCCCTGCTTTTGTCTCGGGTTTTACTGGGGTCTTTTCGAGGAGGGTTAATCCTAGGAGCTTTTTTGCTAATTACTGCATGGAAGTTTGACGCTTTGTTAGTTCCTTTCCTAGCTACAATGTATGGCCTTACTTACCCACCATATGCATTTGTAGTATATCTTCCTGTAATTTCTTTATTAATATACTTTAAAAAAATAAATGTGCTAATCACTCTTAAAAAGCGAGGGTAGGCGTATGCCAGGCGACTGGGGTGTCGTTTCTTTTGGTTCGTTTTCTTTGCCCCGCAGGGATTCCCGTTGGTCAGACACGAAGAAAATGAAAGTATAAAATTATAAAAAGTAAAAATGTGAAGGGCTATATGAGAATTCTAATAATCACATTGTTAATATTAATATCACCTCTTCTAAAGGCTGATGAAGTTGTATTCTCTGAAGGTATTGAGTCTGGTTATGTTCTATTTGAATTTGATATTTCAAAAAAAGGTAAGCCCATAAATATAGAGGTCATAGAAGACCATCCTAAAGGTGTATTTGTAGAAAGCGCGCTAAAAGCATTAAAGAAGTGGTCTTTCAAAATTAGGTATAAAGGTGGTAAAGCTGTAGAGCAAAAAAACATGACTTATAAAATGGAGTTTGTACTGGAAGAATAAACAAAAAGGGTCTCAAATATAACTTGTTACACATTAATAAACCCTCCCTATATAAATAGCATCTAATCTCAGTATATTCTTACGATAAGAACAAAACTAAGGATTGCATATGAAGATATTGATGTCAGCTTTATTGTGCCTGATGACCATAACTAGTTATGGAAAATCCGAGACCAACGAAAAACCTTTTTTAACAGCTCAACAACAAGAGGACTTTTATAACTTATTGATCAGTGAAATAGAACGTCTGGATGCTGAGATTATAGAAACTAGGAATAACTCAAAAAATGTGTCCTGGCGGGAATTTGTCGATTACCAAAAAGATAAGTTCCTGAATGCTAAAGACTGGGATGAGTTATACCAAACATTTGATGAGTTTCATGACGGGCTGGTTAACTTGCATTCGAGTGCAATATTCTTAGCTTATGAACCTGAACCGAAAAAAAGTCAGTGGCTTAATAGCGCTATATGGTTTGAGTACCCTATCCCAAAGTTTTATCTGGCAAAAACTAAGCAACCGATAGTGGCATTAAATAAAAAACCTATAGGGAAGCTGTTTAAGGCTTTTAGTGACTACCGATGCCGTCATAATAACGAAGCAGGTTGTGTGGCAGATTTTGCCCGTCGAATAGAAGCTGGCGCTATAACTGTCGATGGTGCGAAAATAAAGGAAATAACATTATCGAACGGTAATGAAGAGACTGTCGAGTACGAAGCTATATATGATGCGCCACCAAAGTCACGTACCGATTATATGTCCGAAAATTACTGTGATGCGCACTCAGGGTACGAAGGTTTTACTTCCATATTTAAAGGGCAAAACGCCTGCCTTTATTCGAAGGAAAAAACAGCGGTATTAAGACTTCGGCATTTTATTTATCCCGACCATCAGGATCCAAGTATCTATTGTGATACTAAAGATGCGACGAGCTCATATTGTAGTGATATTAATGGCGTGTTAGCTGAGTTAAAAAAGCACAACATAGAACATCTTGTTTTTGATATGACCCATAATATCGGTGGGATGGAAAACTCTCCGCTACTCGCTGCTTTCATGCCTGATAAATTTAAAGATTTAACTGTGGCCTATAAAAATACTAAAGAAATACATAATCCTACTATTCGGCAGGAGTTGTTTTATGGAAACCCCAAAGGAGAAAACTGGTATCAAAAGAGTAAGAATGTTGAGGGCGAATATTTTGCGCCACGAGCAGATTTCTGCCAAGGAGCAGATGATTGTTCATTAGAGTGGATTGAGCCGAGAAAAGATGCCTTTAAGGCTGAAAAAATATCAATTATATCTGATTGGAAATGCGTCTCGTCATGCGACGATTTTGTATGGAGAATGCAAGACTATGCTGGAGCTGAAGTGTATGGAATTGCACCAGCACAGGATGCAACCTATGCACGAATAAAGTTATACCTCTATCTGGGTGCAAATGGGCAAGTTCAAAAGAAGGTCGTCGGTGAAATGACGGAGTTTAAGGTAAGCGATAAAGAGCTATTATTGGCGGAAGTTAAAATGCCATACTCTAAAACTGTCACCGAGGAAGGTAAATTACGAAACACCGAGCCTGTGAATATCAATGTTGTGCCCTACACAATAAGCAATAGAAAACACTATGCAAGTGACGTGTTACGAACGATCCTGGAGTAATGGGTTAATTAACTTTAACTATAGGCGGCAGATATCATTTCTGCCGCTTTTTCGTTAATATAATCACAATAAATACTATAGCCGAAATCTATGCAATATAAAGACCTGAGAGACTTTATCGAAAAGCTTGAGTCGATGGGCGAGTTAAAGCGCGTGTCGATGGAAGTTGATCCCAATCTGGAAATGACTGAGATATGTGATCGGACTTTGCGTGCTGGTGGCCCGGCAATTCTTTTTGAAAACGTTAAAGGCCATTCGATCCCTGTGTTAGGTAACTTATTTGGCACAACTCGCCGCGTTGCCCTCGCTATGGGAAAAGACGACCTGACGGGGTTGCGAGAGCTGGGGGAGTTATTGGCTTTCTTAAAGGAGCCAACGCCACCTTCAGGCTTTAAAGACGCCTGGCAGCAGCTTCCGGTATTTAAGCAGGTCATGAATATGGCACCGAAGCAGGTCAAAAAAGCACCGTGTCAGGAAATTGTCATAGAAGGCAATGCGGTAGATTTAACCAGTATTCCGGTGCAGACCTGTTGGCCGGGTGATGCCGCCCCGTTAATGACCTGGGGTTTAACAGTGACCAAAGGTCCAAACAAGAATCGACAAAATTTAGGTATTTATCGACAGCAGGTTATCGGCAAAAATAAACTGATCATGCGCTGGTTGGCGCATCGAGGTGGCGCATTAGACTTTAAGGATTGGTGTGAAAAAAATCCGGGCGAGCGGTTCCCCGTCTCCGTTGCATACGGTGCCGATCCGGCGACCATTTTAGGCGCAGTGACTCCGGTACCCGATACACTCAGTGAGTATGGTTTTGCAGGCTTGCTACGCGGACAAAAAACCGAAGTGGTAAAGTCCCTGGGGAACGATCTACAGGTTCCCTCTTCCGCTGAATTTGTATTGGAGGGTTATATTGAGCCGGGTGAAATGGCTGATGAAGGACCTTATGGGGATCACACCGGTTACTATAATGAAGTCGATAGTTTCCCGGTTTTTACAGTAGAACGAATTACCCAACGGGCTGATCCAATCTATCATTCGACCTATACTGGGCGGCCACCTGATGAGCCCGCTATTCTTGGCGAAGCATTGAATGAAGTATTTGTGCCAATACTACAGAAACAATTCCCTGAAATTGTTGATTTCTACCTACCACCTGAGGGTTGCTCATACCGTCTGGCCGTGGTCTCGATGAAAAAGCAATATCCGGGGCATGCCAAACGCGTGATGATGGGCGTATGGTCATTCTTGCGCCAGTTTATGTACACCAAGTTTGTTATCGTGGTGGATGACGACGTCAACACTCGTGACTGGAAAGACGTCATTTGGGCTATCACTACAAGAGTAGATCCAACTCGCGACTGTACTATGGTCGATAATACGCCGATTGATTATCTAGATTTTGCATCCCCGGTATCAGGGCTCGGTTCAAAGCTGGGGATTGATGCCACTAATAAATGGCCTGGGGAAACGGATCGTGAATGGGGTGAGCCTATAGTGATGGATCAGAAAGTGAAAGATAAAGTCGATTCCATGTGGGATGAGCTTGGACTCGAACCTGAAGAAAATTCTTAAAACTGAGGTTATATGTCTGAACAAGTAGAAGCGGAGTTTGTTGAGTGTGAAGTGTCGTTAGTTCGCCGCGCTGGGCGTGACGTTTTCTGGGTAGAACTAGAGCCAGTAAACGGAGAACTTCCACCCTATAAAGCTGGGCAATATTTAATGTTACAGCTGGAAGATGGTTCGCTGAGACCTTTTTCTATCGCCAGCTCACCACTTCAGGATGTTCTGGAACTGCATATTAGACGACTACCGGGGCATGACGAAGCAGACAAAATTATCAGTCAGTTAAAGCACCAGAACCGGGTTAAGGTACAGCTCCCATTTGGCAACTGCGTACTCACAGACTCAAAGCGTCCTGCAGTATTCATTGCTGGGGGCACAGGCTTTGCTCCCTTCCATTCGGTCATTAAAACAGCGTTATGGAAGAACACCAATCGCGATTTGATTTTATATTGGGGAGCACAAACTTCAGCCGATCTTTATTTGCATCGTGAACCAAACGAGTGGTCCTCTAAATACGACCATTTCACTTATGTGCCTGTGCTATCAGGACTGGATGAGGAGTGGCAGGGCCGCAAAGGTTTTGTTCACCATGCATTTCTGCTTGATCACACTGATATTACCAACATGGATATTTACATTGGGGGTTCTGAGCCGATGGTGATGTCGGTCTATCAGGATTTACTGGATCGCGGGGTATCAAAAGACTCCATTCATTCTGACATCCTTGATATTAAACGTGATATGGGCCAGTTAGATTAATGGCTCACTGAGCCCGTTTAAAGATTAGTGATGTGTTGATCCCACCAAAGGCAAAGTTGTTACTCATGATCATGTCGTGTGTCATATGACGATCATTTTCCATGATGTAATCCAACTCAGCACACTCAGGATCTACCTCTGTAAGATTTACCGTTGGCGCATACCAGTTATTACGCATCATCTCGATAGAAAGCCAGGCCTCTATGGCACCACAGGCGCCCAGCGTATGGCCAAAATAGCTTTTAAGAGAGCTGATGGGTACGGCTCGTTTAAAAACTTCGTACGTTGCATGCGTTTCTGCTACATCACCACGATCAGTGGCTGTTCCATGCGCGCTTACATAACCAATATCATCGCTGCTCACATCAGCATCTTGCAGGGCGAGCTTCATCGCTACGGCCATAGTATCTTTTTGCGGCTGAGTTACGTGTGCTCCGTCTGAGTTACAGCCGAACCCTATGACTTCGCCTAATATGGTGGCGCCACGTGCCATAGCATGTTCATATTCCTCGAGAATTAAAGTTGCAGCACCTTCGCCAACCACCAGACCATCGCGCTTTTTATCAAAAGGTTTTGGTGTCGTCTCTGGGCTATTGTTTTGTACCGAGGTGGCGAACAATGAGTCAAACACGGCGCCCTGTGTTATACAGAGTTCTTCTGCACCTCCTGCAATCATCACTTTTTGTCGTCCATACTTGATCGCTTCATAGGCATAACCAATGCCCTGGCTACCCGAAGTACAAGCGCTACTGGTGGGTATAATACGGCCTTTAGTCCCGAAAAATACGCCCATATTGACGGGCGCTGTGTGGCTCATCATCTCGACATAAGATGTGGAAGTAAAACCTGTCATAGGGCCACCCTTGATCAAGTCACCAAATACTGGAATTGTTTTAGTACTTCCTGATGAAGAGCCGTAGGCAATTCCGGTGCTGCCATCCGTCAGAGCCATATGGTTCAGTAGTCCAGCTTCCTCAAGAGCCTTTTGAGTCGCACAGGTTGCTAGCAATGAGACACGGCCCATGCTGCGTATTTTTTTTCTTGGTAGCTTAGGGAACTGATAGTCAACAGGCGCCGCTAAGCTGGTTCGCAATCCTTCGCATTGTTCCCATTCGGGCATAAAGCGTACAGCATTCTTACCTTCTTTGAACTTGCCAGAAATGTCTTCCCAGGTATCACCAAAGGCAGTTATACCTGACATCCCCGTCACTACCACTCGCTTCATTACGCCATCCCTCCATTAACCGAGATAACCTGTCGGGTAAGATAGCCCGCTGTATCGGAGAAAAGGTAACTGACGAGACCGGCAATTTCCTCTGGCTTTCCCATACGACGAGCGGGTATCACTTTCATTGCTTCTTTGGTGATTTCATCATCGATCATATCGGTTTCAATTAACCCCGGGGCGACGCAATTTACGGTTATTTTGCGACGAGCAAGTTCTACTGCTAGAGCTTTAGTGGCGCCAATTAAGCCAGCCTTTGAGGCGCTATAGTTGACCTGACCACGGTTGCCTAGAACACCTGAAACGGACGACATGGCAACGATACGACCACCTTTTTTATTGCGTACCATCGGCATTACCAGGGGGTGGACAACATTATAAAAACCGTCAAGATTGGTATGAATGACGTCATCCCAGTCGCTATCCGTTAATGCAGGGAAAGCACCATCACGAGTAATACCTGCGTTACAGACTACGCCATAGTAGGCTCCATGTTGTTCAATATCGATTTCCAGCGCCGAACGTGTCTGCTTTCGATCAGCGATATCAAACTGGATCAGGTTGGCACTTCCGCCTGCCTTTTGGATTTGTTCTATGGTCTCGTTAGCCTGTTCAACGCCCGAGCGGCAATGAACAGTAACATGGAAACCGTCTTGTGCTAATTGCAGAGCAATACTTTTACCAATGCCCCTGCTAGAACCTGTCACTAAAACTCTTCTACTCATGATTAATATTTATGGTTGTTATGGTTTAAGCTGGCTGCTGTCGCTTGTCTCAAATACATTGAGCTTGGCGTCACTAACCACTGAATCATTATGTCTAATGGTGCAATTAAAGGCACCTAGACCTGAATCATCCATGTAAAGTTCTTCAATGTAAACCTGGTAGCGATTACCCACTGCCAGGATAGGTACAGAGATATTCATTTTTCGTGTGCCTAGAAGGAAGCCAAGCTTGACCTCCTCACCAGAAAGTTTGGCTCTGATACCAGCTAAGGCAGCTATGGCCTGAGCCATGTATTCAATGCCTACCCACGATTCGATCCCTTGGCATGAAGCGTCATAGAACCGGCTATTTTCAGTTACATTAAACTCGGCCAGTAATGAGTTATCGTTAAACTCAACGATGGAGTCAAGCAACACCATAGGCTCGGAATGAGGTACCAAATCTCTTAATGGAATCGATAGAATGTTTAATTTGTCGTTGTGGTTATCTAACATCACTTACCTCTGTGTTCGGCCAATTATAACACTGACGTTATTGCCGCCAAAGGCGAAAGAATTACTCATGACGATTTTGGGAGGCTTGGCTGCTGTCTGCTCCGAGACAAGATTGATTGGAGGCAGTTCTGGATCAAAATCGCCGTCGTACTGGTGTAAAGCGAGGAAATGAGAATTTTCCTGTTGTAACAGTAGCCAGCAGATACCTATTTCCGTTGCTCCAGCGGCACCTAGGGTATGCCCTGTTAGAGGCTTTGTAGAACTACAGGGTGTATCACTGCCAAGAACCCTGGAAACAGCCTGACTTTCCATGCTGTCGTTCAGTTCGGTTGCCGTGCCGTGTAGGTTCAAATAGTCAATGCTATCTGAGTTTAAGCCGGCTTCCTTAAGTGCCATTACCATAGCTTCGGCGGCTCCATCTCCCTTGGGATGTGGGGCTGAGATATGGTGTGCATCAGATGATTCTCCTGTGCCCAAAAGTTCAATTTCAGACGGTTCACGACTGAGGATAAAAATAGCTGCCCCTTCGCCAATATTAATACCGCAACGGTTGGTGCTGAAGGGCTGGCATAATTCACTGGAAACGGCTTCCAAAGAATTAAAACCATTCAGTGTCATGTCACACAGCGAGTCTGCGCCACCGACGATAACGACATCACACAAATCGTTCTGAATCATCCCCTGAGCTGAAGCAAATACTTTACCGCTTGAGGAGCAGGCTGTGGAAATCGAGTAGGCTGGGCCTTTTAAACCAAGATAATCAGCGACGAATTCTGCAGGAGATGACATCTGAATTTGTGAATAGTCAAACTCATCGGGAAAACTTTCTTCTTCCATATACTGAGAAAGTGCCCGCTCACCTTCAGCGATACCAGAAGTGCTGGTACCCATGACAACGCCAACCCTGCTTTTAGAATAAGTATTTAATAAGTCTGACAGGGTTGTATCAAGTTGCTGTAAACAATGTAAAAGCAGGCGGTTATTGCGAGTATTATGGTGTTGTAAATGAGATGGCAGATTGGGCAGTTGTTGAGTTACTTTGCCGACTAGAAAATTATGACCTGTCAGTTTTGAATCGTAGGGCTTCATTCCAGAGCAATCACCGATTCTTAGCTTATGAAGCAGTGATTCGTGTTCAAAACCCATGGCATTAATCAAAGCCATGTTGTTGATATAAACCGGTGATTTAGAGGTCATTATTGCTATTCTCTGGAAATGGTTGGTCAATGGTTTCAATACTAAGAGGTTCTATATATAAGCTGTAACCGCGCTCAAGATGATTAAACCTGATGGTCCCCTCATACGCTGGCTGCTGGCTGTATTCAATTTGGATAATAGGCTGATTATTACGGGTGATTAGCCTCTGCCCGCTGGGCGCCGTTATGATCTTACCGCCTGATAAAGCCTGTTGTATTTCTGCTGCTGGCCATAAGCTAAGCTGGAGATCGGCCAGCAAATAATCAGGCTTAATATTTTCGACAATGGCTGACAACCCCTCTGCAGTGATCTCTCCCTGCTTTAATATGATGGTAAACAGTCGAGTACCTGTGGGGGTTAAACCAACCATCGCCAGGTTGCCTTGACGGATTTCCGTCTGAAAAATTAAGTCATGGCTTTCATTATTATATTCGGCAGTAGCACTCTGAGTCAGTCTTAAGCCATCTTCGAATGGAACGGAAGACAGCAAACTAAACCCAACTTCTTCAGCAACCATAACCTTCCTCTCAGAGCTTTGGTAAAGACTCTGACAGGCTGTTAGTATAGCCGCGAAGAATAGAAGTACTAAGATGCGCATAGACCACCCACTACCTGTAGACGACGTTCGGGTTGTTGTACAAAGGGGTTGTCCTTGTCCCAGGCATATCCAGCTAGAATAGAGCAGATCATTTCTCTGACTTCTGTCGGAGCATCTTTGAAATGAATAATATTCTGGAAATCTCCCTGATACCAGGAGTTAACAAATGCTTTAAAGGTATTTACTCCCTGCTGAAGAGGTTCTGCAAACTCGGTTTGCCAGCAGTAGGGCTGGTTAGTGAACTGTTTGTTTAAAATATCAGTAGCGAGCTTTGCAGACTTGAAGGCAATAGTCACTCCCGAGGAAAATATGGGATCTAAAAATTCACCCGCATTACCGAGCAAAGCGAAATTCCTTCCGTAAAGCTGTTTTACATTAGATGAAAATCCGGTGACTTGGCGAGTGTCTGAAGTTTTCGTAGAGGATGCCAATAAAGTCTGAAAACGACTGGTTTCTGCAATGGCTTGATCCAACAGAGCCTCAGGGGTATCAGCAGTAGTGAGCTGCTCAAAATATTCTGGCTTGGCTACGCAGCCAAGGGAAGAAGTGCCATCGGAAAAAGGTATTAGCCAAAACCATACATCATCCAGCTCTGGATGGGTTTCAATTAAAATTTTATTTCTATCATAATCGGTGTCACTAATATTATCTTTGATATGACAAAAAACTGAGCTACGGACGGGGAAGTCACTGGGTTGACTAAGATCAAGCAGCCTAGGTAGAACCCGTGCGAACCCGCTGGCATCGAGAATAAAGCGAGCGGTTAGCTGTTCACTGATGCCCTTTTCTGTCTGGATGGTAAGAACCGGTTCCGGTTCGAGCTGTAATGAGGTCAGCAAACAGCCAAACTTAAAGTCCGCACCCTGGTTTTCCGCTTCATTCGCCAATAACTGATCGAAGTGGGCTCGTTTGACCTGATAGGTGTGGCCGGGGCCAGCGCTGAATTTCTCCGAAAAATTAAAGTCACTGTACTGGTCGTTAGCTATGAAGGCCGCTCCATTCTTATACTGAAAGCCTAGAGATTCGGCAGCTTCCTCAACTGCCTTCAGCATCTTTGCTTCTTCAAGATAGATCATGGATTGTGGTAATAGGCTTTCACCAATTGAGAAACGTGGGAATGTTTCTTTTTCTATGACTAAAGCACTGTAGCCCTGTTGAACCAGCAAACTGGAAGCAAGACTTCCCGCAGGGCCTGCGCCAATAATGATGACGTCATAATCTGGCGATGGCCTATTCATATTTCAGTCCTTTATGTCTGTAAATAAGGTGTCCCAGTATCGGTGATAATAGGAAAACCGTCAAAATACCGGTAAGCATTGTTAATCCAAAGGCATGGATAGCCGGGGTTTGGCTCAGGGATAACAGGCCAAAGGATAGTAATGTAGTGATTGCAGACAAGCCAATAGCGAGACTTATGTAGGAAGAACGCTTTTTGGCTTCAGCATAAAATAACCCATAGTCTATGCCTATACCAAACACCAGGAATAATGCGAGGGTACTGAATAGATTGAAGCTATTGTTAATTAAAATGTTGATGATAATGGCTAGAGAACCAGCAACCAGTGGTCCCATCAATACATACCCTGCGATTAAAGCGCGATACTTAAGAGTCAAAACAATGAATACAGCACCAATAGCCAGGATTAGCATCATTAATGCCAGCTCGCGATAATTAGCGAACATTGTCGAGATTTTATCCACTTTATTTATGAAATAAAGGTTCTCATGCTTGCTAGCTGCGGCTTCTAGCGAAGGAATATCTTGAATATTATTCAAAGTAATAATAGCCGCGTATTGCTGACTGACCTGACCTAGCCAAAGATAATTAAAGCGCTGTCCGAGCGGTGATTTAAGCCAATCGGTTAGCTGCAGGGGTTCTTGATTATTATATTGTTGCTTTAGTTCATCCACCTGATCTGGCTGCAGTAAACCTAGCTCTACTAATTCCCGCTGGTTATCTTGCAGAAAGTACTGACCTATCAGGTTGTAGTTGTTGTGCTGTTGTTTAAGGGCGGGCACAAACTGTGCAAGGTGCTGGTAGCTACCCATGGCATTGTTGGTGACCAGCTGTTCAAGTGACGGGTTTATCTGGTCTAGTAGACGCAGCAGTTCAGGTGGATTATCTGCCCTAACCACAAAAAATTGATTAGTGGCCGGCGCGTTGACCAAAGCTTTTATCTGTAGTTCTTGTTGATAGAGTTCATCGGGGATTGATTGCAGCTGGCGAATGTTGTCATTATTTTCATCTGTATTAGAGAGAATGAATACTGCCACTATTGGCGCTGCCAATAAAAGGATGATAAACGTTGGTCGTGCTACATATCGACTCATTTGGAACTGTAGTTTGAAGCAGTTAAGGATCCAGTTTGGTGTATTGACCTTGTAAGGTATTCTGTCGAATAACAGCACCACTGTGAAAAAAGCACCGGCTAGCCCTACGGCACAAAATAATGCCATCTGACGCAAACCAGGGAATGGTGCTGTAAACAAGGCAACGTAGCCAATGACACTAGAGATAAGCCCCATCGTAATGGCAATCAGGATGTGCTTCAGGGGTCTTTGGTGAATGTTAGCAGTGGCAAAATAATGAAATGAGTAATCTACCGCTACACCGACTAAACTTGAACCGAATACCAGTGTCAGGATATGGATCGAACTAAAGGTAAGATGAACCACTGTCAGAGCGATGAAAATTCCGGTGGCAAGTGAGCTCAATGTTAATAGCAGTGGAACTGAACTACGAAAAGCCACCAGTAGTAAAACGATAACTGCAATTAATGAGCCAAGGCCTATGGTTGAAATTTCCTGCTTTGCTGATGCTGCAGCATGTTGAGCATAAAAAAGGGCGCCGGTTCTAAGAATGGACAGCTCGTTATTCTGCCGCTCGAACTTTTCGATAACGCCCTTGAGTTCGTTTTGTGTATCGGTATCGAACGGGGAGCTTGAGATCCTGGCGCTGAGTAACGCCGTGAACCGTCCATTTTGGTTGAACACCATAAATTCATCAACCAACTCTGCTGCCTGATTTCGTTTGTTATTGAGAGCGTTTATATTTTGTATATAACGATAGGATAATAAATAAGGGTCGCTAGGAATCAGACTGACTAATCGGCCTGATAAGGGCGAATAGATTAGCTGGAGCGTGTCATCAATAAAGGGATCGCGTCCCTCTTCATGCATCAGTCTTCGATCCTTGTCCGATAACAAATAAAACCTGTGGTTAAAGTATAGCTCAGCGATCGCCCGTTGCTCTGTTTGAGTCAGCTGACTTTGAAAGGACTCTATCAATTTCGTAGCTGATAATTGCTGGCTGAGTCTTTGTGCGCCATCCAAAGCTCCATTCTTATCAGATGCTGAGACGGCAATAATTAACTGTTTAAAATTGTTATCAGAAAAGCGGGTAAAAGCTTCTTCAGCAAAAGGGTCTACTTCTGTTTGTGGTAACAGTTTAAGAATATTGGTTTCAACCTTAAAGCCCTGCTTAAGTTGTCCATAAAAAAGTAAACCGACTATCAGTAATAAAGCAAACCAAAGTGTGGCGCGATAATTATTTTGCAAGATATTTCCTTAATTGCTCAGCTATTGGCTCCGCCTCTTCAGGAAAGAATTGCAAAGCTGTTTTATCACCACTGCTTTCCGTGAAAGCGATTTCATCTATATGGTCTGTTCCAGCAATATGGATATAAGTCATGATTTGCTCGATGGCGTCATTACTGGGTGTTAAAGAAACCTGCCATTCACCATTACTACATGACGTTTCAGCGGTAAAATTTCGCTTCAACTGATCAAAATGGCCAGACAGTATGGCCAGAAAAGTGGATGAAATAACCTGGCTTGCTTCAGTATCAGCTGATTCCGGCAATGACAGTGGCTGATCTTTTTTATTGAATTGCTTAAATTCAGAAGCGGTAATCACGGTGGTGCTTTTGATGGGGTTGCGTGTTTGCCAGATTAAACCGGATTGAGGAGTCAGCAGCAGAAAGCCTTCAGATGATAAAGGACGCGATAAAACGGTTATTGTTTTTAGTTGCTCGAAGCGTGACAACTCTGGCTGGTTGGACAGTCTGTCAGTGATTGTGTCCAGAGAGCATTCTTCTAAAGAGCTGCTGTGAGCCGTAGTAGATACCATTGCCAATAAAGTATAGCTGAGAACTAGAATTGTCTGCTTTAATGTATTCATAATTGTTCGCAATAATCTTCTATTTTTTGTTTTAGGATTGGCGGTGAGATCAGCTGCATTTCAAAGGTGTCGACGGTAACCGCTACTTGGGCTGTGTAGCCCTTACATAGTTTTTCACCACTTTGTGCATGCTGAACCTGATATTCAATTTTTAAACGGTTTTCAAACTCTTTCAGTACAGCGATACAAATTAACTTATCGCCGTACCTGGCTGGTTTAACATACTTCAGTCGCATATCAATAATTGGCCAGTAATAGCCTGACTGTTTCATATCAGGATAATCATAATCAATCTTGCGTAACAGCTGACAACGAGCTTCTTCGAAGTACTTAACATAGTTGCCATGCCAGACTATTTGCATCGGGTCGAGGTCGAAGAAGGGAACTTCAGCAAAATATTCTGCTGCAATGGATAAGTCTTTAAGAGATGCGTTATCCATAGGTACTCCAGTGGCGGGCCTGGATAAGTTGCACAAAATAACGTAATTCCTGTTCTAATGGTCTGTCTTCATCAACCAGCTTAAACTTGGCAAAGACTTCTGAAAGCGTTGCTGTAACACCTTGCGATAAGGACGCTGAGTCCACTTCATCCTGGTTCATACGAATTTGCACTGCCTGGGAAGATGCCATCAATGATGCAGCGGCCACTTGCTCTGTTAGCTGTAAGACCCTTAGGCAATCACGAGCTGCAATGGTGCCCATGCTGACTTTGTCCTGGTTGTGGCACTCGGTGGAGCGTGAAAAAACGCTGGCTGGCATGGTGTTTTTTAAAGCTTCCGCGGTCCAGGCGCTAATGCCAATCTGCACCGCTTTAAAGCCGTGATTGATGGCTTTACGTTCGGAGCTTGCTGCCGATAAATTATTTGGCAGGCCATTATTAAATTTGCGATCCATTAAGAGCGCCATCTGACGATCCATCAGGTCGGCCAGGTTTGCGATACCGGTTTTAAGGGTATCCATGACCATGGCGATATGACCGCCATAGAAATGACCACCATGGAGTACGTGCTGGCCTTCTCCGTCAATAATGGGGTTGTCATTAGCGCTATTGAGCTCATTTTCTATCATCTGGCGCATCCAGGGCATGGAGTCCTTCAGGGCGCCAATGATATGAGGAGCACAGCGAATAGAATATCGATCCTGCAATCGGCTGGAATTACGTGGGTGGCTATGATGGTTCAAATCTTCACGGATCCAGGCCGCCACCTGATTCTGGCCCGGATGTGGCTTGGCGTTGAACAGGATTTCATCGAAATGCGCGCTATTCCCTTGCAATGCAATAGAGCAGAGCGAGGTGATTCGTGAGCATAGCTCGATTAGATACTCTGCTCGCTTATAGGCAAGGCAGGCTAGAGCTGTCATGACGGCGGTACCGTTCATGATAGCCAGGCCCTCTTTGGGCTGAAGTTGAATGGGGTCTATACCCAGTTCATCAAAGGCTTCTTTGGTTGGTACCGTCTGGCCTTTGTAGATCACATCTCTTTCACCAATCAAAGCCGCAGCGACATAGGATAATGGCGTTAAATCACCACTAGCCCCCACCGAGCCTTCTTGTGGAATGCGCGGCATGATGTCATTGGTTAGTAAAGTTTCTAGCTGCTGCAGTAAGCGCCAGCTGACCCCTGAATAACCCTGTGTTAAAGAAGCTAGACGTGCGCCCAGGATAGCTCGTGTTTCTTCTACCGAAAAGGTCTCGCCGAGACCACAGCCATGAAAACGTGTCAGGTGTAGTGGTAGTTCATTTACATTCGACAGTGGTACCTGCTCGGTAACAGAGTCACCATAACCGGTTGTTACACCATAAATGACGCCATCTTCTTTTAGTAGCTCTTGAAGAAAGTCTGCGCCGCACTGAATGGTCTTTTGAAAGGCAGGATCATTATTCAGGCGAGCTGTTGCCTGCCCGTGAGCCAGAGCATGGATATCTTCTATCAGAATTTTGTTTTTACCAAAAATTATGGGTGAGCTAGTTGTCGTCACTGTGGTGTTTCTCTTGTTGTTGGATCGTCCGCTGTATATGCTCCTGATCGTCTTTTTGCCAAAAATCGAAAAAATTAAACCATTGGTATGGTGCTTTCAGGCAATAGTACTCGAGTCGTTCCGCATATCGCTCAATAATGGATTGTAACTGCTGCTTCTTATGAGTTCTAGTCAGCTTCAAGCTATCAGAAAAGTGCTCCAGATAGATATGATACTGGCCGGACTGCTTAAGGCAGAACAGCAGGTAAGCAGGACACTCCAGAAGTCCGGCTAAAATAAAAGGGCCCTGTGAAAATGGTGCCGGCTCTCCCAGGAAGGGAGCGTAATTTACCCTTCCAAACTGAGTCACTGATGTTCTGTCGCCGACAATAATAACAATCTCTCCCGCATCTACCTTTTCCCTCAATTTGATGGCTGTGTCTGCCCCCATAGTGTCAACTTGAATTAAGTTGACCGAAGCTTTGGGATTGAATTTATCTAAAGCAGCCTGGAACTTGAGTGCATGTTTAGTGAAGACAAGTGCATTGATAGTCAGTTTACTGTCGCTTTCACCAATTGCCCTGCACAGCTCAAGGTTGCCCAGGTGGGAGCCAATAAAAATAGCTCCTTTCTGCTTCCCGCTTTGGCGTAATGCCTCAAAGGCGTCAACGTTATGGAAAATGATATCTTTTCGACGAATATCACCAAGCCAGGCTCGGATTTTATCTACCGCCGCCAGTCCAAATTGATAGAAATGCTTATACACATGGTACCAGCGAACGGGACTTTGATTGTTTTGATAGCGGTTTAGTCTTCTCAAGAAATCATAGGAAGCCCTGCGTGCTTTATTGCCAGTAAGTACGAAGTAGGCAATTACCGGTAGTAAGATTAGGCGGAAAAACCATTGACCGAGTACTCTGTAGAGCCAGACAAGCAGTTGAATTCCAAGTGTGGAGCCACGCTCCTTGGTCGCAGACCAGTGTGTATCACGTTGCTCTGCGGAGGCTCGCTTAAACTTCTTAGATATCAGCCGAGGCGCTCTTGGCAACATCCCAAAAAACAGTCGAGTATGCATTTTGGTAATCAGCCAGTTGTCCCTGAATAGCTGGAAATGAGACGAGCCGTCTTCTGGGTAGGTTACCTTAGTCGGCAAATTAATAACGGGAACATTCTGCCAATAAAGCTTAACCAGTATTTCGGTATCGAAGTCCATACGTTTGCCGATACGGCTATTGCCTATCAGCTGGCAGGTAGCTTTGAGAGGATAAAGACGAAAGCCACACATTGAGTCCTTAATTTGAAAAGATAATGTCTCTACCCAGACCCAGAAATGCGTAAGGTAACGGGGAATAAGACGTCCTAGAGGAACTGATTCATCATAATCAGGAATGCCACAGATAACAGAGTCTGGACTTTGCTGACTTAAGCGGATGAACTCTGGGATATCAGACAGATTGTGTTGTCCATCAGCATCAACTTGAATGGCGTGACTATAACCTCTTTGGCTGGCTGCCAGCAATCCAGTCATCACTGCGCCACCTTTGCCCTGATTTTCTGTAAGGTGTATCACCTCCAGAAAGGGAAACTGACTTGGTAATTTATCAAGTAGCTGTGTCGTTACATCATCGCTTCCATCGTTGACCATAATGACAGGTATGGATAATGGTGCAATGGACTGCAGTACATGTTCAATGTGCTGGGTATGGTTATAATTTGGGATGACGATGCAGTAACCGGGCTTCATAAAAATTAGTCCTCTACTGCTTTCAGTAGCAGCTTCCCGGAAGAATGTTGATGCTCAGAACTGGTGATTTTAAACTGTAAAAGCTGTTTTTGCTCATCAAAATGTAGTTCTAAATTGACTGACAATTCGGGGGTAATCACTTGCTGGAACTTGATGGCGGATAATCTATCGACTTGCCAGCGATGACTGCTATTTGATTGGGCCATGTAGTGACTGAAGAAGTGTAAAGCCCACTGAATTTGAACCACACCCGGAACAATAGGAAAGTTATCGAAATGGCCTTCGAAGGCATCTAGTTCCGGTGTAATCATTAAACTAAAAGTACAAGATTTATCCGTATTGACTTGCTGATTGATCACTGGGGGAAACTTCATATCAAAAAAGCTCCGTTAAGGTATTTACAGGTAACTTTCCCTGAGCATTATAGGGTAGCTGTTCAAGGTAGCGCCATTTTCTAGGAATGGCAACGGCATCAAACCTTTGTATCAAGGAGTGTTTTAATAACTTGTTTAGCTCAAGCTTAGAGTGTTGTTGCAGATGGGTCAGCCCTTTTGGGCTCAACTTGATGACAGCACCGAGGAAGCGTCTATTTTGTTGTAGTACAACCAGCTTTGCCTCCTCCACAAACGGAGACTCGCAAAGAGTTGCTTCAACGGCATCCAGTGACACCCTTTTCTCTTCGATTTTTACTACTCTATCTGCTCTGCCTAATAATTCAAATTGCCCGTTTGGCAGGAGCTTGACTCGGTCATCAAGCCTTTGCGGTGCTATTAAATAAGGTGACTCAAGAGTTGCTTTTTGATGATCATCTGTTGTTAGTGACAGGCCGGGAAATAGCGTCCACAGAATATTGTGGTTGTGCTGAGTCCGATAGCCAATTCCGCCAGTTTCTGTGCTGCCAAATACTTCTATCGGGAAAACGCCCAGCTGTTTATGGGCTGCTTCGGCGGCCGACTTTATCAACAAGCTTCCTGAGCTAAAACATGCAGCAAGGGAGACTTTAGTCAATTTATGATCTTGCCGAGATAAAAATGCAGGACTTGAAACCAGGCAACTTTGCGGGTACAGCCTATTAAGCTCAATCAATTGTTCTGGGTATAGGATGATATCGATGAAAAAAGGCCGCCGGTAAAGTAAAGGCCACAACAACCTGAAAATCAGGCCATAAATATGATGGTGAGATACTGTGGCTAAAACGTGACATGTTCCCAATTGTTCCTGGAAAAGTTCTTCCAGGGTATCAACTTCTATTAAAAGTTGAGAAATAGTTTTGGAAATAGCCTTTGGCCTACTGCTTGAGCCTGAAGTATAAAACTGGATTTCACTATCAAAATTTGGCGGTACCGTTAGGGCCGAGTTGTCCAGTTCGGTCTGTATGTCTTCATAATGAGTTGCGCTGAGGTAGCTTTGATGTAAAGGGGCATCAGAAATTATGGCGCCATAAGCACTAGCAATACTATCCAGCCAATCCGGTTTATTATTAGCAGACAACACAACATTTTTATTCAGTAATAAGAGGCTCAGAAGATTAACGGTGAAATGGTAGCTGTTGTCTATGAAGAGCAGATAGGTATTTGAGGGGTTGCTTTTGAGGCTAGCGACACATTGTAATAGATCATGCTGTAATTGCTGCAAATAGATGCTTTTATTTGAATCAAATGCGACTATGCTGGGCTTATCATCAGTAAGCAACGTTTGTAGTTGAGAAATGGCTTTCATAACAATTTCCCTATACCTTCTTTATAATGAACTTTCTTACAATAAGTTCAGCGAGAAAAAGAATTCCCATTAAAACATAGGAAATAAGGCCATTATAAAGGGTCCAAACCGCCATGCTGCTATAAAAAACCGTGTATATAGAAATGGCAAGATTAAGAATAAAGAAACCACACCAGACTTTTGTTACGGTACGGGTATAGGCGACGCCTTCAGGGGGTAAATCAGGCTCCTGGAGTCGAGCTAAGCGTTCAATGACTGTTGGAGGCTTATATAAACTATAGCCAAAAACGACAAGAAAGCTGGTGGTTATAATAACTGGGTAAAGTTTAAGGCCTAACGTCGAGTTTTGAAGAAAGCTTAATGCTGCAACTGTCAGGCCAGCCATTAAGATGATGAACCAAAGGCCTTTAACGCTACTAAGTAATTGGCTCTTGGACAGTAATGCTCTTAGAATGACCAAACCCGCCAAGGTTAGGGCGAGATATTTCGGTTCGATATACTGTAAGCCAAAATAAATCGCTATCGGGTACAGCAATACCACAACAGCGATTGCTATTTTTAGCAGGATGGCCATACGATAAAGTTCTAGCCGTGGACTAAGTCGTGAACGGCATCAACTACATGTTGCATGGTACGTACAGCTTTAAACGTTTCGGGGTTAACCGATTTCCCCGTCATTTCTTGAAGCTTAATCACCAAATCAACCGTATCGATACTGTCCAGATCAAGATCCGTGTAAAGGTTGGCTTCTAAATTGATATCGTCTTCATCAACTTCAAAGTCATCCACCAGTATGTCGACCAATTGATCGTAAATCTGTTCTTTAGTTTCCATGCTTGCCATTATTCAGCTCCTTTTTGTTCTTCAATAAAGTCAGCTAGTGTCTGCACGGAATAAAAGTGCTTTTTAGACTCTTCCGAATCAGAGTCCAATTTGATGTCGAATTTTTTCTTTAGAGCCAAGCCCAGCTCCAAAGCATCTATTGAGTCCAGGCCCAGGCCATCCCCAAACAATGGTTCTTCAGTATCAATATCATCAATGCTCATATCTTCGAGATCAAGTGCTTCAATAATGACGCCCTTAATCTCATTTTCTATCGCTCTCATTTTTTGCTAGTTCCTCTGTGAATACCTTTTTTATTTCCTCCGTCAGTCGTCTGGCTGCTATAGACTCATTTTTTTCGTTATGGATGAACGGAGAAACATCAATTTCCTCTACAACTCTCATCGAGAATTGAGCTCGACGAGGGGGTATTTGATACCATTTTTCTTGTTTTGTCAGAGTTGTTGGGTTGCAGTCGATAATCACCGGCAATAAGTTTTGCTGGCAGCGAACGGCTATATTAGCCGCGCCACGCTGAAGTTTTATCGGGCGATTAGGAACAGTGCGAGTACCCTCAGGAAATATGACCAGATTATAACCTTCTTCAAGGGATCTTTTACAGTTTTCAATCAGTTTATTTACATCCTGATCGTTATTAATAAAGTCAGCGACTCGAACCACGCGTTTTAGGAAAAAATTGTTCCACAGTCCCTGTTTGACTACGCAGTCAGCTCTTGGAATTAGTGAGATCAGAGCCACAACATCAATTAAAGATGGGTGGTTGGCGATGATAACCTTACCCTCAACACCCTCCAGTTGCTGGCGTGCCTCCTCTAAGTGAAAGGTAAAGATGCCAAGGCTTTCCATGAAATTAATAAAAAAGTTCCAACTGCGATGAATCAGGTACCGTGCTTTACGTTTACGAACCTGTGGATCCGGGTTCATTAGCTTAATAAATGGAAAAACAAAAATTGATAGGAACAGGCCACCCAGTCCAAAGGTAGTAAATGAGAGTCCCGTTGCGAAAACGCGCCACAGGTAATTAAGCCTATAGCGCATGTTTTGTAAACTCCCAGTCAGTATCCTCAGAACGGATGGTGGTACTGGAAACATCATTCTGCAGAAAGTTAAAAAACTGTAGCTCAAGAGGCAATTCGGGGTACGTTCTCTTTTCAAACTTATTAAATTTCATGGAAATGTATTGCTGGGAGTCAGGAGCCGATAGGAGTAACGAGTAGCTGTGACTCGGGTGTAGGGCAGACTGCAACGACTGAAAAGGCGGATTTACCTGTGAATCGAAACAGGTCAATAGTACCAGACAGTCAGGGAATCGATGTAAAAGATTTAATGCTTCAATTAATCCATAACCGAAAGTATTAGTGTTGGCTGCAATGCTGGTCCCGGGATGTTTGTTCTTGTTAAAAATAGAGAATAGCCCCAAGGCGGCATTATGGACTGACAGGCTAAAATCTTTGGGGGAGACTTCCTGGTTGTTGACCATGTCATCGACGATACTGACGGTCCGGTTGAGTTCTCCGTGCTGTGAGGCAAATACGGTAATCACGCTACTGGGATCAACCGAGGCTTTTTCCAGGCACTTGAGTGAAGAGTGCATGGCCATTTTGCTAATTCCATTTAATCTGCGACGCTTGATGGCTGGAATTTGCTTTAATTCAATCGGATTGAAGTCCGCTGATAGTAATGTATCAGAGGCAGGGGATTTACCCTCTATATATGCAGCATCTACCCAGCAATGGGAGGATAGAATACTAAAAGAAAGGGTGTTATTACTTGTCATTATTCTATCCACACCGGTGAAGTATTTCTGGCGAAAGTCTATCCGAATTAATAAATAACATCAAACTCATGGAATGTGGAATGAAATAAAAAAAGCTGAGCACAAAGGCTCAGCTTCGGGTGAAGACTTGCTCGGCTTAGAACTGAGCGACCAATGGTTTTATCTGATTATTTGCAACCATATTTTTGACAGCTTCCTGTAGTCTGTCAAGCTGCTCGTCCTTTAACGTCTTTTTACTGAACATAAAGGCTACACTATCACTGGGAATAGTAACCTTTGATGCCTTGATTTTATCACCTAGACGCTTACGGTTGAGTATGTAACGCCCTTCAACCGGATCTGCCAGAACACCATCAATTTCGCTATATAGGATATTGAAAAAGCTTTGCTCGCCTGATTTTGAGTCTACAAAGAGGCTTGAGTATTGAGGATGATTCATCAGTTCATAGACTTCTTTACCATAAAAATAATCGCTGGTAATGCCAACTTTCTGGCTGCGACTGAGGAATCCGCTTAAAGTGTTACCGTTATAGCTGTTACTGGCACGGATGAAAAGGGTAAAAGATTCATCACGATATGGAGTTGAAAAGTGAGCATAGGACTCACGATCAGGAGTTATTGTTGCGCCTGCAAGAACGTCGATTTCGCCCTTTTCTAATGCAGTAAGCAACTCTGTCCAGCTTTTCTCAACAAAACTGACATCGCAATTTATTGAGTCTGCTGCTTTTGTGAAAATTTGAATATCAATACCAGTCACTTCACCATTGCGTTCAAACTGGTATGGAGCTCGCGACTCCCAGCCCATCTTCAGATTACAGTCACGCTTAGCCGTCACCTGTTGTTGTTCTTGTTTTTGAGTTTCTTCGCCACCGCATGCTGTGAGAAGGAAGATTGCTGCTATTGTTAGAATTTTACTCATTGTCATTGTTAGCCTCTCCAGCAATTACTTATTGTTCGTATTTTATACTGCTACGAAATGTGAACTGGATCAAGTGAATAAAGCCAAAATAGTCGCTTTTTTACCCAAAAAGTGTCAATTTTTTATACAATTTGCTGTTTTTAGGCTAACTGGGCATGATTTCTTTGTGCATTAAAAAATAATTCGGACATAAAAAAAGCAGGCGGTGTGCCTGCTTTTTTGGAGGTTATCATTGCTACTGGATAGCATTTCTGATCTTATTCATGGCGTTTTTTTCAAGTTGACGGATACGTTCCGCGGAAACTCCGTACTTGTCAGCTAACTCGTGAAGAGTTGCTTTTTGATCGCTTAGCCAGCGTTGTTGCAATATATCCTGACTTCGATCGTCAAGTGCCTTTAGAGCATACATCAGTCTTTCTTCACGCTGATCCTGCCATTGCTCTTTTTCAACTGCATCAGCTGGATTGGCATCGGAAGCCTGAAGATAATGAACAGGAGCATAAGCTGTATCTGCTTCATCGTCTTGCGCTGGGGCAT
This sequence comes from Kangiella sediminilitoris, assembly GCF_001708405.1. NCBI lineage: Bacteria > Pseudomonadati > Pseudomonadota > Gammaproteobacteria > Kangiellales > Kangiellaceae > Kangiella > Kangiella sediminilitoris. Next base: position 2,426,499 of record NZ_CP012418.1, on the reverse strand, counting down.
CAAAAGCAGCATCGCGGGCATTAAGGCGCCCTTCCATGCGACGAACCTCTTCCGGTTTTACACCTAAGTCGTCAGCTACAGCTTTTACCTCTTCATTATTAAGCCAGTTAAGTGACTTCTTTTTAGAGCGTAAATTGAAGAAAAGCTTTCTCTGAGCCTTGGTTGTCGCAACTTTCACTATACGCCAGTTGCGCAGCACGTATTCGTGAATTTCAGCTTTAATCCAGTGTACGGCGAAAGACACCAGACGAACGCCCATTGTAGGGTCGAAACGTTTGACGGCTTTCATCAAGCCGATGTTGCCTTCTTGAATCAAATCCGCCTGAGGCAGGCCGTAACCACTGTAACTCTTAGCAATATGGACAACAAAGCGTAAGTGAGCCATTACTAACTGACGTGCAGCGTCGAGATCTTGTTCATCGCGGAATCGATGCGCTAGTGCCTGTTCGTCTTCAACGGAGAGAACAGGAACCGCGTTAACAGTACTGACGTATCCGTCAATACTACCAGTTGGTACGGCTAGCGCCATGTTCATTGGGATATTGCTCATTCATCCCCTCCTAAAATTAATGGTTACGTTGATATTAGCACTCTTTAACGGAGACTGCTAATTTTTTAGCACTTTAGATATCAGAGTGCTAAATATAACAAAAGTTTCAACTCTTGGGGTAAAGAATTGTCAATAAATACGTGGCTTTGATCGAAAGTATTACTGTTAGACAGCCGGTTAGGAGTTGAGGTTCACTCCAAACCGGCTGTTACGGGATTTTATTTGGCAGATGCTTCAACTTCAATAATGATATCGACATTATCACCCACTGCTGGCACACCGTATTCCATGCCCCACTCCGAGCGTTTGATCGAGCCGCGGGCAGAAAAGCCAACATGCTGTTTTTCAGACATTGGGTGGATACCAGCCTGGTTCAAGGTTAAATCTAGAGTGATAGGCTGAGTCTTGTCTAAAATAGTCAGCTCACCATGTAGAACGCCCTCTTTTTCACCTGTTTTCTCAAGCTTGGTACTTTTGAAGCTCATGATTGGGTGTTTTTCTACGTGAAAGAAATCGGCAGAGCGCATGTGCTCATTCCATTTCTTATTTTCAAGATCAATGGAAGAAGCTTTAACCTCAACGCTGGTGGATGAGTTTGACCAATCTTCCTGGTCAAAAGTTAATTCACCGCGGAAGGTTGGAAATTTACCAAAGGAATTGGAGTAACCGAGGTGATTCACCTTAAATATAATTTGGCTGTGTACGGTATCAAATTCATAATCAACCGCTTGGGCATTACTGCTTTGAGTAAAAGCTAATCCAGAAATAGCGGCTAGGCTGAAAATTAATTTCTTCATGCTAATAGATTCCTTTGTTTTAAGCTGAGAGTAAAAAGTATATATCTAATCTTGCAATCATTTTTATCAGGCTCAATCGAGCTAATCCAATGCACAGGCTATATATTCACTATGATGTGATTAAATAGTGCTATTGTGGATTTATGTCTTTTAAGTGTTTACGAACGGAAACCCAGGCTCCAAGTAATCCCAGTAAAGCGCCGCAAAGGAGTAAGCTTAGGGTAAAGCCAGGAGCAAGTCCGAGTAATGAAAAATTACTACTGTATAGCTGTGCTAGCTGGTGAGTCGATTGCTGCAGTAGCACGAACATGATGTTTACCATCAGTGCCGCTAAAAGCGCCGCTATGGCACCATACCATAGTCCAGTATAAAGAAATGGCCGACGAATGAAGGCATCAGTGGCACCAACAAGTTTTATGACCTGTATCTCTTCGCGACGATTTAAAATGGCCAGTCGGATGGTGTTGCCAACGATCAGTAGCACGCCGAGAGCCAACATGATGCTGATAAAGGTCGCAATTTGCTCAGAGATTTCGAGAATTGAATTGTATTTTTTAATCCATGAGCTATCGAGTTTAGTCTGTGCAACCAATGGCAACTGAGCCAGTTCAGCTGCCAGTAGCTCTAGCTGGTCTGAATCACTAAAAGAAGGCGTAGGTTTCAAGGTAATAGCATATGGCAAGGGGTTGGTATCAAGGTATTCAAGACTATTACCCAAACCAGAATATTGCTTGAACATTTCCAGACCATCGTCTTTGCTAACAAAAACTACTTCCTCAAACTCAACTCTCTGACTAAGTGTAGTGAATAAATCCTGGGCCTGATTCTCTGTGGCTTTATCATCAAGATAAATAGCCATTTTAACTCCGCCATCCCATGACTCTGAGACAGATTGGGCGTTGCTCATAAATAAGTAAAAGGCAGCCGGTAAGGCCAAGGCAATTGCCAGCACCAGGATAGTCATCAGACTATTGGTCGGTTGGCGCAGGATATCCAGCAGTGTCTGAACCACATTCTCGCGATGCAGTTTCATCGTATTTTGAATACGATCGGTCAACTTCACCTTGTAGCTGGTAGCACTAGACTTTCTATGTGTCGGCTGAGAATTACTCATGCAAAATCGACCTCAGCGAGTTCATTGCGGATAGTACGGCCTTCTTTCAGGGTGATGAGCGGGTGCTTCATTCTGGCAATGAGCCCTAGATCGTGACTGGCAATTAAGACGCTGACACCTACTTGATTGAATTGTTCGAAGAGGCTCATGATGTCCTGAGAAAGCTCTGGGTCGAGGTTACCTGTTGGTTCGTCTGCAAGCAGTAATGGCGGCTTGTTTACCACAGCACGGGCGATACCCACTCGCTGCTGTTCTCCGCCAGATAATTCGATGGGTAATTGTTTTTCTTTATTCAGCAAGCCGACCTTATCGAGGGCTGCACGTACGCGCTTGGGTATATCGCGATCAGCAACACCGGCAATGATCAGCGGTAAAGCGACATTATCGTAAACCGTGCGATCGAATAATAAGCGATGATCCTGAAAAATCATGCCTATTTTTCGGCGATGATAGGGAATTTGGCGATCTTTAACGTTAGAAATGTTGATATCATCAAGAATGATTTGCCCGCGTGTTGGGCGCTCCATCAGAGCTATGAGTTTCAATAAAGTACTCTTTCCCGCACCGCTGTGACCGGTCAGAAAGGCCATTTCACCTCGGGGTAAGCCAAAGCTAACACCCTTCAGCGCTTCATGGCCACCTTGATAACGTTTGAAAACATGATGAAATTCAATCATTTATAATTATATTCTAGCTCGTCTCTTCTGTAGTAAAAAGAGCTTCGATAAAGTCATTGGCATTAAATTCGCGTAAATCATCAATTCCTTCACCGACCCCGATAAAGCGGATAGGAAGTTGTAATTTATCCGCTAATGCAAAGATAATACCACCTTTTGCTGTTCCATCCAGTTTAGTGATCGTGACACCGGTCAAATTTATGGCTTTATGGAAATGCTCGGCCTGATTCAGTGCATTTTGACCAGTACCAGCGTCGACCACCAGCATAACCTCATGGGGCGAGCTTGGATCCAGTTTATGCATGACACGCTTAACCTTGGCTAACTCATCCATTAAGTTGGATTTTGTATGCAGTCGTCCCGCGGTATCGGCAATTAAAATATCTATATTTTTTCTTTGAGCGGATTGCAGCGCATCAAAAATTACTGAAGCACTGTCTGCTCCAGTATGCTGTGCAGTAACATGGATATTGTTGCGTTCACCCCAAACTTGAAGTTGTTCAACTGCAGCGGCACGGAAAGTGTCACCTGCTGCTAGCATAACGGACTTGCCTTCCTGTTGGAACTTCTTGGCCAGTTTGCCGATGGTTGTTGTTTTACCAACACCGTTAACTCCAACCATCAGAATAACGTGGGGCTTGTTATCGATACTTAATGGTTCTGAGCATGGTCTTAAAATATCTGATAACAATTCACGAAGGCGGTCCATTAGCGCTTGAGGATCTTTAAGCTCTTTACGTTCAGACTTCTGCGTGAGATCGTCTATTATTCGTCGAGTCGCCTCAACACCCACATCTGCCATTAACAGTTGAGTTTCAATATCTTCTAGTAAATCATCATCAATCTGTTTACTACCCAGAACCAGGTCAGCGATACCACTGGTAAGTTGTGAGCGAGTTTTGCTTAAGCCGTCCTTCAGTCTGGAAAAAAAGCCTTTGCGGGCTGGTTTTTCCTGGGTATCTCCGCTTGTAATAACGGTCTCAGGGCCTGCAGAAATGTCGTTATCAGTAACTTCGGAGTGCTGCGCTTCTGTGGCAGCTTTTTGTTCTAAATCGGTGGGCTTTTTGGCCTGTGTGCTATCAGTATCAATCGTATTTTTATCAGGTTCCGCATTACTGTCGGCTATTGAGTCTTTATTATCAGCTTCGGTATGCTGCGAATGTTCCAAATCAGTCGGCTTTTTGGCCTGAGTACTGTCGGTATCTCTGGTTTGAGCATGTTCATTGGATTCCTCAGCATGATCACTCACTGTTTCCTTGTGATTAGCTTCGGTTTCAAGCTGCTGTTCTAAATCGCTCTCAAGGGCCTCTTCCAAAGCTTCTTCTGCCTGCTCCAGTTTTTCGTCAAGCTCTTCGGGACTGACACTCTCTTCAGTATTATTTTGCGAAGCATCATCTTTCTTGCCAAACCAGCCAAAAAGGCCGCGTTTCTTAGATTTGTTATCGCTCATGAGTCGATTGATCCGTAATATATTTATTCAAAACAATAAAAGCGCTATCCTACCATTTTAAGTGAGTTGCCGTCAGCTATTTAAAGGACGTGCGTATTTGAGGGTGGTTTGGGAAATGGCTAATCGTGAAAAGATTTTCGCCGATAACCGGCGGAGCATCAAACGGGTCAATAAAAGCGGTCAATTTCGAATTATCGGAGGCCAGTGGAAAGGTCGCAAATTGAAGTTTATTGAGGTTGAGGGTCTTAGACCGAGCCTGGATCGAATTCGTGAGACTTTGTTCAATTGGATTCAACGGGAAGTAAGGGGAGCCCGCTGTCTGGATCTTTTTGCCGGCTCTGGCGCTATTGGGATTGAAGCCTTGTCGAGAGGTGCTGCTCATGTGGATTTTGTTGAACTAAACAAGAAAGCTTCGCGACAACTTGAAACGAACCTGGGGCTGCTGGAGGCTGATGACGGTAATGTCTGGCACCAGGATGCCAAGCAATTCCTAACGAGCACGCACCAGCCATACGATATTGTATTTCTGGATCCGCCCTTTAATAAAGGAATGGCACAGGAAATAATTGACAAGTTGGTGCTTACAAACCTGTTAGGTGTTGACTCATTGATATATATCGAAATTGAACAAGGTTTGGAGATAACGATTCCTGAGAGCTGGGAAGAATTAAAAGCTAAAAAAGCAGGACAGCTACAGTATAAACTGTATCGGGTTATCGGCTAATGCTTGCCTCTTAGCCGAGAAAAGAAGAGTTGTAGATATAAATCAATAACTTCCCCGCTCCACATTTTTTCTTTGTCGTTTGCTTGAGATAAGTCTTTGGAAGCTTTTTGGGGGTAAATCTAAAGCTACAGGCGCATCAATATCACCAATTGAGTGAATTGCCATAGCTTTATAGTGCCAGATTTCTGCGTCTTTATAAATTGCATACATATCTTCTAAAACATGTTCCGCTTTAAGTGTGCCTAGAGGAATCTTGCCACGCTCAATAAAAACGGCAGTACTTTTGTACCTTATGTCACACCCACACTTATGACAATGGAGCTAATAGTCATAATGTCAATTTATTACTAGTACAACTGTGGCCAATCAAGAACACTCATATCGGTCGGGCGGTTCAGAGGCAATACTTATGGAGAGTTGTTGGCGTTTAGAATATCAAGCCGTCAACAGACCAATTAGCAGCTGTTGATAGACAAAAACACACCCCAGCTCTTTACAGGCTGTATCATTTATAGCCTTGCTGAGCTTACTTATTCAAAAATAAGCACTAGCTCCAAATCATCGTCAAATACAAGGCCAACTCCGTGACAATAGTATTTGATGGACTCTTCGTGTTTTTCTAGTGAAGTAGTCTCAGTTATTTCAACACAGCTCGAATAATCACCAGCTGGTACGCTAAAATCTAGATCAGAACCAGTATGTTCGGCGCGATCCAATGCTACATCAGGTGCTATTTCTTGATAATAGCGGGCGCCTAAAATAAATGCACCGCCGGGAAAAATGATTCCGGGCTGAGCTTCGTTCTGCCCTGCTCTCCAGGCACCTTCATGGCTAACAATTTCACCATCATCGTAAATGTCTACTTCCTCGCCGAAATAGTAGACGTCTTGTGTTTCACTGCATTCTGCAAAGTAATTACGGGAGATTTCCTCCAATTCTCCGTCGGTCGTTTCATATTCCTGCACTATGCGGGTACTTACATTTGTTATTACACCATCAATTTCCAGTGAGATGACTTCAATGTCGTCGGTAACAGTAATAATTAGTTCTGAAAATTCATCACATTCACCTTCGTCTAGGCAGGAAAGATTATTAAAGTAAAACTGTCGACCTGCCTGTAAAGTAAAATAGGGGTTATTGCCTGTGGTGGTGAAGGTACAGTCACCAAGTGGAAATTGGTCGGAAAATCTCGTTTATCTTTAGATTGCACAGCACCAACCAGCCCTAATGCCAGGGCAAGTGCTGTTAGAATTGGGGTATTCATGGCACATCCTTTCCTATAAGGACTTATGAAAAGACTGCCAATACGGCCTACCTTTAACCAATGACCCTATGTCCGTAAAAGCAGTGCTATTCCGTTAAGCGATCAGGAGGGTATTGGTTAGAGTTATTGAGAGGTTAAAAGTTCGTTTATAAGCCTTCAGGTTATGAGTCAATAATACCTTAAACTGGATTTAAATTTATGAGTTGTAAAAATTCATGGCAGTCTAGCGAAGGGTTAGTTGATTCCTTTCAGCACATACACATCAAAACGATTGCCTTTAGATTCGATACTCATGGAGGGTTTCATTTCATTGAGATAAGGCGCATAACTTGGTCGTTTTACAACAACTCGATATTTTGCATTGTCTAGGGCTATGGGTAAAAGTTCATCTGCGTCAGGATCATTTCCGACGAGTAATTTCACCAAACGCATTTCTTTTTTTACCGCAGCACTTTTGTTGCGCGGCGGAAACATAGGGTCTAGGTAGATAATATCCGGCTGCTGCTCCTGACTAAGCCGACGAATCAGTTCTAGCGACTGGCCTTGGAATAACTCAAAATTGGAACCGAATAATTCGGGATTGGCTTCAGCTGCGCGGTTTATGGCATCCTCGAGTAAACTGGCGACAAAAGGCGAGCGTTCTATTAAACGCATTGAGCAACCCAGGCTGCGCAGTTCTGCAGCATCTCTTCCCAGTCCAGCGGTAGCGTCTATAATGTTAGGAGTCCAGTTGTGTTTGAGGCCACAGGCTTTAGCAATGTGTTGTTTACGCCCTCCCCCATGTTGGCGTCGGTAGGCAACTTTACCCTGCGTGAAGTCAAGATGAAAAGAAGAAAGCTTTCCGTCGAGCATTGCTGAAAATGTAAGGCAAGGATCTTCGTGAACAATCTGGTATGAGAAAAAGCCACTATAGTTATCTAATTCAACAGAGTCAGTGACAGTCGGTAGCTCGCTGAGTAAACTGGGAGAATTCGGAGAATCCGGTGATGAATAAAATGCGAACGATTGAGTCACTGATGTTTCCTTCTTTAATAAAAGAGTAATGATATCAATATGATAGAAACTAATGATTCCAGTTTAGAGGTACAGGTTGGTGTAACCTCTTCTGAACAAAATCCGCTTGAATTATTAGCTGATGAGAGTGGTTTGTCAAAGCAGAAGATAAAAGAAGCGATGACAAAAGGGGCTGTCTGGTTATCCCAAAGTAAAAATAAGAAAGGTTCCGCCAGGCCGGTGCGTCGTAAGAACAGTAAATTACGCGAAGGCGATCAACTGTATCTTTACTATAACCCGGATATTTTGGCTGAAAAAGTGACGGAGCCAAAACTAGTAGCAGACGAAGGCGATTATTCAGTGTGGGATAAGCCCTATGGCGTATGGGCTCAGGGCTCTAAATGGGGCGATCACTGTTCCATAGGGCGTTTAGTAGAAAAGTACTTTGACTATAATCGTCAAAGTTATATTGTGCATCGATTAGACCGGGCTGCAAGCGGACTGATGATTGTTGCTCATAACAAGAAAGCTGCAGCTGCTTTGTCACACCTTTTTGCCAAAAGGGAAGTCGAGAAAATATATATCGCTCGAATTAAAGGAAGACTACCAGAGCCTGAAATGACAGTCAGTGAGGCAATTGACGGTAAGCCCGCGAAAAGCCACATTAAAGAACTAACGGTTGAGAAGGATGAAAGCTTGCTGGAAGTGAGTATTGAAACCGGGAGAAAACATCAGATTAGAAAACATTTATCGGGGATTGGCTGTCCGATTATTGGTGATAGGCTGTATGGTAACGCAACCGAGGGCGATATTGATTTGCAGTTAAAAGCAGCTAAATTGATGTTTAAATGCCCCATTTCCGGTGAAAACCGCTACTACAGCCTGGTTTCATGACTGCCGATCTAGTCAAACAAGTAAAAGGTTGTACCTTATGTGAGGATTTGCCTCTTGGGCCAAAGCCAATTTTTCAGTTTAACTCAAAGGCCAGAATTCTAATAGCGGGACAAGCGCCAGGACGGATCACCCATCGACGAGGAAGACCCTTTGATGACGCAAGTGGCGTACGTCTCAGGCATTGGCTGGGTGTTGATCAGGATTCATTTTATAAGCCTGAGCAATTTGCCATATTGCCCATGGGGTTTTGCTATCCTGGAAAGGGACAGTCAGGCGATCTACCTCCTCGCCCTGAATGTGCAAAAACCTGGCAACATAAGTTATTAAAAGAGTTGAAAGAACTGGAGTTGGTGGTGGTCATTGGGAAATACGCCCTCCAATGGCATCTTGGAATTAAACGGTCGCAGGCCATAACCCCGGTAGTGAAAGAATGGAGGAAATACCATCAAATTGACATTAATTGTTATCAAAATCTAGGTAACGGGGTCGAAAAAACGGTAACTTACTTCCCCCTGCCCCACCCTAGTCCACGCAATAACCTATGGTTGAAAAAAAATCCATGGTTTCAGGGTGAACTGCTACCGGAACTTCGTCTGGCTGTACAAACAGCCTTGGAAAACTGACTTTCAGGGGCTGGCTTTTTTGGCCTGTTGTAAAATCCGCTCGAAGTGAGCGATGCCCTTTTCTCTTGCTATTTGGATATTATTGTCAGGAATGGATCCCGGATCATCGTAATGTTCGAGTGCCCTTTCTAGACTGGCTTCTCTAAGTAGGTGAATCATAGGATAAGGCGAACGATTGGTATAGTTCGCTGGATCATCAGGTTTTAAACCCTCAAAGCAGTAGTCGGGGTGAAAGGTGGCAATTTGATAGGTTCCACTATACTTCAGACGATCCAGTAGCTGAGTAGAAAACTCCACAAGATCCAGATAGTCATCAAATGTATCAAAACTTGATGGATACACGATGAGCGTGGTTTCTATTGTGGAATCCCGATCAAGCAGCTGCAAGGCATCTGCAAGCTCGTAAAGTGCATTTTCAATACCGTTAGCCGAAGATACGTGATATTTAATAGATTTTTTAACGAATTCGCGACGCGCAAAAGGGCAGAAGTTATGCTCGATCACGGTATGCGATAACCAATATTGAGTGCTGGCAACGACTTTCTGAACTGGAATGGTGGATGTCATAGGGCTGTCAATCAAGCGTAATAATGAGGTGATAGAGTATTACGTTGTCACAAGGCTGACAAGTCAGAAGAGAAGAAACCATTGAGTCGGTCGCGTTAGCCAAATATGAATCTGAAACAATAGTCGTTGGAATGGCTTTACAGGAAAAACAGTAGTTCTGTCAGAATAACCGGTTTACGGGCTGGAGCAAGAGGAAATTAATCTACTGTAAAGTGTGGTTAAGTGCCTAAAGAACTCCCGATATCCCCTCGCGTGAAACCAGGTCGTGACGTCAAGCAATGACTCTGAAGATCTTATTCTTAATAAGCCTGTGACAGGGTTGGGACTCTATCGAAGCGGCGAGTTTAGTTCTTAACACATTGTTTATTATGGTATTTTTTGACTCTAATCGAGTCGCAATGATATCCGTATTTTCGTAGTTCCCTGAAAATAGTTTCTACTATAAAGTGTCTATTGAGTTATTGACAGACTAGTTGGTTTGTTATTAAATGGCAGCACTTTTTCACAGCTATGGCCGTTTTCCTCGGCTGTACTTTATTGATTGTCAACAGGAAGGAATATGTCTGAAAAGCAATCGAACAACTCTCACATAAATAATAATAACGCGACAGTGAAATTTGGTCGCTTTATCACAAACAATAGATGGCTCGTTATCATAGCGTCTTTACTATTGCTGGCAGTGGCAGTATACGGCGCGCGATTTTTAGAAATTAAGCCAGACTACAGAGTATTCTTTAAAGAAGATAACCCACAGCTAGTGGCGTTTGATCATATTCAAGACACCTACAACAAAGCCGACAATGCCATGATGGTGCTGACCCCTAAGGAAGGCAAGGTTTTCGATAAAGAAACCTTAAAAACCATACAGTGGTTAACCGAAGAAGCTTGGCAAACTCCATATTCAACCAGGGTAGATTCAGTCACTAACTATCAGCATACCTGGGTTACACCTGAAGATGAGGATTATATGCTGGTAGGGGCTTTATTGTGCGTCCCATCAAAGTCGGCCGATTTCGATAGTACCTGCGAGCATGAAGCTGTGACACCTGACATGATTGATAATATGTCAAAGAAACAACTTGAACGGTTGGAGCAAATCGTACTAAATGAACCTCAGGTTGTTAATCGAATGATTAATCCCGAGGGTACTGTGTCTGCAGTGAATATCACGGTACAACTTCCCGATGATAAAGATCTGGAGGGGTTAGAAGGAAAAGAGCGGGATGAGAAAAAGGCTGAAATTTTATCGGCGGGTCAAACAGTCGCTAATTATGTACGTAACCTTCAAGCCGAAGTAGAAAAGCGTAATCCTAATATAGAGGTTCGTTTAACGGGTGTTGTGATGATGAACACTGCATTCGCCGAAACCGGTTTGAATGATATGAAAACGTTAACGCCCATCATGTTACTGCTTGTCATTCCTTTGGCGTTATTCTTCATGATTAGAAGTATCAGCGGTACTATCGGGAGCGTATTGATCATCATATTCTCGATCATGGGCGCGATGGGCGTAGAAGGGTGGCTCGGTATCTTCTTGACGGCCCCCGTGTTCTCGGTACCTACCGTCGTAGCGACAATGGCAGTCGCAGACTCTGTTCACTTGCTTGTCACCTATATGCAGAACCTTAGGCAGGGTTTGAATAAGAATGATGCAATGGTAGAAAGTTTACGTATCAATATGATGCCAATTTTTCTGACTAGTGTGACCACGGTAATCGGTTTTTTGACGATGAACTTCAGTGATGTACCGCCATTACAGGATCTAGGTAATGTCGTGGCCATTGGTGTGACATTTGCCTTTATTTTTTCTGTGACATTCTTACCCGCATTTATCCTTTTGTTGCCAACGAAAATTCCAAAGGGGCGCTCAGCAAAACATGAGAAAATGGATCAGTTCGCTGACTTTGTCGTTGCAAAAAGGAAGATGTTATTACCCGTCATGACGGTACTTTGTATTGGCATCATAGCCTTCTTGCCGAAGAATGAACTCAACGATGAATTTGTTAAATACTTCGATAAAACCATCGACTTCCGTGTGGACTCTGACTATACAGCTGAGAATCTAACGGGCCTTTATACCATGTTCTATAGTATTCAGACGGAGAAGGATAGCGGTATACATGAGCCAGAGTTTATGTCTACGCTACAGGACTTTGTGAGGTTCGCCGAGGAACAGCCAGAAGTTATTCATGTTCAAAGTTATACCGATGTGATGAAACGTCTGAATAAAAGCATGAATGGAGACAATGAAGGGTGCTACGCGCTTCCAAAGCAAAGTTTGCGTGAAGAGTGTAATGAGGTGTTAAAGGATCCCGAGGCAGAAGGGGAGCTGGATACACGTATCCGTGAGTTAACGGCTCAGTTTACCCTGATGTATGAAATGTCATTGCCTAAAGGCATGGATCTGAACAATCAGGTCAGCAGTGACAAGTCCGGTACACGAGTTCAGCTGGCACTAAAAAATCTATCAAGTGTAGAGCTACTGGCGCTGGAGGATAAATTTGCAGAATGGTTCGATAACAATGCTCCGAACTATACGATACAGGGATCGAGTCCAGCGGTCATGTTTGCTCATGTCGGCCAGAATAATATTTACTCTATGTTGACGGGTACCGCCTGGGCATTGGTGTTAATTTCATTGTTGCTGATCTTCGCACTACGTTCGTTGAAATTGGGATTATTAAGCCTAATTCCTAACATTATCCCCATGGCGGTAGCATTCGGTATATGGGCAATATTCCAGGGTCAAGTAGGCATGGGATTGTCAGTCGTGACCGGTATGACATTAGGTATTGTGGTAGACGATACGGTACACTTTTTAAGTAAGTATCTACGAGCCAGAAGAGAGAAAGGGCTGGATTCGCATGCAGCTGTAAAATATGCCTTCCAGACAGTGGGCATGGCGCTGACTGTAACCACCATTGTGCTGGTATTAGGCTTCCTCGTGCTGGGCATGTCACATTATGTGATGAACAGCCACATGGGTATTTTAACTGCAATCACTCTAGCGGTAGCTTTAATTATCGACTTCTTGTTACTACCGCCGTTACTGATGCTGATTGAGCCAAAAAAGAAACAAGTTGAACAGAATTAATCAATCAATAAATTAGGAGATATTGATGAAGCAAGTATTATTGATAGCAAGCTTATTAGTAGCGTCGTTGACGTCACAAGCGGATCAGATTGTAAATCCGCAAATCACAGACGCTGTCACTCCTCAGGAGAAGGGGCTCGCCATTGCTGAAGAGATGAAAGCCCGTAATACAGGATGGGGCGACAGCGAAGCGAAAATGACCATGATATTACGTGACAAAGGCGGGAACGAAACTGACCGTAAGGTACGCGTAAAAAGCCTTGAAGTAGAAGGCGATGGTGATAAAAGTTTAAGTATTTTTGATGAACCACGTGATGTCGAAGGAACGGCATTCTTAACTTACTCACATATTGAAGGTAATGATGACCAATGGTTGTTTTTACCAGCCTTAAAACGAGTAAAACGTATTTCATCATCCAACAAGTCAGGTCCCTGGATGGGCAGTGAATTCGCGTATGAAGATCTGTCATCGTTTGAAGTAGAAAAGTATGACTATAAATTTTTACGTGAAGACGAGCTTGATGGTGAAAAAATGTATGTGGTGGAATCGTATCCAACGTATGAGAACTCAGGCTATAGCAAGACGATAACCTGGGTGGACCAAGAGCACTTCCGCGTACATCGGATTGAGTTTTTTGATACTAAGGGCGATGCCCTGAAAACCATGGATGTTTCTGACTTTAAGTTATACCTGGATAAATACTGGCGAGGCCATAGACAGGTCATGCAGAATCATCAAACAGGGAAAAGCACCATCGTTAAGTGGTCGGATTATGAATTTAATACAGGACTGGAAGAAAGTGACTTCAATAAAAGTAGTTTGAAACGAGCAAGATAATGTCCGCAGAAGCAATTAAAGAAAGCGTCAGAGATGCTGACGCTACCCGAGGTAAAATTCTTCAGGTGGCCTTTGAGGAGATACTCCTCAAAGGTTATCAGGGGTTACGCGTTGATGGTGTGCTGAAAAAAACATCATTAACTAAAGGTGCTTTTTATCACCACTTCAAAAGTAAGAAAGAGCTAGGTCATGCAGTGATTGACGAGGTTTTAAAGCCTTGGATAGAGCAGCGGTGGATTGTCCCGCTATTGAGCATGAAGCAGCCGATTGATGACTTAATCAGAATGCTCGAAGATGCTCGCGACGAAATTAGTGCCAATGAATTACACACAGGCTGCCCATTAAATAATTTGACTCAAGAGATGTCGCCACTGGATGAAACTTTCAGAACGCGTATTGCTGATATTTGGCAAGAATGGCATCAGGCTTTAGCTAAAACATTACAAAGAGGCATCGATAATGGTTTTGTGAAAGACAGCGTAAAGCCAAATAATGTAGCGCGCTTTCTTATCGCAGCAATGGAAGGCATCATTGGTCAATGTAAATGCTATATGAATGATAATGCCTTTTATGAGGCCGGAGCTTGTCTGCAGGATTACCTGGAAAGCTTAAGGCCATAACCAATAAATAGGTAGAGTACATGCCTGATATGGTTGTTTTAAATTATGGATTCTTTTAGAAAATAGAAAGTAGCTAAAGTGTCTAGAAGAATAAGATTAGGATTTTAAAAGTAAAGCTTTATAAAGAGGCTTAAGCCTTTTATACATTCGTTTATAAATCTTCGAATAAAGCTGTTCGTACTCGGCAACGTTATCAGGGTTAGGATAAAATGTTTTACCCTCGCGGCACATAGCTTTTACAGCTGCAGGGTAATCGGGATATAAGTTAACCCCTACCGCTGCGTTTATTGCTGCACCCAGGGCTGATGTTTCGTAAGTATGTGGGCGTGTCGCTGGCAGGTTAAAAATATCAGCAGTAAGTTGCATGCTGGCGTCACTTTGTGAGCCCCCACCAGACACATAAAGATGTTCAACTTTGTGCTTAGTGCGTTTCTGAATGGTTTCCATACCTTCCCGTAGACTATAGGCAATGCCTTCCAGGATTGCATGGTACACATGCGCCTTTGTGTGAGTATCCTTGAAACCAATAATAGCCCCTCGAGCCTCTGGGCCAGGAACTTTGACGCCAGGTGACCAGTAAGGTTGAAGGATCAATCCGTCAGAGCCCGGAGGAATATCAGAAACAGATTCTTCTAGGATTTGCTCTGCGGAAACGCCAAGCTTATCGGACAATTGCTGCTCAATTTGAGCAAACTCTTCTTTAAACCAGCTCACCATCCAGTAACCGCGATGAATTTGGAATTCAAGCGTATAGGCGTTGGTTATTGAGGATGGGTAGGGCGGAATAAATCGAATGGGCTCGCGGTACTTTTGGCTGGTAACGTTAATGGTAGCTGTGGTACCAAAGCTTAGACAGGCTTGGTGATCATCAATACAGCCTGAGCCCAAAACTTCGGAAGCTTTATCGGAGCCTGCAGCGATTACTGGAAGGCCTGGTTCAAGCCCTGTAGCCTGTGCAGCCCGTCCAGTGATATAGCCAATTGTATCGCCGGGTTTTACCAGTTCAGGCAACTGATCGGGCTTTAAAGGCGCTATTTGCCACTTCCAGTCTGAGGATTTTGCCCATTGGTGGCGTTTATAGTCGAAAGGAATATAACTTACCTGACTGGCAGTAGAGTCCTTAAACTGGGAGGTTAATTTGTAGTTCAAATAGCCAGACAACAGCAGATACTTATCGGTTTTAGCCCAGATGTCGGGCTGGTGATGAGCAATCCAGGCAGCCTGACAACTGGACTGGAAATTGTGTAACGTCGATTCGAGTCCAGCAATTTTAAATAAGTATTTCCAGTACCCCTCAAGTGGAGTGATATTCTTCAGTTTACGTTGATCTGTCCAGATAATAGCGGGGCGAAGGGGTTCGCCTTCAGAATCGAGATTAACAACGGTATTACGTAAGGTGGTGACAGCGACGGCCTTGATGGCATTGAAAGCCTGAGGTGAACTTTCTTTCAATCGTTTGCAGGCAAGGCAAAGGGTATCCCAAAAAAACTGAGGGTGCTGTTCATACCATCCCGGTTTTTCAGAAAGGTAATTGTTTATAGGGATCTGGCTTTTAGCGAGGATACGACCCTCTAGATCAAAAATAATGGCACGCAGGCTTTGCGTACCATTATCAATAGCCAGGATAGTGGTTTTTGACACTTACTTTCCTATTCCTGAGTGGCGAAGCAGAGCTTCGGTAGAAGGTTCTCTCCCACGGAAGGCCTTAAACAGTTCATCCGGTTCCTCTGACCCACCTTTCTGCAGGATGTTAACTAAAAAGTCGTTACCTGTCTGGGGATTGAAGATACCTTCTTCTTCAAAACGCGAGAAAGCGTCAGCTGAGAGAACTTCAGCCCATTTATAACTGTAATAACCCGCTGCGTAACCACCAGCAAAGATATGTCCAAAGCTGTGTTGGAAACGGTTAAATTCAGGAGGGTGAATAACCGCAACCTGCTGGCGAACATTGTCTAAAGTTGATTGGATTTGATCAGGATTTTCGGGATCAAACTCACTATGAATTCTAAAATCAAAAATAGAAAACTCTAACTGACGCATCATCTGCATCGCAGATTGAAAATTCTTGGCTGCCAGGAGCCTTTCTAACTTTTCTGTGGGCAGAGGCTCTCCGGTTTCATAGTGTTTAGCAATTTTGGCCAGACCCTCTTCTTCCCAACAGAAGTTCTCTAAAAACTGGCTCGGTAACTCAACAGCATCCCACGGCACTCCAGAAATGCCAGCCACAGAGGCGTAATTAATCTGGGTCAGCATATGATGCAGACCATGACCAAACTCGTGGAAGAGGGTAGTCACTTCGTCGTGGGTGAAAAGAGCGGGTTTATTACCTACCGGACCATTAAAGTTACAGGTCAGGAAAGCAACAGGTTTTTGAATGCCTGCCGATGTTTCGCGGCGGCCGACAGAGTCAGCCATCCAGGCACCGCCCCGTTTATGACGGCGAGCGTATAGATCCAGATAGAAGCTGGCAATGTACTCATCATCCTTACTGTAGATATCAAAGAAACGTACATCAGGATGCCACGTGTCTACATCGTCTCTCTCCTGAAATTTTATATCAAACAAGGTGCCAGTTATTTCGAACATCCCTTTGATAACTTGATTTTCTGGGAACCAGGGACGTAACTCTTCTTGTGAGATGTTGTACTTTTCATTCTTAAGCTTTTCACTGTAGTAAGCCAAATCCCAAGCCTTTAATTCGCTTATGCCATGCTTATCTTTTGCATATTGCGTAAGCTCTTTCAGATCATTTTCAGCCTGAGGTTTTGATTTCTCTGCCAGGTCAGTCAAGAAAGCCAGTACTTCATCAGTGGATTTCGCCATCTTGGTCGCCAGCGATAGCTCGCCATAATGTGGATAAGCTAAAAGCTTGGCAAGCTCGTGACGTAAAGTTAAAATTTCTGGCATGAGTTCGCTGTTATCAAACTGACCCGCCTGAGGGCCCTGGTCAGAAGCTCGAGTGGAAAAAGCGGTGTATACTTCCTTCCTTAATTCACGGTCATTGGCATGCATCATAACGGGCAGGTATGACGGGAAGTCCAGCGTGATACGATAACCGTCTACATCGCTTGCTTCAGCAGTTTGTTTAGCTGCTGCAATAGCTGATTCGGGCAAGCCATCAAGTGCGTCAGCTGAGTCAAAATCTTTGTGCCAGGCCATCGTGGCATCCAGCAGATTCTGCTCAAATTTAGAGGTTAGTTCCGACAGACGTTTTTGTATTTCGCCGTATCGCTTTTGCTTTTCTGCATCAAGGGCAACACCTGACAGTTTAAAATCTCTCAAATCATCCTTAAGTATTTTGCGTTGTACCTTATCCAGATTGAGCTCTTCAGCACGATCATTGAGGGCCTTAACCGCTTGATATAATCCCTGGTGCTGACCCATTTCTGTTCCGTAGTCAGATAATAACGGTAAACAACGGTTGTAGGCTTCACGGATTTCATCAGAGTTGGCAACAGCATTGAGGTGGCTAATAGGAGACCAGGCACGATCCAGACGGTCGTTAATATCTTCAAGAGGTTTTACAAAGCTTTCCCAGGTGATTGAGTCTTTATCCTGTGCATCTGTCAATTCATTAATGGCTTTGCGACTATCGTTGATGATGGTTTCAATTGCCGGAACCATATGTGATGGCTCTATCTTTTTAAAGGGAGGCAATGTAGTTAGATTTAAAAGAGGATTCGACATAAATACCTTCTAGGATGTTTTGCTGAATTCAAAGAGTTTTGCTTCTTTCAATAAAGCATAATATGCGGACAAATGTGAAAAAATAAAGCCTCTGAGTCCCGAGAAACAGTAGCGGTATACTAAATAATTTCGAATAAACTCTAACGGATAAATAAGAATTAATTTAAGAACCGACGGGCGCTTACCCTTGTGAAACTTTTCTTCGGCTTTGAGTGAGGAGTATTTATTATATTTGTCTGTTAGCTCGGCTATGTTGGAATAACCATAATGCTTAAAATAGACATTGGTATAGCCGATCTTTTTTTCAAAATCAGGCCCTTCGTGTACTTTATCTTCTAAGCGGTACTTGGCATGGGCTTTTAAAAAAAGTCGGGTGTTGGTTGGGAGACGCGTAAACCGGGAGAAAAATCGACCAATAAAAAGATCGTTGCGTCGGCATTTGAGCGCTACACAGTCATGATTTCCGGCAATGAAGCTTTGTACCTCATTAACGAATTCATCGGTTAGCTCTTCGTCCGCATCGAGGTTTAGAACCCACTCATGTTGGCACAAACCCATTGCGAAGTGCTTTTGTCGAGCGTAACCCTGCCAGTCATGATGGACAACTTTTGCACCCTTACTCTCAGCAATAGACTGTGTATTATCTTTGCTGCCGCTATCAACCACAATTATCTCATCAAACATCTGACAGCTATCCAATAAACGACCGATATGCTGCTCTTCATCTTGGGCAATTATAAATACGCTGACAGGAATAGTACTCATATGATTAGTCATGACCGGGAGCTTTGTGACGAACAACTTCGATTATTTCGGTAGTAGATATAGAAGGAGTACGAGGCAAATATTTAACCTGGCATATATCCGATAATTCATCAAATTTACCCTGCCAGTCATCCCCCATAACTAAGAGGTCGGCCTCGTACTGTTGAATGTAATCCCTTTTAAGTTCCAATGACTCTTCTAGGAAAACAAAATCGACACAGGACAAGGCGCTTATGATGCGCATTCGGTCAGCCTCTGAGTATATTGGATATCGGTCTTTTTTAGAGAAATTAAGTTTATCAGATGAAACACCTACATACAGTTCTGTACCGCAAGCTCTGGCCCGCTCTAAAATATTGACGTGTCCGACATGAAATACATCAAAGGTACCGAAAGTAATGACTCTCATGTTTAGTCCTGATTTAAAATAAATTGTGCCACTCGCTGAGAGCTTTGCCCGTCAATTGTTCCAACAACCTGCTGGGTGATTTCCTGGCGTGCCTGTTTATATAGTGAGTGATCCTGAAGATTTGATTCTACCGCAGATTTTAGTTCACGATAATGGTCTATATTAGCGCCCATGGACTGGAACAATTGATAGTCATCCGATAAACGTTTATTAAGACGGAATTTTAAGAGACCTCGATAGCCCCAACGTAATTTCAAGAAGTGACATATCACGACGGGTTTATCCAGAGCAATGAACTCAAAAAGGGCGGAAGAGGTTTCACTGATCATAAGATCGGCGGTGGCCATAAATGGAACCAGGTTTTGTTCGCTCTCTTTGGCTAGATAAACGTTATCGAAAGTTTCCCAGTGTTTTATTAGAGCTCGCTGATTTTTATAAGCGGACTTTATTAAAGACAGATAGTGTGGCTTCAGTAGAATATTATAATCTGAAAACTCTGCAGGCCAGTCCTTGGGAAAGTTCTCAATAGTACTGGGATAAAAAGTTGGAGAATACAGCAGAGTTGGTTTTTTAGGATCTAAACCCAGAGCAGCTAAATCCATTGCTATGGATGGATCATTAATAATAGGATCTAATTTTGTGTAACCCGTGAGTATAAAATGTTTATCAGGGTATAGGCTCTGGAGTTTTTGCTGACGACTTTCTGATTCGACAAAGCGATACAGTATGTCTCCACCGGAGGCATTGTAATAGGTGGATTTGGGACCAAGACCATGCAGTATCAGCGCTGTTTTGCAGAATTGGTTGAGTTCTTCAGCAATTTCCGTAGCGTGACCGAAAATCACCCAGTCGGGATTATGCTTGCGGTAATAGTCTAGCCTCTGTTCAGAATCAACGACTTCCGTTGTAACATTCTTACTATGAAGTGAGTCTGATATTTCACTGGGTGGCTCAGAACTGAAAACCACAGTTATGCTACTCTCTGGATTGTCGAGAAGAGCATTAATTACGGGTTCGAAGTGAGGTAAATAGTATAAATAAGCTACATCAAAAAATATTTTCACAACGGACTACTTTAAATTCTTTTAGCACTTATTATAAATAAGCGCTTGATGTGTTTATAATCCGTTCATTATAACCAGAAAGGCCATGAAATAACTATGACTGTTAAACACTATGATTTTATCGCTATTGGTGGAGGCAGCGGAGGTATTGCTTCCGCTAATCGTGCTTCCATGCATGGCGCTAAAGCTGCAATCATTGAGAGCAAGGCATTAGGCGGCACCTGTGTCAACGTTGGCTGTGTACCGAAGAAAGCAATGTGGTACGGCGCTCAGGTGGCCGAGGCATTTAAATACGCTCCTGATTACGGGTTTAATGCTTCTAATGTGGACTTTGACTGGGGCAAGCTGGTTGAAAGTCGTGAAGCCTATATTTCACGTATCCACAAAAGCTATGAACGAAATCTTGGTAATAATAACGTCGATGTCATTCATGGACATGCCAAGTTTGTGGGTAAGCACGAACTTGAGGTCGATGGAGAGCGTTATACAGCAGATCATATTGTTATCGCTACTGGTGGTTATCCCATTATCCCTGATGTGCCAGGAGCAGAGCATGGCATCGATTCGGATGGTTTTTTTGCACTTAAGCAACAGCCTAAATCGGCTGTGGTTGTAGGGGCTGGCTATATTGCCGTAGAGATCGCCGGCGTGCTTAATGCGCTGGGTACGGAGACCTGTCTGGCTGTACGTAAGCATAAACCACTACGTGATTTTGATGACTTATTGTCTGACAGTCTGGTCGAGGTGATGAATCACAACGGTGTGAAATTACATACGCATAGCGTTCCTCGGTCGGTTAAAAAATTGGATGATGGTCAGTTGGAACTGGAATTGGAAAATGGTGATGTCATAGGCCCTGTAGAAACTTTGATTTGGGCGGTGGGTCGTGCTCCGGCTACTGACAGCCTGAATCTTGATAAAACCAATGTGACTAAAGACGCAGATGGCTTTATCAAGACTGATAAATACCAAAATACGACGGCTAAAGGGATTTATGCTATAGGTGATAATACCGGAAGACTGGCGCTAACTCCTGTCGCTATTCAGGCAGGTCGACGATTGGCGGAACGTCTGTTCAATGGCAAAGATAAGGAGCACCTGGACTATACCAACGTTCCGACTGTGGTATTCAGTCACCCACCCATCGGTACAGTTGGCATGACCGAAGAGAAGGCGAAGGAAACCTACGGTGAGGATAATATCAAGGTCTATAATTCCTCCTTTACATCGATGTACTCGGCACTCACGCAGCATCGAGAGCCCGCTAAGATGAAACTTGTCTGTGCAGGGCCGGAAGAGCGCATTGTTGGGCTCCATGGAATTGGTTTTGGCGTAGACGAAATGCTGCAGGGCTTTGCTGTTGCGGTGAAAATGGGGGCGAGAAAAGCTGATTTTGACAATACTGTGGCGATTCATCCAACCTCTGCAGAAGAATTTGTCACCATGCGTTGATTTTGACAGTAATAAAAAAGCCCGGTAAGTAACCGGGCTTTTTTTAAGAATATCTTAGTAATCTACACGCTCTACCTTATATCCTTTTTCCTCAAGATAGTGGTTTACGCTTTTGTCTCCACCATAATGAGCGGCGCCTACGACTGCGAATAAGGCCTTACCTTGCTCAATCTGTTCAGCGATGCCATCCGCCATGCCACGGTTACGCTGATAAAGCAAAGCATCCATAAATTGCTCATAGGCTTCCTCATCCATTCCTTTTTGCTTAGCATCTTCGTAACTGTTAGCTATGAATTCTTCCACATTACCTTGCTTCCAGGCTGATACCAGCTCGTCAGTATCATTACCTTCTTTGGTAACCACACTGTAGAGAAACATGTCCTGAAGCTCTAGTGGCATCTGATCAAAAAGAGATAACTGAAAATCAATGGATTCGAGTTCAATGATGTTTTTATTTTTGTCTTTAGCCTGGCCAAGGAAGTAATTATCGATACCATACTGTTCGCTATAACCGGACTGTTGCATGCTTAGTGCTTCCAGCGTCATGCCCGCAAACCATGGCTCGAAGGAATTAAACATCTGGCAGGGACTTTTCGTCTCTTCACAGTACTCCTCGTATTCAGCCAGGGTTTCTTCCTTTAACACGGTGTTTAACGGGTTTTCGGGATCAATGGCAATGCTTTGAATAGTTTGTGCAAGCTCTGCTTGATTGATGCTGGAAAGATCGATTTCTACCGCGATAGAATCTGAAGCAGAAAAGGCCTTGTTGACAGCATCTGGAAGAGGGTACATATCAGCCTCTCCCATGTGAATAGAACCGAACAGGTAGGAAGTCGTTCCGTTATGTTCTATTTTCCATAGAGCCGGCGTGTAATCTGTGTTGACACTCTCATCGGTTATCTCTGACTTAACATCTGGTTTACTGTTATGTTGGTTTTCGTCTGACTGTTTTGTCTCAACGCTTTTTGTAGCCTTGCTAACATCAAGGTCTTTATTATTGGTGGGCTCATTGCTGCATCCTATCATTCCAATTAACCCAGCTAAGACAATCCCTAAAATCTTGTTCATTAATATTCTCCAATGTATTTAATGCGTTATTTTAAACTAATGGGTCTTTTGTAGTGTATTTACAAGTTCCTGTGCAAACTTTTTACAACTTTCGCGGCCTCCATGGCGAAAGAATAACGAAGGTTCAATCAGCTCAAGTTCATTAACGAATACCGGTCCCCCTTTATGGTGAAGGAAGTCCACTCGAGCATATAGTGGTGGCCCCGCTTTTTCGGTGATGTATTGGATAGCTTTGTGAGCCTGTTCCAGTTCATCGTCGGTCAAGTGGTACACATAGTCACTGGCTCCATAATCATCCTGTACTCGGAAATCACCTTTCACCGGAACTTTACGGGTGCCGTGACTGTATTTGCCACCAAAGAATATACCAGAAGTCTCCCCGAACGTTTCAACACTGGAAAGATAGGGCTGTAAAACGAGATCTTCTACGGGGCAAAGTTTATCAATGTGTTTTTGTGCTAACTCAAGTTCAAATTCTGAACGGATCGAGAAGCGTAGACACTCGCGAGCATTGGCTCCGACAAGTGGTTTGAGGAATCCTTTTTGCCAGCCATGCTTGTCCATTAATGCTTTGACGTCGTAGGACTGGCCTTGCTGAAGCCATTCCGAAGGTGTAATTCTAATCCCTGCATGTTCCAGCTCTTTCAAATAGCTTTTATGGCTGTTCCACTCAACGATGGCTCTGGAGTTAATCAATCGAGTCTGTGTACTGACAGACTTAATCCATTGCATGAATTCATCGATACGTTCTTGATAATCCCAGGTGGTGCGAAGTAGACAGGCGTCAAACTGTGACCAGTCTGTATCGCTGTCCCAGGCAAGAATCTGATATGAAACACCGAGTTCATCCAGTTCATTAAAGAATGGTATATCGTCTTTTTCCCAGTCCGGTAAATTCTGACAACTGGCAATGGCTATATTCATGGACTCAACCTCAATTTATGCTATCTAAGTATAGCCTCAGTGATAATTATAGCTTACACCAGCTCAGGCCAAATATCCTCAGTCTTGAAGGAAAAAAGTGAAACAAATCAAGTAGCTTATATTATTGGATGTTGATGGTTTGACGGGCTAAACGGGCTTCCCGGTTTAGTAGCTTTGACAGTTGTTGAGCTGGCATGGGGTGGTAGAAGAAAATACCCTGTCCCATATGGCAACCCAGGGATTTGAGAGTGTTGTATTGGTTGGGTGTCTCAATACCTTCGGCAACTGTTTTAAGATTCAGGCTTTGGGCCAATGAAATAATGGTTCGGATAATGTTGAGGTTGATCTTGTGGTCATTGAAGTTAGGACTTAAACGCGAGACAAAATATTTATCGATCTTTAAATTATCGACCGGTAATTGACTGAGATAGGCCAGAGATGAGTAACCTTTACCAAAGTCATCAATCGACAATTTAATACCATTTTCTTGCAGCTGGTTCAGTACCTTGACGGTATTAACAACATCCGTCATGGCAGCACTTTCTGTGATTTCGACTTCAAGCATTTTTCCTGAAACACCAAACTGGTCGATGGTATCGTTTATGTTATGGACTAGATCAAAATATTTGAGGTCTTTCACCGATAAATTAAAAGCAATAGGAATATGGATTCCCATGCCATGCCATTCGACAGATTGCCTACAAACCATTTTGGTAACCAATTGGCTGAGGTCATGAATGAGTCCCGTCTCTTCAGCAATGGGAATAAAGATATTGGGAGGGATACTGCCATTCTCTTTATCATCCCATCGACAAAGGGCTTCAACGCTGGTGATTTTTCCTGAACTGATATCGACCCGAGGCTGATAGTATAAATGCAGATGCTGATCTTCTATGGCAACTTTTAATTTTTTTTCAATCAGTCTTCGTTTGTTTTCCTGCTGACTGTATTTTCGTTGATAAAATTTAAAGCGGTTGCGATCAGATTTTGCTGAATACATTGCCATATCCGCATAACGGAATAAGTCTTCTGCATTACTGCTGTGTTCAGGGAACATACTGATACCAATACTGGCGCCTGATTGCACACGGTGTGGCCCTGCCTGTATTGGTTGCTTTAGATGTCGTAATAATCTTTCGGCAACCGCCTGTGCTTCGTGTGTTTCGGTATTGGGTAAGACGATTGCAAACTCATCACCGCCAACGCGTGCCAAAGTATCACCATTACGCAGGCATTTTTTCATATAATTAGTGACAGAAACCAGAAGATCGTCACCAATGGAATGACCTAACGTATCATTAATCTGCTTAAATCTATCCAGGTCGACATACATGAATGCCAGTTTGGATTGCTTGGCACTACAGCTTTCGATATCGCGTAATAAACAGCTTTGCAGCAGGTGTCTGTTGGCAAGGCCTGTGAGGGCATCATAATTGGCTAACCGATGAATTTCCTGCTCTGCTTCCTTGCGGTCGCTGATGACATGGAAATTAATGGTGACACCCTGAATGTCTGGATCATTCAAGTGGTTTGCGAGACGACTCTCGATCCATAGAATATCGCCATTTTTATGTCTTATGCGGCGTTCGACCACGGAAGATGCTCCGGGGTTCTCGGCAACGTAACGTAAATTGACGGAGGCATCTTCCCTGTCATCCTCATAAATAAATCCTTCCAGGGTTTTGCCCAGTAAATCTTCTTCCTGATAGCCTGTGACACGGGTGACAGAAGGAGAAATATAAGTGACAATTCCTTCTTTGTTATACATCAAGATACAGTCATAGCTATTTTCAACGAGCGTCCGGTAATATTTATCCTTTTGACGGAGAGCATTCTCGGCTTCCTGATCCTTGTTCATTTTATGGATGGTACCGATTTCTATCAGTGGCTCCCCATCCTCGCTGCGAGAGTAGATGGTGCTGTGGACCTGAACCCATATCCAGTCACCATTTTTATGCTGTAGCCTGAACTCTACTGGCACAACCGTTCGGTTGTCACTACTACGAAGCTCTTTTTCCTGCCTGTCTACCGCCTCAAGATCTTCTGGATGAATAAAGCTATATACTCCATCGGGCATGTCCATAATTTCGCGCTCACTATAGCCAAGAAGCTTGGAATAGTTATGCATGCCCTCTGAAAATATCTTTTCTTTGTAATCAAGAACATAGATAAAAATAGGGGAGTTCCTGATTACGGTCTCTTTATAATCTTTAACAACATCGTTCAGATCGGGTGAAGCAAGGTTAAGTGTTGGTAACACCTGTAGGGTCAGAATTCGATCTATATGGGACTCGTCCTCTTCCATCTGTAAAGAGGACACAATGAAATTCTTATCGACGCCAAGCTGAGGAAGCTTAATGATGGCGCGTCGCTCCGAACCATTTTGAACTGCACGAGGGAGGAGTTCCTCCACTGGGCTTCCTTGAAGTAAGCTTTCTGAGATAACGGGATCAATAGAAATAACTTTGATGACATGCGATTTGCTACATATCAGTAATGCTGAATAATCATTGGAAAATAAGCGATTTAGAAGTTGCTTATCCACTGGCCTAGTCCTTTGCTCAAAGTTAACCCCGTGTTGAATTTTATTTTTTTCTAATAAACATACCTAGAATAGCTTGAGTTAGGCTTTTGTCAAATACCCTAATGTGGGTTTTATTTTGCGATTGTGGAGTTTATCGCTAAAATAGGGCAAGCTTATAGCAAAGATACCTTATGACAATTCGAACTTTTCAGAAAAAAACACCAAAACTCGGTGACAAAGCCTTCGTTGATGATTCTGCATTAGTCCTTGGAGATGTTGAGATCGGTGATGACAGCTCAATATGGCCGATGGCAGTATTGAGAGGTGATGTACATTCAATCAGAGTTGGTAAACGAACCAGTATTCAAGATGGAACTGTCTGTCACGTTACACATGCTGGACCTTACGATCCTGAGGGACATGACCTTACTATCGGTGATAATGTGACGGTTGGTCATAAAGCCATCTTACACGGCTGTACCATTGAGGATAACTGTCTGATAGGTATGGGTGCTGTTGTTATGGATGGGGCTATTGTTCGTGAGAATGCCATTATTGGTGCCAACAGCCTTGTCCCTCCTGGTCGTGAGTTGGCGAGTGGTTATCTTTGGGTAGGATCACCTGCGCGTAAAATCAGAAAGCTGACAGAAGAAGAACTGAAATTCTTCAAGTATTCTGCTGATAATTATGTGAAGCTAAAAAATCAGCATATGGAAGATTAGAGAAATACTTTAACATCAAGCATAAAAAAACCGGCTGTTAGCCGGTTTTTTATTATCAAGAGAACTGCTAGAAGCTGTAGCTGATACCGACTGTGGTGGTGCGGTCTGTTTTTTCCGCGCCAGCTGGGACTACTGAGTTGTAGTTAACCAGGTAAGCGAGCTTCATGGCTAGGTTTTCAGAGATCTTAGTAGTAATAGCCGACTTTGAAGTATAAGTATCAACCTCATCACCCCAAACTGCTCGAATGACCTGAGTAAAACGTGCTGTGTCAGTCAATTGGTGGGCAAAGTCAAAGTCACCACGAAGTACGTTTTCTTTTTCATCTTCACCAATGAAAACGGCATTAATACGGTAACCTAAACCAAAACCAAGAGATAAGTGTCCATCATCACTTTTATAAAACTGATGACCGTAACCAACATAGGCACCAGCCTGATAGTCATAAGCACCAAAATAATCATTCATGTAATCAACAAGGCCGTAGAAGAAACTTTTCTCAGTTAAGTCATAACGATTATTCCAGCTAAAGGTATAATTTTCAGCATCACGAGTCCCTTCACTGGAGTTTGTTACTCCCGTAATTTGAATACCGGTGGCCCAGTTCTCACTGGCGCGCGCAGTCCAGTTGAATTCACCGTTCATGCTCTCGGTTTCTGTATTACCAGAGGTACTGATATATCCAATATCGATATTACCGATATAACCCTCTTCAGGCGCGTCAGAAAGTAGACCATCAGCGAAGGCCGTTGGGGCTGCAAAAATAACAGCAAGTGCTGCAAAAGTTTTTTTCATTGTCATAATCAAACTCGCAAACAAACTTTAATATTAAAAGGGGAAATAATGCTGGCCAAATTGTAACAGAAATTAGAGTGTCTTCAGCATGTAAAACGTTAGGAATTGTGAATATTTTCCTTGGCCCAATCAAAAATTGAGGGGTATTTCAGGTGCATACGTTTCAATAGTGCTGAGCGGTAACATTTCTCTGCATTTTTCTCTTCATATTGACCTGTTTTCACAAAGTCCTGAAGCTGTTTTCGCGTAAAAGCATGGCCATCAGAAGCAATGCTCATGTTAATCTCGCGTTCACCAGCATAATGTAGCCAGTGGCACAGGTCCTTCTCATGAATGAGGTTTAGCCATTTGGGGTCTAGGTACTTGTCTTTATCCAGTAGGCTGTCTATCAATTTACTACGTTGATTAGAGTAAAGTCCCGAAGCGCGAACAATACTGGTATTAGGGTGCAGATTAAGCAGACTCTTTTCAGCATCCAGTAATACCTTGCCGGAAAAACTGGCGGGCTTTGGCGTTGTCGACTCGTCGATAACTGGCTCCAGGTTACCCGAATATACCGAAGTCGACGATACAAAGGTACAATGGAACAGGTCTTGCTGCTTGTGCAGGATCTGGACGATATTTGCTACAGCATGGATATAAGTCTGACGGTAAGCAACCTCATTACGTTCATCGGGCGCGACGATAATATAAACCTGATCCAGTTTTGGCAGTTCAGGCAGCTCGACGCCAGCTTTCAGCATATTGAACTGAATATGATTGTCAGACCATTCTTTTTCTGAACGTGACAAGGTTATAGGATTCTCACCCTCACTTTTCAGGAAATTATAAAATCGCTGGCCAAGTTTGCCTGCGCCTATGATAAGAGTATTCATTGTTTGTTCTCTGAATTGATGGCTTCAACTAGTTTAGCCAGGCTTTTTTCCACCGTGATATTTTCGCCAGCCAGTTTGTCCAATGTTTTAAGACCTTTTCCGGTCAACAATAAAACGAAGTCGCAGCCGAACTCCTGTGCACAGTGGTAGTCAGAGCTTGAGTCACCGACAAAGACAACTTCTTCTGGAGATGCGTCAAACTTTTCGGCAATTCGCTTCAACATGGTTGGATTGGGTTTTCGACAGTCACAGCCGTCATCCGGGTGGTGTGGGCAGAATTCAACCTGATCAATATGACCGTCATGCTCGTCCAGAAGTTTCGCCATCTTTTCATGCATGGCATCCAGCACAGACTCGTCATAGTAGCCGCGACCAATACCCGACTGGTTTGTAGCGATGGCTACCTTAAATCGTTTATTTAAAGCCGCGACAGCCGGTAAACTTCCTGCAATGGGAATCCACTCTTCAGGCGACTTTATGTAATTATCTGAATCGTGATTGATGACGCCATCACGATCCAGTACCACGATTTTCTTTTTTGACCAATCGATCATATAAAATCTATAGCTCTAGTTTTGTAGCTGTGAAATGTCTGCAACTGATCCAAACATATCCTCTAGCTTTTTAAGCAGTGCCAGACGGTTAGCTTTAATCGCGGGATCGTCGGCATTCACCATGACATGATCGAAGAATGCGTCTACATCATGTCGTAGTGCTGCCATACGAGTCAGGCGTTCCTGGTAGTTATCAATAGATGCCAGTTCAGACTCTACGGAAGCGATAGTTTTTGCCAGTGATTTTTCGGCGCTTTCTTGCAGTAATGAACTATCTATCGAATCTGGCACCTCAACATCAGCCTTGGCCAGGATATTCTTTACACGCTTATTGGCGGCAGAAAGACTTTCCGCTTCCGGTAGCGTTTGGAAGTGCTGAACGGCCTTAAGTCTTAAATCGAAGTCTAATGGTTGGGTTGGGCGTATTGCTAATACAGATGAAATCATACTATTATTAATCCCTTGGTCAAAATACCAAGAACGTAGACGCTCTATTCCAAAGTTGAAAATAAACTCTAT
This sequence comes from Kangiella sediminilitoris, assembly GCF_001708405.1. NCBI lineage: Bacteria > Pseudomonadati > Pseudomonadota > Gammaproteobacteria > Kangiellales > Kangiellaceae > Kangiella > Kangiella sediminilitoris. Next base: position 2,396,938 of record NZ_CP012418.1, on the reverse strand, counting down.
GACATCCTCTCGTGTAAAAACATCAGAGTATATTCTCGGGGACTCTTTTCCCAACACATTTTCCATTTGTTCTTTAAGTTTCCCTTCAATCTTGCTCGGAAGTACATCACCGTAAATCTTAATACTTTTATGTATTAACTCTTTCAAGTCCAAAGGAATTTTCTTTTCAATCAAAGTCCTAACTAAACCAATAGCGGCGCGACGTAGGGCGAAAGGATCTTTAGCGCCTTTTGGAGCCTGACCAATACCAAAGATACCGACCAGCGTATCGACGCGATCAGCGATGGCCAGACATTGACCGACTGGGTTGGCTGCCAGCTTATCGCCAGAGAACTTTGGCAGGTACTGCTCTGTCATGGCAATGGCCACACTTTCATCTTCGCCATCATGACGAGCATAATAAGTACCCATAATTCCCTGTAGCTTATCGAACTCACCGACCATCTGAGTGGTTAAATCGCACTTAGATAATAATCCTGCTCGATGAGCTAACTCAGGATCAGCACCAACGGTCGGAGCAATCGTTTTAGCCAGTTCTGCAACGCGCTCAGCTTTTTCCTGAACCGTACCCAATTGTTTCTGGAATACAACTTTCTTCAGGCGCTCCTGCTGGCTCTCTAGAGTGGTCTGCTGATCTTTATCATAGAAGAACATAGCGTCAGCAAGTCGAGGACGAATAACTTTCTCGTTACCCTCGATAACACTTCTTGGGTTCGAGCTTTCAATGTTACTGATGGTAATAAAGTTTGGCAGTAAGTTGCCGCTCTTGTCCAAAATGTGGAAGTATTTCTGATGCTCAGCCATGGAAGAAATAAGACACTCAGAGGGCACTTTAAGGAATTCAGTATCGAACTGACCGGTCAGTGCTACTGGCCACTCAACTAGACCAGTGACTTCGTCTAACAGGTCGGGATCAATTTGAGCAAAACCACCCAGCTTTTCAGCTTCTGCCTTTACCTGCTCCGTAATGATGCGCTGACGATCTTCATAATCAACCAGGACATTCTCGGCTTTTAGCTTGGTCACATAGTCGTCTGCATCATGTAAAGACACTGGGCCTTCAGCCATAAAGCGATGACCGTGACTGATATTACCAGTCTTAGTTTCTAAGATGGTCGCATCGAGAACCGAAGAACCGTAAAGAAGAACCGTCCAATGAACCGGGCGTATAAATTGAGCTGAACTGTCGCCCCAGCGCATAGGTTTAGGGATTGGAAGTTTTTTCAGGGCGCCCGTTAATATATCTTCGATAAGATCGCTCAGAGTCTGGCCTTTCTGAGAAATGGTATAACCCAGGCGCTCGCCTTTATCCGTTTGGATACGCTCCAGCTGATCCACTTCAACGCCGCAGGACTTAGCGAAACCGGCTGCCGCTGGTTTAGCATTACCATCATCGTCAAATGCGGCTGCAACAGCAGGACCCAGACGCTCAACTTCTTTATCGGGTTGTGCGTCGCTCAGATCGCGTACGATTAGAGCCAGGCGACGAGGTGTGGCAAAAGCCTCTACTTCGTCAAACTCAAAGTCTTTGGCTTTTAATGCGTCGACAACATTCTTTTTTAATGCGTCACGTAATGTTTTTAAACTAACTGGAGGAAGCTCTTCCGTGCCCAGTTCAAATAGTAGATCTGAATGGTGCATTATTTGTCCTCCTTCAACATTGGGAATCCAAGCTGTTCACGAGCATGGAAATAAGTTTCTGCTACGGCACGAGCAATGGTTCTAACGCGCAAAATAAAGCGTTGGCGTTCAGTGACCGAGATAGCGCCACGAGCGTCAAGCAGGTTGAAGGTGTGCGAGGCTTTTAACACCATTTCGTAAGCTGGAAGCGGCAGATTATTTTCAATCAGGCTGTTCGATTCAGACTCGAAATAGTCGAACAGCTCGAACAATTTATCAACGTTGGCATGTTCAAAGTTATATTTGGACTGTTCCACTTCGTTCTGGTGGAAAACATCACGGTAATAAACCTTGCCCAGAGGACCGTCCGTCCATACGAGATCATAGATGCTATCCACGCCCTGAAGATACATCGCGATACGCTCAAGGCCGTAAGTGATTTCTCCCATAACCGGTTTACATTCGAGTCCGCCTGCTTGCTGGAAGTAAGTAAACTGAGTCACTTCCATGCCATTTAACCAGACTTCCCAGCCAAGGCCCCAGGCACCAAGCGTTGGTGATTCCCAGTTGTCTTCGACGAAACGAATATCGTGTTCAAGCGGATCTATTCCAATCGCTCTTAAAGAACTCAGGTACATTTCCTGAATATCCAGCGGTGAAGGCTTGATAACTACTTGATATTGATAATAATGCTGTAAACGGTTAGGGTTTTCACCATAGCGACCGTCTGTTGGGCGGCGGCAAGGTTGAACATAAGCCGCGCTCCAGGGCTCCGGGCCAATAGCGCGTAGGAATGTTGCCGGATGGAAGGTACCAGCACCCACCTCGAGATCGAGCGGTTGCTGAATGACACAGCCTTGGTCGGCCCAGTAGTTTTGTAGGGTTAAGATTAGTCCCTGAAATGTTTTTGTACTATCGTTACCTTGAGTCACGGGATTGCCTTTCGCTAAGGTGTTTCTAAGAATTTGAAATTAATGGTCGGATTATACGGGAATTTGGGTTATTTTCTAACCTAGAAAGCATAACTATTGCAGGAGAAAGTGAAAATGTTGAAGATTAGAGCTGTTGTGAACCTATTATTAGTCGCTGCGGTGATCTTTATCAGTTATTACAGCAGCATTGTGGGTATTAATGGGCAGACACAGGCCACGGTCAGTGCAGCTTATTCATCGGCTTTTACACCGGCAGGCTATGCTTTTACGATATGGGGTGCCATTTTCGTTATGCTGATAATTGTGGCGATAAAAGATATCCGTGCGGTATTTACTGAAGAAACCACAATGACCTTAAATTTTAATGCTGGGTTAAGTGTGGCCATGGTGCTGACTATCGCCTGGGTATTTGTCTGGTCTTATATTCTGATCGGCTGGTCATTGGTGGTAATGGCAGCGATATTTGCATCGCTCGTATGGTCAGTTTTATCGCAGTCGGAGCGTCCGGTAAGCGCCAGTATAACTTTATCTTTATTTTTAGGCTGGATCAGCGTCGCCCTGGTGGCTAATGAAGCTGCCTGGCTGGTCAGTCTGGATCTGGTCAGTGATAACAAAGAGAGCGCTTTCCTTCATGATCCCAGTTTCAGTGTGATGCAGAGTGCTTTGGCCTTGGTCATTTTCGCACTGGTACTCAGCTTCAATCCCATCAGAAGAAGCCTGGAACCAGCGGTGTTCGTGTATCCACTGGTCGGTGTCTGGGCCTATATGTCGATTCTGGTCAAAAACGGTACGGGCAATCCGAACCTGCTGGTCTATGTTTCGGCTTTCTTCGCGCTCATATTATTGCTTATCGCCGCATATCATGGCTCTAAATGGAACAGCTCTTACTCTGCGTCCAGCAAAGATTAAATAAAGACGAACATGACTAAACGCTGTGGCTGGGTCAGCGATGACCCTTTATACATTGAGTATCACGACAAGGAGTGGGGACGGCCTGAATACGACGACCAGAAGCTGTTTGAAATGCTGTGTCTTGAAGGAGCCCAGGCCGGTTTGAGCTGGATAACCGTTTTGAAAAAGCGCGAACATTATCGCCGCGTATTTGATAACTTTAATCCCGTCAAAATTGCCCAATACGATCAATCTAAACGTGAAGAGCTTTTGGCCGATCCCGGCATCATTCGCAATAGGCTCAAAGTGAATGCCTTTATTGTTAATGCCCAGCGTTATCTTGAAATCACACAGCAACAAACCTTCAAAGATTATCTATGGCAATTTGTTGGTGGCGAGCCAGTGAATAATCGTTGGCAAAGTTTAAAAGAAGTACCGGCGACAACACCCGAATCCGATGCCATGTCCAAACAGCTGAAAAAAGACGGCTTTAAATTTGTCGGCAGCACCATCTGTTATGCCTTCATGCAAGCAACGGGTATGGTTGATGACCATGTGAAAGATTGTTTTTTGGGTTAAGCCATATTTTCTCTTCTATTGTTTGTAGTCTGAAAAGTAGTCGCTTAACTTCTTGTATAGTGTTTTACTCCATGCCAAGTCGGCAATAGGCTTTAACGAATTGGTTCTTGGATCGCTTGGAGCGATGGCAACTTCGATATTGTGTTGACCGATATCGCTAGCCAGAATAAATAACTCTTCAGCAACCGAATCTCCCATAGCTAAACAACCAATCGATACGGCTTTACCATGAATGAATATATTGGTTCCCGGCTGATCTCTGCCTTCGGCTCTAGCATGCTTTAAATCAAAACTATTAGGGTAATTAAGTTTCATCGACAGGTGGTATGAACTGTTTGGGTTGAGGTATTCAACTTGATAAATACCTTCTGGCACCTGTCGGTCGCCTTCTCGCAACTTAGGCCCAGCGACTCCGCTCAATGCCTGAATTGGATATTTGCGTATAAAAACTGGGTCGGATTTCGATGTATCCCAAAGCTCGAGTAATGATTCGTCTTTGACTGCCAATAAAGAAACAGATTTTGGAGGGTAGGTTACGCCAGCAGCTTTAAAATAAGGTGTCATGCGCTGGCGGGATTCGTCACCAAATTGAGCAACAACGTCCGAAACAGTACGCGCTCCGGCAACTTTTAAGTACAAAGGATGCCAGTAGGCTCGTCCGTATATAAAAGCTAGATAAAAACCGGTTGCTGCTACCAGTAATACGATGATGGTAATGAGTTTATTCATAGGAGTCCGGTTCCATAAATTTACACAAACCATAACTGAGAAGGTAGGGTTGAGCAAGAAACTGCATTCTCAAGAAGTGCAGTGATTTAACCAAACAGAAAAGTTTCCGTCATATTATCGTCATCTGAGGAAGCGATACTACAACTGAAGAAAGGGTTGGTAGGTTTTAGGAAAAAATAATATAAGATCTAGGAAGGTTTGGGAGAGCACCGGGATTGTGTTCCATGGATTGGGGCCGAAGGACAGGCACTAAGGGATTTCAAATCAAGAACTTTAGGGAAGACGTTGGGCAAAGGAAATGCCCAGAATTTATATTTCTGTCTTAGTCAAAGCAAGCGCTGCTAGGTTTTAGCAGCGCGTTATTTTTTATGACTGCAGTTGTGCGATAACCGCTTTGGCAGCTTCTTCTGAAGATGCAGGGTTTTGTCCTGTGATCAGGTCGCCATCAATCTGAATAAAGTCTTGCCAGTCATCACCTTTGTAATAAAGGCCACCTTTTTCCTGTAGCATATCCTCGACAAGAAATGGCACTACTTCGGTAAGCTGTACGGCGGCTTCTTCGCTGTTGCTGAAACCAGTGACGCGTTTACCTTTTACCAGAGGATCGCCGTTAGGGGCTTTTGTCTGCTTAAATACCGCTGGGGCATGACAAACCGCACCGATAGGCTTTTGCATTTTATAGGCCTGCTCAATGATGGCTATAGAATCTTTATCTTCAGCCAAATCCCACAGTGGTCCATGTCCGCCGGGATAGAACACCGCGTCAAAATCTTCGATATTGATTTCTGATAACTTTGTCGTAGAAGCCAGATCTTTCTGAGCGTCCTCATCAGACTTAAAACGATGTGTAGCATCAGTCTGGGCATCTTCCGAATCACTATTTGGATCCAGTGGAGGTTGTCCACCTTTCGGTGAAGCAAGAGTTATGTCTGCGCCAGCATCTTTAAAGGCGTAGTAAGGCGAGGCAAATTCCTCGAGCCAAAATCCTGTTTTTTCGCCCGTGTCGCCTAACTTATCGTGAGAGGTTAGAACCATTAGTACCTTCATAAAAAAGCTCCTATTGGCGTGAGTGTCCTTATAACATGGTGACGATAATCAGATTATTCAAGGCTAGTAAGTTAATCAGACCAGCAAGTTCAGATCAGTTGTCGCTGACGATACGTGTTGCAGTGAATTTGAAATTTATTTACCGCGAAGAATGTCTTTAAGTTGCTTCACTATACTCACCAAAGAGCCTGAGAGGCCGATAATGACTGCGACCACTAAAATGCCCACGCGTACCTTTGTTGGCAACTCAAGCCACTGCCAGTAATCATTGGCGAGAATGCTTGCAATAACTATGACAGAGATGAGATAGCAGCTGATAGTAAATTTAGATAAGGACTGGAACTTTGGCATAACGTTATATCGTACCCAAACTAAAAAATTCACCGGCGGAAACAACGCCCAAGTGTTTTTTGTCATCAATAATCCGTTCCTCTGCCATCTCGACCAATTGATAGAACACATTACGATGAATTAATGCATGGAGGTTACGTCTGACCATGACATAAGGAGAAGGCTCTCCTGTCCGACTATCCTGTTCTACCCAAAGAGGGTTATCGGAACTTAGTGGGATTGTGTTATCACAATTATCGGTAAAGACGATAACGGGGCCTTTGTCAGTATCTTCCACTTTCATTCTGGTAACCAGGAAAGGTGCATCCTCAACTCGAATTCCGAGCTTTTCCACAGGAGTTACCAGGAAATATTGGTCGTCTTCTTTTTTCAAAACGGTAGAAAAAAGTTTTACCAGACGGTGCCGCCCGATGGGAGAGTTTTGGTAGTGCCAACTGCCATCGCGTTTAATTACCAGCTCCATATCGCCACAGAAGTCGGGATTCCATTGATCAACGGGAGGTAGCTTGTTACCTTCCTGAGACTGATTAATCTGACTCAGTATGTTATTAAAACTGGTGTTAGTGTCTTGTTCCTTACTCAATTAGGGTAACCCTTTTTTGATTAAGTATTTATATGGCATTTCGTCGGTACTGCTTGCCAATAACTGATGATCCATAAAAGTACAGAACTTGGGTATATCCCGCGTGGTTGACGGGTCGTCAGCGATCACAAGCAAGGTTTCGCCTTCCTGCATTTTACGCACGTTTAGGCGAACCATCATTACCGGCTCCGGGCAACGTAGACCCAGTGCATCGAGTTTGCGATCGAAACTGTCAAAGTTGATATCTGTCATGAAGGATCAATATATATGTTATAACATTAAAAATTGTGCGAATTTTAGTCTTTTTAGCCACTTATCGGAAGTAAATTGACGAATTATAGTCAGAATGCATTAAGTTGGTTTAAAGGATTAATTTTGTTAATTTATAAATATTCGTTATAGTAAATGCATAAATTAACGGAAAGGAGATTAATAGATGAACAAGGCAATCAATATTGGAATTGACCAAGGTGCTCGTGAAGAGATTGGTCAAGGTTTATCTCGCTTATTAGCTGATACTTACACACTGTACTTGCAAACTCACAATTTCCACTGGAATGTGAAAGGTCCATTCTTCCAGCAGCTACACGTATTGTTCGAAGAGCACTATGTTGAATTGGCTGAAGCGGTGGACGAAATTGCAGAGCGTATTCGTGCACTGGGTATTTTATCGCCAGGTACCTACCAGGAGTTCTCTAAGCTATCGAGCATTGAAGAAGTTTCTGGTGATATCAGCGCTGAAGAAATGATAAGCCGTTTAGTAGACAGTCATGAAACGGTAGTTAGAACAGCGCGTGAAGCATTAGAGGTTGCACAAGAAGCGAGTGATGAGTCATCTGCAAGCCTCATCGGTGATCGCTTAGTCGTACACGAAAAAACGGCTTGGATGTTGCGCTCACACTTGCAAGACTAATCAGTCTTCATCGGGTTCATCATTAAAGGTCGAAACCACTCGGTTTCGGCCTTCGTTTTTGGCCTTATACAATAATCGGTCGGCCCGATTAATAACCATATCTAAACTTTCATCGTCCGGCATATACTCAGTCACACCGAAACTTGCGGTTAAATGAATGCCTTCGTCCAGATCACGGAAGTCTGCATCAGCAAACTGCTTGTTCAGGCGATCAGCAATCTGAACAGCTTCTTGCACCTTGGTATTGGGCAGGATGACTAAGAATTCTTCGCCACTAATGCGGCCAATGGTGTCGTCTTCGCGAAGCGTATTGCGAGTAATCGCTGCCAGCCTGCTGATAACTTTATCACCCATGCGATGACCAAAGCGGTCATTAATAGTTTTGAAGTGATCGATATCAAAAATGATGAGACTGTAAACCGATCTGCCGCCTTCACTTTTTTGGTGCTCACTGTCGAGCTGACGGAACATTTGTCGACGGTTGGGTAACTCGGTCAGGTTATCGGTAAGAGCCATTTCTTCATTCTTTCGTGCAGCTATGCGGTATTTAATAACTAACCAGATACCAATCCCTATCAGGATTAACAAAAGAATAATCAGAGTAAATAAAATGATGTTGTACTTTTTATACTTCTTAACGTACTTAGTATTAATCTGGTTTTCTTTTTCTAATAGCTTATTTTCAAAAGAAAGGCGTTCCTGATCGAGCTGTTCCCGCGATAGATTGGAAACATAGGTCAGGTTGTCGTTAAACGTCTTACGATAGGTCTCGTATGATTCCTGTAGCAGCTCGTAGGCGCTTTTATAGTTTTCACGGGCAGCACTGATTTCTGAGCGGAGTCGCTTTAAATAAAAGTCATCAAGCGCGGCAACTTTTTCTGCGCTGATAATCGCTTTATCCAGATGACTCTCGGCTTCATCTATTTCATCCAGTTTGAGGTAGGCATAGGCAAAATCAATATGTAGCTCATAACCGAAAAGTTGTTCGCCTACCTGTTCCTGAAGCTCCTTAGCTTTGACTAGTTCGGAAATGGCATCACGATAATCTTCGGTGTTGGTATACACGCGAGCTTTTACCTGATGAGCAAAAGCCTGAAGGGGGACATCACCTTCTTGAATGGCAAGTACTCGTGCCTTTTCGATCAATTCCAGGGCCTTGTCGTATTCTTTATTCATACCATAAGAATCGGCAAGGTTGGCATAGAAATAAATGTTGCTAACCAGTGCCGGGTGACGCTCCATCACTTCAACCGCCTTCTTGAAGTACATGATCGACGACTGGGTATCGTTTAAAAAGCTGTATAGGATGCCGAAAACATTATAAGTTTCGGAGATAAGATAAGGATCGTTCGCTTCAAGCGAGTAGTCCAAAGCTAACTCGAGTAATGGAATCGTTTCCTGGTACATTGATAATAGAGAGCTGATATAGGCTTGTTCTAATACCAGGTCCCCGAGTTTATTCAGTCCCCACTTATCTTTAACTTCATTATAAAGTTCTTCAGCATCGTCAAGAGCTTTGACCAGATCACCTTCGCTACGGAGTACAAAGATATTGACGTAGGTATATTGGTTCTTTAGACGGCTGTCGTTGACACTTTTCATCAGAGGCTCAGCAATGGATAGATACTCTCTGGCTCGCAGGGCTTCACCATTCAGGATCTGATAGTTGGCCATTAGAATATTTGCCAACGCTTCGGAATGATTGTCGAGTTCGGATCGATTTAGCAGGTTGTTAATTTTTAGGAAAAAAGCTTCTTGTTTACGCTCTGGAACCGATAGGTTCGACATATTATACAGCTGCTGCTGTAGGGCCTGGCCTTGGTTAATATTGGATTCTGAAGCGGAAAGAAGTGGGCCTTGAACGTTATTAAAAACATAGGCAAACACGTTACAGCTACATAATATTAAGAAAATAAAGAGGCTTTTCCTAAGAATGTACACGTGCTTCCTTTATATTAATTAGTAGTAATAAATCGCACTGTACACTAAAGCGCTTAAAAAATGAATAACCGAGCAATGCAAAAGCGCATTGCTCGGTTAAAAATATGAACACGATCAGACATGATGCATATTATTACAAACTGATACATGCTCAAAGAGAGAAACTTACTCAAAAAAGAATGAGTTACGATCTTTTTCCTCAGGTGCAATCTGGTTCATTGTCTCGGCTTCATAAAGCTTACCGTTCAACATTACCATGTTAACTTTGTCTGAGTTTCGCAGGTTTTCCAGTGGGTCAGCATCAAGGATAACCAGGTCAGCTAATTTGCCCGCTTTGATAGACCCAATTTCTGAATCCATACCCAGCATTTCGGCACCATCGATGGTACCCGCACGCAGTGCTTCCATCGGTGTCATACCCCCCTGGCCGAACATCCACATTTCCCAATGCGAGGCTAGACCTTCGCGTTGACCGTGAGCACCGAGAAGTACTTTAACGCCAAGGTCCTGCAGTTCGGCCGCAACCGTTGCGTTATTGATATGGTTATAGTCCTCGTCTGGTGCTTTGAAGCGACGACGTGACGCAGGCTCCAGCACATTACGTGGAACAAACTTGCTTAGAAGCGGGTGTTTCCAGACGTCAGTTTTATCGTACCAGTAACGCTCACCCCAGATACCGCCGTAAGCTACGCCAAGCGTCGGTACATAGTCCGTATCAGCCTGACTCCATAACTGCTTAACGTCATCATAGATATGAGCCACCGGAATCGAGTGTTCGATTGTCGTATGGCCATCGATAATCATGCTCATGTTGTGCATGAACAGAGAGCCACCTTCTGGCACTACAAGCAAACCAGTTTCGCGAGCCGCCTGAAGAATTTGTTGACGCTGATCACGGCGAGGCTGGTTATAACTCTTAACCGAGAATGCACCGGCCGCTTTCATACGCTCAAGGTGATTCGTAGCATCATTCATTCCGTCGACTTCAGCCGTAATATAGTGGTTCGCACCATACAGAATCGTACCCGTAGAGAAAATACGTGGCGCTGTAATTAAACCGGCTTTCTGCATTTCACTCGCCGAGAATACCGCTTCGGTATCGGCTGATGGGTTGTGCGTCGTGGTCACACCAAACGCCAGAGAGGCCATGGCGCTCCAGTTAGTCTGAGGCTGGATTTGATCGTTAGCGTAAGAGCCGTGCCAGTGAACGTCGACAAGGCCAGGGATAATGGTTTTGCCGCTAACATCAATGGTTTCTGCACCAGAAGGAATCGACACATCTCCACGTTTGCCGACAGCTTTAATGCGGTTATCTTCAATCACAACCACGCCGTCTTCGATGACCTGTTCGCCTTCCATCGTGACAACTTTAGCGCCAACCAGTGCTGTCAGGCCTTCTGGCTTAGCTGCTTTAACCGGCATAGCGATTTGAGTCGCCTTGGCTTCAGGAACTTCGGCCTCTTCTTCGTTGGTATTACTGCCGTTTGCTAAGAAATCAAATCGATCTGATAGCTTCTGCTGATAAAGCGTTGGGCCGAGTGACCACGAAAGCTCCGTACCGTCTTCTGACCATGCGAGGTTCGCACCCGAGAAAGTCGAGAATTTCTTGACCGGTAGGTTGCGTGCATCAGGGCCGGTGGAAATGGCTTTGCCGCTTTTAACGAAAGGCGTGACGTAAACCTGATAGCGTTGAGTGAACGCAAGCCATTTCTGATCAGGCGAAATAGCAAAATCAGAAATCCAATTGCCCGCATAATGTTCGCGCTCTTCATGACCAGCTAAGTCAGTACTCACCAGCTTACTTTCATAAGTCTCACCGTGTGGAACCGTTTTGCTGAAGAAGACTCGATCCGATTGACCAGCAAAGAAAGGGTTGGAGCCAGAGTCGCTGACTTTAGTCACTTCTTCTTCGTCCAGATCAACGCTGAATATACCCGTGTCTTCTGAGTACAGTGGACTCGTAATATAGCCGCCACTGATCGCCTGATAAACTGCGAAGTCGCCATTCGGGCTGATGCTAGGGTTGGTGTAATGCCCCGGCTTTTCAGAAATTACGTCGCCACGACCACCGCTGGAAGAAACGATACGTACCGTACCCAGTTTCTCGTCGTCCCAGGTGGTGTAGATAATATCGTCGCCATCAGGAGAGTAGCTTGGGTATAGCTCAAAGTGATCATTCTGACGCGTTAAACGCTCAGGCTTACCGTTAGGTAGATCCACTGTGTAGATTTTACCAAGACTCTGGAACACGGCCTGATCGCCTTCAGGAGATACCTGTAGCCAGCGTAGCATTTTTGCGTTAAAGCGCTCTTCGAATGCAGGGTTTTGCTGTTTAACAGCAGTACGCATTTCACGACGATCCTTAACTTCGAAAGGAATCTCTTCGACTTCTTTCGACTCGACGTCGATCTTGTGTACTTTACCCGCAGCCCAGAACACGATCTGTTCGCTGTCTGGAGTCCATGAGAAATTAGGATAAACCCCGTGAATCGCCCAGGTTTCCTGCATATCACGTTCTAAGTCTTTATAAATCGGGAACTCAGCACCAGATTCACGATCTTTCAGGAATAATGCTGACTTACCGCTGATTCGACGAACGAATGCAATGTATTTGCCATCTGGCGAAGGCTCTGGACGTACCGCGCCACCAGGACCATCGATCCAGGTTTCGGTTTCGCCCGTGTCGCGATTGATCGCATAGACTTCATAAATCTGTTTAGTCGAGTCTTTGCTGTACTCGAAATATCCGCCCGGAGTCGAGTCGCGCGAATATAGCACATACTGGCCATCAGGCGTGAAGGCTGGTTCGCCCAGATCTTTCTGTTCGTTCGGGCGCTTGTTTAACTGAACGCCACTACCGCCAGACTTGTGATATAACCAGATTTCACCGGCACCCAGCGAGCGTGTGCCTGTGAAGTGTTTACGAGCCGCGATATAGTCACCGTCAGGGCTCCATTTAGGGTTGTTCAACAGGCGGAAATTTTCTTTAGTTACCTGAACCTGGTCACTACCATCCAAATCCATAATCCAGATGTTGTCGCCGCCGCCCTGATCCGAAGTGAAAGCCAGCTGCTTACCGTCCGGAGAAAAGTCAGGCTGCATATCCCATGCCATACTGTTGGTAATGTTCGTCGCCTTACCGCCAGAAATCGGCATAGTATAGATGTCGCCTAATAAATCGAAGGCAATGGTTTCGCCATCCGGGCTAACATCAAGGTTCATCCAAGTACCTTCAGTCACGTTTAATTCGGCAAAGATTGCTTCGCCGGGAGGATTGTTCACGTCCCACTTAGCCTCTTCTTTCTTCTCCTCAGCCTGCGCCGCGAAGCCCAAAGAAGCCACTAAAAGGCCGCTTATCATGGAATATTTATGCATTGTCACATTCTTATAAAATGGTCCGAACATAGCAATATAAAGACTTGGCACGCAAAGGGCAAAGAAGGGCGGGATAAGTTTTGTCGAAAATTGTAAGAAAAGGTTAATCCGCTAAGCAGGGTACTGAATTTCCGATGATTTTGACTCAAATAGGGGCATGCAGTAGTCTTAACATTCAATTAATAAAAAGAATAGAAGAAACTGGAATAGCTTGTAGGAAAAAAGCCACTTAGTACCGAAAAACTCGGAAATCAGAACGATAATGTACTAGATGGCCGCCTTTACTATGGTATTAGCCACTTTTTTGGAACTGTAAAAATACTTCCTTATGAATTATAGGGTTACAAGCCAATTCTGGTATTCTTATGTTAAGTGTCTTTATGGAAAATGTGAATATTCCACAGATAATACAAAAAGCAATGCTTGGAGAGGTTCCTGCAACACTTAGGTTTCTTTATGCCTATATGTCATCAGATACATTGCATTTTCGTGCTGTATTCACCGACGATGCACCTGATGACCATCTTGAGTGTGCAAGTGTAGTGCTTGCTGAAGTACTAGCCTGTTTCTCTAGTGAAATAAAGTTGCATGAGTCTATTGAGCGAGATAGCTATGCTCATTGGAAAGTTGGCTCAGGAGAAAACCTGTTGTTTTTGAGATACGGCGAGCTAAGTGACACTTAACAAGAACGCGCAGTGGATTGATTACGCTACGCTCCACCAACCACTGGCGTAAGCGTTATATAGAAACATAGAGTCTTGATATGGAAAATAAAGAAAAAATAGAAATATTAAAAATTGAAATGACTTTGATTCAGAGTACGTTAGATAAGTACGATGATTTAATTTTCAGAAATAGGAATTTCTTTATTACTCTTTGGTTAGCATGTCTGGGTTTGTCTTTTACAATTAAATCGACTTTTGTTCCTAACCTTGCAGCTTTCCTTTCGATACTGTATTGGTTTTTTGAGGGTATGATGAGACATCAGTATTGGTTTAAATATGTAGATAGATACCGTTTCCTAAGAGACACACTTAATTCTAGCACGCCAGAATTATCAGAAATATCTGTATATGATCTTACTAACAAATATCATCGAAAAGATGTTTCTGTATTTCAAAAATTAAAGGCATGTTTTTTTAAATTAGAACCTACAATTCTCTTTTTACTTATGGGAGCTGGTGCTTTATTAATCTGGTACTTTGTAAGTAAAGGTGTTATTTCTTTTCCGAATTGAAAGTAGTAAGCAAGCAGGTTGCACCTAGGGGCAGACACGGGTCAGTTATTGAACCCCAGCTATGCTATATGGAACTTCGCTGATTGTATAGAATGCATTAAATTAAGGATAACTCATCGCTTTTTATCATTTATAGTATACGGCTAGTTTCAGCCTATCCTATTAGTTGTATCAATACGAAAGGACACAATATGAAAACAAGGAGGCTGTTTGGATAAAGAATTACTACAAAAAATAAAGGGGCATCATGGAGAGTTTCTCTGCGAAGCAATTGGTTCTGAATCCAAAGAAAAGATAGTAAGGTTCAAGCACCATATAGAACCTCCCCAGAGCAGTTTCTCAGTCCCAAATATAGGTGGACTAAGAGAATTCTATGATTTGGCATCATCGCTCACCCTGTATTCTTGTGAGAAAGATAATGAAGCAGCTTTCTATATTGCAAAACCAGAGCAATGGGAAACTCTTGAAAACGAATTTTCAGGCTGGACAAATATGCTCGATGAAGATGAAAAAGAGGCGGTGCTACCAGACTGGTATGGGGAACATATAGTAATTGGAGAAATTCCTGCTAGCGGAAACTATATTCTAGTTATTACTGACGGTTTTGAAGCAGGAGCGACATATGAGTTTGAACATGATGGCTTTGAGTTTATTAAGCTGGGCAACTCTATTACTGACTTTGTTCAAAAGGCATTAGATCCTGATGAGGCAGCCTTTACAAATATGGCGTCTCATATGCGATTTATTGATGGCGAATCCGATCAGCAGTGGTGGGCTAGGGAGCTGAGACATCATCACGGCAAGGTCATCACAAACAATGTCTAAGCCAAATTTATGGAATGGATAATAGCAGGTTTTCTGAGGGACTTTGTAACCGGGGTATAATGGGGAAAGTTGATGAGATTTTTATATGTTTTGATAATAGCTTCCATACTGGGAGTTGGAGCTTCATGGCTAATAAATTACTACATTAAATCCAAGTATGAAATTGATGAAAATGTCACAAAAGAAGCAGTAGAAGAAATATACGGGGAATTACTGGGTAAAGTTGAATCTCTGTATTACATCGAGAGCGAAGAAAAATTAAAGAAAAAGATAAACGAGCTTAACAAAAACTTTCCCACAAACCTGGGTGTATTAAAATTGAAACAGAGGGATAAAGGCATACAGCATTACAGCTATGGGGTTAACTATTTTAGTTACGAACGAGAAATGTACCCCCACTCTTACTTTTATACCGACTCATCTTTAAGGCGTTCTCCAGGTCTAATGCGTGGTTATGTAGAGAATCGAGAGGGGGATGAAACTGATTCATTAAAGTACGAGCGAGTGATAAAAATAAATGACCAAGAGCTCGATATTGAGTTAGTGGTTGATTATCAAAAGCTGCAAAGTCTTGTAGAGGAATTATAAAAAATTTTGCGAGAACTAGTTGAATAGGATGCACGCAGGGGCAGGCCCGGCTAGCGTTAGCGAAGCCCATCGTTTTAAGCATGTTTTCATCTTGATGGGTTACGGCGATTGCCTAACCCATCCTATAAACTGCGAATCTCTAACCGGGTCTGTTCCTTAGGTGCTACCTATTAAGCTTCTCTTTGGTGCGCGTTGCCACAGGATTTATAAATACTTACGCCATACCACACAGTCATTAATAGGATAAATATCCGCTGAGTTAATCCTATATATCCATGGGGATCAAACTGTGTCAGCATTAACCACATATAAATCATTCCTAGAATTGCGGTAATAATTGAATAAACTTGAAACGTATAAGAATTAAGTCTTTCTTTAAACTCGAGTGCAAAGATTATGGGCACTAATGGGCTGAAAAAGGCCATGCCATACAATCCATGCAAAGGACTTCCCATTTTATACAAGCCATTGAATATCATCGCGACACCAAAAGCTAAGGACGGTATGGAGAACCATGCAAACCGTTTTAGAATATAAGAAGCACCTATTGAATATACGCAGACTGACAGGCCGAGACAGATACTGATTATTTGTAACACGAGAGGCCATGGCGATGAGTATAAACTGATGGTACTGAGGTGTTGGGAGATTGAATCATGTCCAGGCGCTAGCAGTCCCACGATTATTAACGCAGCTCCCCAGAGTGGTATGGATATTCCTTGGTAAAAAGAAAAGTTAAGTAATTTTTTCAATGTAAATTTCCCTTTGGTATTTTTTTTGCCAAAGGCACTATAGCATTCTTCCACGATTTTTAAATACATGGTTTAACTGCAATAATAACTGAACTGTGTACGGTAAACGGATCAGTACAGGTTGCTCAGAGTGCTCTATCACTCTAATCGATTACACAGAAAACTCTTAAAGAAAACAGTATACTCCGCACATAAATAACAGGATTTAGAACAATAGGTGTTATGGATATGAAATCAAAATTTATTCCTTCGTTTAGTTTGGGGCAAACGAGCGGGAAGCGTTTCTACACGACAGCGATTGCGGGTCTCATAGGTTTAATGATGGCAATCCCGGCGGCCAATGCTGTCTGCACGACGCCTCCCGGTGGTGGTACTTCTACAGCAATCTGGGATGCCCACATGAATGAAATCGCCAGTATGGGTGAAATCGAGCCGGTGGATTTTCAGATCGGCGATCAGATGATTTATCGGGTGCGTAAGCGTAGTGATAGACGCACCAGGGATAGCGTGCTGGAACATCTGCGAGCAATTGCTCCGCGCATTGAAGAGTTTCAACGTTATTTCCCGACTGCCGCGGAGCGTGAGGAAGCTCTGGAACGGGTAGAAAGCGGAGATGAAGATGAATTGAAGTATGTACCGACTCCTCCCGATCGTCCTGTCTTGCTAGTTGAAAGCGACCTTGACCTTTTGGGCAGTACCCTGGCGTTCACAACCTGTGCCGAAAAAGGGGAAATGCATGATTTAAACAGTTTCGTCGAAGTGGATGAGGATGGGGAAGTAATAGAGCGTGCAGTCCCGCTGCCAGAGAGCCTGTGTATAGTTGCCGTTCGATCGCATACCATCGACAGTGCCGAGGAGATGCGCTTTGTGCTGGCTCACGAGTGGGTACATACGATGCAGAGCGGTTCTTATGACTTTACTGAGAAGCCATTGTGGTGGCAGGAGGGCTCTGCGGAGTGGGGCGCGCATAAAGTCATCGAAGGTTCTGATATTCGAGATCATAAGATTGAGCAATTCTTTGATCGCCAGCCGGAATGTTCGCTGACTCAACACAGTTATGACGCCCAGCCATTCTTTTTCTGGGGTGAGCAGGAATACGGAACCGACTGGGGGATCTCTTTAGGCATGGCTGGACCGGAATACCTGAAATACCCACGCCGTGCTGCGGAAATTCTACCACCAGCGCAATGGCTGGAGTGGGCGATAGCTCAGGCTGATCAGAGTATCACCATGCCCGATGGTCGACCTTTACCACACAAGGCAGAGTTCGAGCCGCTAAGGATTACCGGTTCTTGCGAGACGACCATCGAGGGGCCGCCGCTGTCGGTACAGTTGCGCGAAGTAACCTTCCCGGAAGGCGCTGCGTCGCCATTAACCATTAATCCAAATGGCGCTCAATTGGCCTATCGCTATGTGGTAGACCCGAATGGAAGTGGTGAACCCAGTAAATGGGCGCCAGTCTCTGATACGACCGAGCTGGAACCGCCAAGTGGCCCGATGCAAATTGCCGCCATCATGCCATCGGGCGAAGATCTAAACGTCACCATGTCGCTGGATAATAGCGGGGGCTTAACCTGCGCCTGTCATATTGGCAGTTGGATGGAGCAGGCCACGGCGGATGATGAAGCCGAAGATACCTTCGATGGCGCGCTCGAAGCAATTGAGATGTACCGCGGCATGGTACCGCCGGATCAGCTTGCTGAGTTGGAAAAGGCCAAGCAGATGATCCAATCGTCGGACACCAAGGACCGATTCCGCTTTCGAGGAGCTGCCGAGCAGATTTTTGAGCTGGGTGGTGAAGGAGAGGTCACTTACGATAACGATGGCCCGATAGTCACTTTTAAGCCTGGCGGTTCGTTCATCATCGAAGATCCTCATACGCTTACAGACGGTAAAAGTACCGTTAATTACAATACCTATATCCATTCCGGTGAGTGGATAATTGAGAACGGTGTGCTAAAAATTGACCTGCAAGACTTTACCTACAAGGGTACAGTCGAAGGCCCCGTGTCGGATGGACCACAAACCTTCGGGGGCAGCAATAAACACTCGTCCTACGTCGGCGGTGGTGGCCAGTGGATTGCCTCTTGCGATGATAATGGCGTAACGCTAATACCAGCCGACGAAAGAGAACGCGGCCCCGGCAAAGATGCCGTTTTAAAGGCAAGGTAAGAAGTTGAAAGTGATATTGTAATCAAATAGGATGCACCCAGGGGGCAGGCCCGGTTAGCTTCAGCGTAACCCATCTTTTAAATTAGGAGTTTACTGGCATAACCGTTAAACTAGTGGCCTATTGCACTGATAAAGCCTTTGATGACCTTTTCTAACCTTAATTTGATCCAACCCCTTCTCGATGCCTTGCACAAGAGCGGCTACGAAAAACCTTCCCCAATCCAGCAGAAAGCGATTCCTCTGATCCTCGCTGGCGAGGATATTATGGCGGCCGCGCAGACGGGGACGGGTAAAACCGCGGGTTTTGCGCTTCCTATGTTGCAGAGGCTGTCGGAGGGTAAAAGGCCAGCGGGGAATTCAGCGCGTAGTTTGATTCTAGCGCCGACGCGAGAGCTGGCGGAGCAGGTACATCAGAGCGTACAAAAATATGCCGCTAACTTATCGCTAAAATCCATGGTGGTGTACGGTGGTGTAAAAATTAATCCACAGATGCTGAAACTACGAAAAGGTACGGACGTGCTGGTGGCGACACCAGGGCGATTACTGGATCTGATGGAAAAGAATGCCGTGCGTTTTGATGATCTGGAGCTTCTAGTCCTGGACGAAGCGGATCGCATGTTGGATATGGGCTTTTTACCGAGCATTAAACGTATTATCGGAAAACTGCCTAAACAGCGCCAAACGCTACTTTTTTCTGCGACCTTCTCCGAGTCAATTAAAAAATTAAGTCAGCAGTTCCTAAACAATCCGAAACTGATTGAAACGGAAACCACCAATACCACCGCGTCAACGGTCAAACAGTGGATACACCCGGTCGATAAAAAACAGAAAGCTGCCCTGCTGAGCCATTTGATCGAAGACCATCGCTGGCATCAGCTGCTGGTATTCGTCAGAACGCGCCGAGGCGCGAACAGGTTAAGCCTTGCGCTGGAAAAGCGCGGCATAAAAGCCACCTCGATTCATGGCGGTAAAAGCCAGAACGCGCGTAACCGTGCGTTACAGGAATTTAAATCGGGCAAGGTTCATGCCTTAGTCGCGACCGACGTCGCTGCACGCGGGCTCGATATTGATCAAATGCCAGTGGTAGTGAACTACGATCTACCAAACGTCGCCGAAGATTATGTTCATCGTATTGGCCGTACCGGTCGTGCCGGAGAAAAAGGCCACGCAATTTCCTTAGTCAGCGCCGATGAAGTCGATGATCTAAAAGCGATCCAGAACCTGATCCAAAAACAATTAGAAAGAAGAATTGTCGACGACTTCGAGCCGATTCATTCAGTTCCTGAAACGGATCTAAAAGCCGCAAAGAAAAAGAAGCCCCATAAAAAGAAACTGGCTAAAGCAAAGCTGAAAGAATCAGGCAAAAAATCAGGCAGTAATAAAGATAAAGGAAGCCAACCCAAAAGAGGCAAGAACGGTTATAAAGGCAAGTCAGCGAATAAAGGAAAATCTACAGTTAAAAGAAAACCGAGTAAGAAGAAACCGATCAATAAGAGTGCGAATAAAAACCGGAACAAAAACGGTTAACGAACTCGGTATGTCATTTAAGTAATAAATGGGGCGAGTAAATTGTACTCTACCCCATTAATTTTGTATACGTTGAAATGACCGTTTAACGTGTCAACTATAAGAGGCTTTATTAAATTAGCGGGTTAGTGGTAAGTTAGTACTAATGAACGATAAAAATAAATAAAAAAGGAGATAATAATGACAGCAGAAGTAGCAGTGATTAACCAATATGGAGTTGCTTTAGCCGCTGATAGTGCAGCAACTTTAAATAATGGAAAAGTATACAATACAGCAAATAAATTATTCATGCTTTCTAAATATGAACCTATAGGAATTATGATCAATGGTTCAAGTCACTACATGCATGTTCCTTGGGAAACTTTAATAAAAGACTTTAGAGAAGAGCTTAGGGACGGTGTATTTAGTACTCTCTCTGAGTATGTAGAGCATTTTTGGTCATACTTAGAGGTTGGTAATGGGAGTAAATACTTTACTGAAAATGTACAGAGAAGTTTATGTGAGAAGAGAGTGGGGCAGCAAATCGAGTCACTAAAGAAGTTAATATTGAATTGCTTTGATAAAGAGCTAGATCAAGAGCTTGATTATCAGAAGTTGAAAGCTCGAGCATATGAGTTGACTTTACAATTGATTGATAATGAGAAAGAAAAAGCTAAAGAAGGTGAGATATTAAAAAACTTTAATGATGAAGACAAAGAGAAGTTCATAGAAGAGTATTCAGATACTGTTATTGATATGTCTAAATCAATATTGGGTTATGCGGTTGAGCAGTTCAAAGATGAAGATTTTAAAACTTTAGTCGATTTACTCGGAGAATTAATAATTCGAAGAAGTTTTATTGTATATAGTGAGGTAGTAATAGCTGGATACGGGAAAGAAGAATTATTTCCACAACTTCAGGCTTTTAATGTCGGAGTAATGTTCAATAACAAAATAAGAAAATCTCAATCTTCTATCCATGAAAGCACCAACGAAGAAGGCTGCCAAGGCGATGTAATTACATTTGCACAAACCAACACTGCTAGGAGTTTTATAAGAGGTGTAGATCCAATTCTAGAAGGGTATATATATGAATATAGTAATACACTTAAAAATCAATACATATCTTTATTAAAAGACAGTGGTGCACTGCAAAAGTTAGCGGAAATTGAGTTTGATACCGATAAGCTAGTAGAAGAAATGAGTAAATGTGCGGAATCCAGTAAAGAAGATATTTCTAGCTATATTGTTAGTGAGCACTTAAGCCCAATGGCAAGTGTAATAAACTCTTTACCAAAGAATGAGTTAATAGAGATGGCAGAATCATTAGTAAGTATGGTAGCATTAAGGATGAAAATGTCAGATGCTGCAGAATCCGTTGGTGGTCCTGTAGATGTTGCAGTTATTTCGAAAGGTGACGGTTTTGTTTGGGTTAAAAGGAAGCATTACTTCAAACCGGAGTTCAATCGACACTTTTTTGATAACTATTATAGGCATTAACGCAAGGGGGAAAACTATGATGTTAGGAACAGAAACTAAGAAGGAAAAAAGCCGCAAACTAGATCGTAAGGATTTGATAGAGCGTCGTTTTTTCAGAAATGAAAATAAAAAAATGGAAGATTCTACCCAAGTTATGGAGAATGCTTTAAAGAGCTGGTAGGAAAGAACTAACAAAATTCGTAGCTACAAAAACGCCATTCTTATGGCGTTTTTTTTTCAAGCACATTATCGACAAACATCCTTCATCAAATGCAGGATCAGCCCCGGTGAGCCAAGTCCTTTAACACTAGTAGTGCCACCTATAGTCGCTGTAGCCTTGTATGGAGTTTGCTCCGCCCCAGATCATGACGAGTTGTTTGTGCTTTAATGCAGATGCGCATTGCACGGTTGTATCAAGACTATAGACTTCAAAAGTTAGTGGTAAGGGTAGGGTTCGTCAAGATAACCCAGGATTTGTTTAGCGAATTGCGAAGCAAAAAACTTGTCGGTGTTACTGAACATGACGATGCCAAAGGGTTTGTCTTGGTAGAAGTGACAGTAGGCGCGAGTGTCGCCATTATTGCCGGAGTGGGCAAAGCGGATTTCGCCGTCGACTTCCCAGTAGGGGAAGAGCAGGCTTCGATAGTTGCCGTTCGGTACTTTGGGTAAATCGTTTTGCAGTGCTAGAGATTGTTGGGCAAGATTCTGGTTTTGTTCTTGGCTGTGGTTTTGGTGCTGCATGAGATAGAGCAGGAATTGTGCGTAGCTCTTGGCGTCGGTGTGTAAACTGCCTGCCGAGCCAAACCAGTCGGCTGGGCCTTGCGAGCTGTTGTCCGTTGGTTCACCGTTTCGGTGCGAATAGGCTTTGCGTTTTGCGTATTCTTCTTTCCAGGTGAAGGCCATGTCGCTGGTGTCGAAGTAGCTGCTGTTTTCGTTACGAAAGTATTGGTCTAGTTCAATATCCGACAATGATAGTTGATAGGCCAGGGCTCGCTTAAGGTATTGATAGGCTTCGCCAGAATAACCGTATTGGGTTCCCGGTTTAAAGGTAAAACGTAGCTTGTCTTTTTTGTTGTTATCTTCTGATTTTTCACGCCAGTTCACAAAGCCCGAACTGTGATTAAGGATCATCCGTGCGGTTAACAGTTTGTGGTTTGGATCCTGAGTATCAATCTCATCGTCCTGATAATATTCGGCAATAGGCTGGTCGAGATTGATCACGCCTTTCTCGGCCTGCTGTAAAACAAAAAAGCCGAATAGCGGTTTAGAAACCGAGGCAGCCTCGAATAAGGTATCAGGCGCGACAGGCTCTTTGGTGAGACTATTTTTTACGCCAAAGTTTTTGCTGTAGGTTAATTCGTCGTCAGTAATGATAGCGATAGACAGCCCCGGGATATCATGCTGCTGCATTTTCTGCTCAACAAACTGTTCAAACTCCGCGACCTTAATGTCTCTGCCGGTACTGGTCTTGATGGTTGGCTGCACTGGTTTAGTTGTGGCGCAGGAGCATAGCGCCACAGCAAAAATATAAATCAACTTGTTTAAGGGATTCATGCGGCTACATCCTGTTCGCGGTGGTTCTATCGCCGTTAGCTTTCCAGATTGTGACCTGATCTAAATTGTCTTCATCAAAAATAATTTTTAACGAATTGTCTGGCGATAAGAACTGATTCTTGGCGATAGGAACCAGCAAGAAGCGTTCGTTATTGATTTGCATATAGAAGCCATCTTCTTCATCGCTGAAGTTCATGTAGTTACCATTCCATTCGAACTGACGCGAAATCTTTAGCAGGTCAATGGTTTCGCCCTGATACACGTCATAAGCTTCAGGTCTGAAGTAGTCCCACTGGTACTCTTCGGCGACGGCTCGTTGAATATGATCAAACAGGTCCTGTGTGTTATCGCTGTTAGTCATGACTACGATGGCCTGCTGGTTATTGACCGAGCCAAAGACAAAGGAGGTGAAGCCGGGGTTATGGCCTGTGTGGCGGAATACAATATCATCTTTCCACGCCCATAGCGCGAAGCTGAGTCTGTTACCATCCTGATCAAAAATTTGATTGGTCAGCTTCTGCGATAAAAGCGTGTTGGTTCCTGCGTGATGATCATTTAACAGGGTGATAAGCCATCTGCCTAAATCATTCGATGTCGCCCAGAGTCCGCCAAGCGCTTTAAAAGAGTAGGCTCGATAAGGGTACGGTTTTTGGTTTGCAGAATACCCGGTTGCTTTCTTGTCTTTCAGATGAGCTGCGATAGGTTGCTGAAAAGAACTGTGGCTCATGCCTGAAGGTTTTAGAACCAGCTCATCCAGCGTCTCTACGAAAGATTGTTGCGTTACGTCGGTCAGCAATTCTTCCAGCACTAAATAGCCGGGGTTGGAATATTTATAACCGTAGCCAGGCTCATAGATAAGTTTCGCTGGCTGATCCTTGGATGGTGCTTCTCCGCTTAGCATTTGTTCCACCGTCGGCATCTGCTCTTTAGGAGAATAGCGTGAGTGGAAGTATCGATTAAAACCCGCGGTATGGCTGATGAGCCTGCGCAGTGTTACTTTTTCATTCTTGGTATATTCGTTCTCGGGAACTGTCCAGCCTTTAAGGTACTGATTAACGTCGCTGTCTAAAGTTAGAACGCCTTGATCGACCAAAGCCAGCGCCGCAGTGGCCGAGACGGGCTTACTGACTGAGCCCGCAGCGAAAACCGTGTCCTTGGTAACCTTGGTTTTATTCTCAAGATTGGAGTAGCCATAGGTTCTGGTCCAGGCGATTTGCCCTTTATCAATAAAGGTCATGCTCAGGCCCGGAATCTTATCCCTCTGCATAAAATCCTGAATCGATTTGCGGGGCGTTTTGCCTTTAATGGAATAAATCGGCGTTAAGTTTTGTTCGATATTGTTGGCGCGAGAAGACTGATTGTCTGTATCTTGAAGTTCCTGCTTTGCCGCAACGTAACATGACGACACCAAAAGTGACGTCAAAAGCGCATAGATGATCCTCATTCCCCATATCCTTTTTACTGCTATTGTTAGTTATTAAGATGCGCTTGGTCAGTAAAAGGTTTAGTTGTGAAAAATAAGCCAAATAGGTTTTATGGCTTCAAATATCATAATCTGTTGGGTAGACTTGAATCATAACTATATACAAGGAAGTGTAATGCGCTATTTAATCGGAATACTTATTGGAATGTGTTTTGTCTTATTATTTTTCGGCATATTCACTATCTATCAATATTACGAAATGGATCGTAAGTATAAAGTTAAAGAAGTACCAAGCCAGAAGACGGTTCCGCCGAATAGGAACTTACTCAAAGATCCGCAAAAACCTACTCAGAAACCCGTAATTAAAAATGAGAACGTTACTACTATCAATAAAAGGGAGCCGTCACTGTATACCTGGAAAGATGAGAAAGGAAATGTAGTCATTTCAGAGAGACCACGTACAAAAGGGGAATACCAGAATTTAGAGTTGTCAGAAGATGGTTATAGCGTGGTTGAAATGGAAAAAGCAAAACCAATGAGGCGTGAAGAGCGTAGGACAAGTTCAAGCTATAGTGATAAGCCTCTTAATCCAACCATTCTGAAGCAGCAGCTAGTCGCTAGAAATAGCACAGCAAAATGTCGTTGGCTGGTTGGTCGTGCTTATGAGCTGCATACGAAGATTAATCAACATAGCGGTGCAAACCGAAGTATTCACTGCGATGAGCTCTCGGAAAGAATTGGTGAGATGAATAAATTAAGGAGGGAAGGAGAGAGTTGCTATTTCCCTTATGGTTATTCGGCTAAGTGTTAATGCGGCAGTACTTCGCAGGCGAACAGCTTAATTGGCTTACTTGAAAGTGGATATTATTCGTACATTAAGCGTTTTATCATTCAAAGGTTGTACCCAGAGGGAGAGCACCGGGTGAATGTATGAACCCTAACACTTGATATTCGTTGGGCATCGCTATGCTTAGCCCAACCTACTTATACTTACCAGCTGATACCAAAAAAGTGGATGCACATCAGAACCGCGCCTACCACGACAATGGCGAGAACAGCTAGTACTGTGAAAAAACGGATAAGGTGATGCGGGTGTTTCGTCACCATATAAATTGCAAGCACTAAACCAAGTGCGCCGCCAAACAGAGCACCATAAAAAAGATAGGCGAAGTTACCGAGTCCGTGTCCGCCGAGGTCATCGAGGAGGCCCAAACTTTGGAGAAAAGGAAGTAATAAACCGCAGGCGATAGCCAGCAGGACAGATGCTAGTGCAATGAGCAGAATGTTTTTCAATATAGTCAAAACGGGCTGACTCATTAGATTATGATTCCCTCCCTGATAGTTGTTTATTTCTCTGAATACAGCGAATATTCGTAAAATACGACGGGCTCGTCCTCAGCTGGTCTGACAACGAAGCCAAGCTTGGTTAACAGTCGGGACGAAGCTTTATTGTGTTTATCGACGCCGCCGACTAATGTCGTCCAGTTTTCTGTCTTCGTTACGTGTTGAATAAAACCTTGTAGCAATTCGCTGGCTAAACCCTGACCCCAGTAGTGTTCTCCCAACAGATAGCCGATATGAACGTTATGCGGATGTTCGGTAGAAGCGAACAGCAATCCAATAATCGAGTCTTTGTCATTTTCCTTGACGATAAACAAACGACTTTCAGACATCATCCTATCGTACCATGCCTGAGCATCCGTATCCGAAGTGATGTCGTGGAAGTGAGGTGGAAGATTCTCAGTTACAGCAGGAGTGAGAAGCTTCGGCAGTCGAGACAGAAGCTCTGATACTTCACGCTGACCCGTGTCGCTGGTAAGTTCAAAAACACTTAATCTTGGTGTTACGTATGCTGGAGTCATGCGGTTCCTAGGAGAGAGCTATCTAGACTGTTGCCGGTTAATATAGACAGGCTTATGTGGATTCGCAACTTATAAGAATTTTCCGGCTGTAATAAAGCAGCTATTTGAAATGCACAAAATGCCATAAATGTTGAGCCTTTAGATGTTATTCGATTCTCAGCTAGTTTCGGCTGTTTTTGCGGAAGTGCGGTGGGTAACAAATCCAGGTGAGCAGTACCAGCAGACCAAAGGTTGAGTATGCAGCGGTAAACACCCAGGCAGGCAGATCCCAGTAGAGGATCATTTGTACCCAGTGCTCAATAAAGCCTTCCTGATATGTTGTATTACCTGCCTGATGACGTAACCACATTTCCAGCGTGGTTAAGGGACAAACCATCCCCAGCCAGACCTCAGCAATAATCACGATAACAATGGCTAGATGAAGCAACCTGAACCATAATCGATTGACCCAGTGCCAGCGGCGGATATTACCGATAACAATGAGGACCAAACCGCCGACAACAAATAACACCAGCGACATGTGCAGGATGAGCACGATGTCTGCCAGCCACTGGAGCAGATTACTGTTTTTCATTTATTCGTATTCATCATGGCGCTTTTGCCATTCGTAGGTTGGCGTTTGTGGCCATCCTTTGGGGGAGTCCTCCCATTCTTCCTGTCGACCGTAAGGAGTTAAATCTAAATAACTCCAGTGAGTTCCCAAATATTCCACACCGCGTGCGCCGACATGGTAGGTCTGATAAATATCATTCCCGTCGCGTAGAAACACGCTGACGCCGTGCTGCTCTCCGTTGTCGGTGGTGGCACCAAAGTCATAATTAAAATCGTTATTCAGCGAAGAATACCAGGGAATCGGTTTATTCCACTCCATGCGCTTACGGTACTGTTGAAGCTTCTCCAATGGAGCGCGAGAGATCATAACAAAGCTGGTGTCTCGTGCATGGAAGTGAGCAGGGTGTGTCATGGCGTCCGTGACCCATGAGCATCCGGGACATCCTGCGTCCCAGTCTGGGCCAAACATAAAATGGTAAACAATGAGTTGTTTGCGACCGTCGAACATATCCAGCAGGCTCATGTCACCTTTGTCGGACTGGAAAATGTATGCCTTATCGACTTTTCGCATGGGCAGTCGTCGACGCTGTGCATTTAAAGCATCGCGGGCGCGAGTCAGCTCTTTTTCTTTCTCAACAAAGTCATCTATGGCGGTTTGCCATTTCTCAGAAGAAACAATGGGTGGTAATGCTTTGTGCTTTTTGGCCATAAGAACTCCATTTTTAGGGAAGTCTTATATTAAGATTACGCTTTATTAGATAAATAGTGAACCGAGTAGGTAAAGATTAAGCCCCCTTTAGAGTAGTAAGAGGGCATAATAAAGTACTATTCCATCATTCGACCTTTGACGAAGTCGCGGTGAATGCGCCACTGCCCGTCGTCAAGTTTCCAGATAACAACATAACGTTGTTTGCCTAGCGATTTACCTTCTTTGTCATACGTAGTCGCTACGCCGTATTCGTAAATATGGTGACCATAGTCTTCGACATCTTTGGCTTCTGCTTTAATAGTGTAACCGGCTTCAATCATTTGTTTGAAGGCCTGACCTATCGCTTCTCTACCCTCGACCATGCCTCCGGTCGGTGGGAAAAAGTGAGCGTCTTCGGTGTAATACTCGTTGGCTAGTTCCATTGGCTTACCTTCTTCCAGGAACTTAGTAAAACCTTTATAGGCTTGGTTGATTTCTTTTTTAAATTCTTCGGATTTGTCTTTAACTTTTTCGTGTGCCACGCTGACATTCAGAATGGGTAGCAATAATAGAAAAATATAAGGAAAGAATTTTTTCATAACGTCATTAGTCCTTTTGTGTTGTTAAATTCCGAGTAATACCCTACAGAAGTTAAAATAAAAAGTAAAAATGACAAAAGCAAAAGTGAAGAGAGACATTTACTTAATTGGGTAATGTCGTTAATAACATTAAGTTGTAAATCGACTGACTATTTTTTTGTTTTAAGATGTTGTTGGACAATATCAATGATGGCTAATAGCACACCGAAACCAATGAGGGAGTAGCCAATCAGGCGGTCTTCGCCGAAGGTAATGCCAAGAATGACAAACACAAAAGCTAAAGCGGCAAGGGCAGTGAAGGTTTGTTTGTCAGTGTCCTTGCGACGTTGAAAAATTACACCAGCGATAAGCAGTAACGCCACGATAGAAATAATAATGTAAAAAGTCATAGCAACTCCTTTGCGATAAGCTATTACTACCAATCCTACCCCTTATACCCGTAATAAGGAATAATTAAGTCTGTAATAAATACATTTCGATATTTCTAGAAATGTCTTGATCTTGGTATCTGCTAGCTATAAACTTCAGGCATGAAAGTTGAACAAGCTGCTGCACAGTTAGCGGAGTTGGGACATACCACCCGCCTTAAAATCTACCGTACTTTGGTCCGAGCCGGACGAGAGGGGCTTGCGGTTTCGGCTATTCAACAGAAGCTGGATATTCCGGGCTCAACCTTATCGCATCATATTTCTCGGTTGATGAAAGTTGGTCTTGTTAAACAGATTCGAGAGGGGCGGGTACTAAGATGTGAAGCGCAGTATAAGGAACTTGATAGTTTAATAGAGTTTCTTTCTGAAGAATGCTGCCAGGGGACAAATTAAAATTTTTTACGACTATATTTCTATATATCTAGAAATATAAAATTAAGAAAGAGGTTTCATATGTTTGAATCTGAACGATGGCAAAGTGCCTTAGATTTTTTTCTCACAACTTTTGCGGAACTCGCGATTTTATTTGTTGGGGTGAGTTTTTTAGTTAGCTTGCTGGATCACTTCCTGCCAAAGGATAAGGTCAGGCAATTGCTGTCTGGCAATCATGGTTATGGAATCGCGATGATGATCGGAGCAGCGACTCCGTTTTGCAGTTGCTCGACACTGCCGATGATGGTTGGTCTTCTTAAAGCGCGGGCTAAATTCGGACCGGTAATGGCTTTCCTATTCACATCGCCATTATTAAACCCATTTGTGGTCGCTTTGTTCTGGGTGATATTTGGTGCTCAGGTAACCATAGTGTACTCAGTGTTCGTATTGCTAATGGCCTATATCTTCGGTGTTTTATTGCAAAACTTCGGCTTTGAGCGATATGTTCGAAGAGATTTAATGCAGGACGAGTCTTGTAATAGCGATTCAAAAGTAAAAATTCGGGAAGAGGAAAAGCAGGCAAAGTGTCATAACAGTACTAAAACAAGTTGTAGTAATACCACTTCCGACAAAAAGCAGTCACTGGGGATGAAGTTGGCCAGGGAGTCAATGAGTCAGCTGAGAATCATGTTGCCATACATGGTGGTAGGAGTAGCTGTGGGCGCTGCACTGCACGGATTTGTTCCTTCAGAACTCTTCAGCAAATTATCGTCACGTCATTTACTGATCATGATACCGCTTTCAGCGATTATCGGGGTTTTCTTGTACGTAAGAGCTTCTACCATGATCCCTATCGCTGCTTCACTGGCTGCGAAGGGGATGGCGTTAGGTGCCGTGATGTCTTTAACTATCGCAGGAGCGGGAGCCAGCCTGCCTGAGCTTATTATGTTGAAAAAATTATTCCATTGGCCGCTTCTAGTTGCGTTTATTGTGCTGGTTTTTGTTACCGCTTGTGTGACAGGTATAAGTATTGAGCTATTAACTATTATTTAAAGGAGAAAGAAATGATTAGTATCAGGGGAGATTTTGAAAGTGGTTCGGTTAACGTACTTTCTGCAAAAAGGGCAGGGGATATAAGACTGGAAATACCAAAAGATAGCAAGGCTTGTACCCGTCAATGGTTCTATTTTTCAGTAACAACTGAAAAGCCGGAAACTCAAAAAATAAGTCTTGTAAATGCAGGAAAGACTACTTATTTGATGGGATGGAAAGGGTATAGAGCTTTTGCTTCTTACGATCTACAAAACTGGTTTCGTGTGGACACCATATTCGAACAGGGTGAGCTTAAGATTGAGCATCAGGCAACAGAACAAAAGGTGTACTACGCCTACTTTGTGCCCTATCCACTGGAGAGGAAAAGCAACCTTATAGAAAAACTTAAAAAAAGTTCGTATGTAGAGATAGAGGAACTGTGTAAAACACCGCTAGAAAACTCGATAGAGCTAATAAAGCTGAGGGCGAAAAAAAAGAATAACAAAAAGGTATGGTTAATTGCCCGGCAACACCCCGGAGAGAGTATGTCGCAATGGGTCATAGAGGGTATGTTAGAGTCAATTTTAAACGAGCCAAAGTTGGAACAAATACTATCGGAAGTAAATTTTTATATTGTTCCCAACATGAATCCCGATGGGTCTCAGATAGGTAATCATAGAACCAATAATGCGGGTATAAACTTGAACCGAGTTTGGCATAGTGCCGATAAGATAGAAGCCCCAGAAGTATTTTATGTGCGTGAAGCTTTATTAAAACATGGAGTTGACGTATTCATTGATCTTCATGGAGATGAAGCTATTCCGCATAACTTTATGATGGTCAGTGGTGATATGAAATCTGGAAACAAAATAAAGGAAAAATTAGCTTCAGTTAATCCGGACTTTCAACTGGTATATGACTATGACAATGATGGCTTAGACAGTTCGGAGTCCTGTTGCCAGACAAGCTGCTGTAATTCGAGCTGTAATATCAGTGCTAAGGCTACTGACTTCGTTGCTGAAAATTTTGATGCTGTATCCCTGATACTCGAAACTTCGTTTAAGGAACTGGAAAGAAATGGAACAACGGTGGCCTGGGATCATGATGGCTGCAAGAGGTTGGGAAAAAGTTTATGGGATGTAATTACACAAGAGTAACCTCTGGCAAATAAACTTGTATGAAAAATGAGCAGGGCTTACAGTAGGGGCAGTACGAGAAAACATTGCGCCAGGAGGGAGCATGAGTAAGCCTGTTGTTGCTGATAATAAACCAAAGAAAGTCGAGCTAAAAAATGGCGAAGAATATTACTTCTGCCGCTGTGGGCGTTCTGAGAATCAGCCATTTTGTGATGGCTCGCATAAGGGCACGGATTTTACGCCAAAAAGTTTTGTGGCTGAGGAAGATGGTGACGCCTACCTCTGTCAATGCAAGCATACCAATGACTCACCCTTTTGCGATGGAACGCATAAGCAGTTTTCCGATGAGGATGTAGGTAAGGAAGGCCCGGGTGTAGAAGATAAAAAGGGCAAAGCTCCGGAAGCAAAGGCTACCAAAGAAGAACCAACCGTAGAGCTTATTCATCAGATGGCACGGGAAGGTCTCAAAAAGATGGGACAGCATGGCCCCATGAGCGCGATGGGTGTACCTCGATATAAACTGCCGAATTGGGATGATATTCAAATTATGGTGGCACAGATGTCGACCCAGCCGCTAATGGAAGATGTTCCGGTAGGCACAGAGCTGGTGATTGGGCCTGAGGCAAAGAAGCCACTGAAGCTGGATATTCCATTGTTTGTATCCGACATGAGTTTTGGTGCTTTATCGGAAGAAGCCAAAATTGCCCTGGCGCGTGGCGCTGAGCTGGCCGGGACTGGCATATGCTCAGGTGAAGGCGGAATGTTACCGGAGGAACAGCAGGAAAACTCACGGTATTTTTATGAGCTGGCCAGCGCCAAGTTCGGTTATAAAGAGAAGTTGCTGACACGTGTACAAAGTTTCCACTTTAAGGGTGGACAGGCGGCAAAGACAGGTACAGGAGGGCACCTTCCAGGGAATAAAAATGTGGGTAAAATTTCAGAAGTGCGTGGAACGCCAGAAGGACAAGATGCGGTATCCCCGCCGACATTTGAGGATCTTCATTCAGTCAAAGACTTTAAACGTTTCGCCGATCGTGTTCGTGAGATTACCGGGGGAATTCCCGTTGGATTTAAACTCAGCGCCAATCATATCGAACGTGATATTGAGTTCGCTCTGGAGGCGAGCGCAGATTATGTCATTCTGGACGGTCGAGGAGGAGGAACCGGCGCAGCGCCGTTGATATTCCGTGATCATATCAGCGTACCGACGATACCGGCCCTTGCTCGTGCAAGACGGTTTTTGGATGAACAGGGAGCAAGCGGAAAGGTCACTTTAATAATAACCGGCGGATTGCGAACCCCGATGGATTTTGTAAAGGCGCTGGCGTTAGGTGCTGATGGTATTGCTTTAGCCAACAGCGCGATTCAGGCGATAGGGTGCGTAGCTGCTCGAATCTGTAATACCAACAACTGTCCTTCAGGGGTTGCTACCCAGAAGAAAGAGTTACGGCAGTTGCTGGATATCGATAAATCAGCGCAACAGCTGAAAAACTTTTTTGAAGTTTCAGTAGCGCAAATGCAAATTATGGCACGAGCTTGCGGTCACAAACATTTAAGCAAGTTTAATGTCGATGACTTGGCGACATTTCATCGTGACATGGCGATGTTATCGGGTGTTCAATATGCGGGTTTTATTGAGCCATCCTATTAGTCACAGTTAAGCCTGGGTTTGGAAATAGAGAGGGTCTATGAAAAGTAAAGTTGTGGTTCTGATCTTACTGGTGATCTTCCTGGTATCAGGGAGTGCGAAATTAATGGGGCTTAACTTTGAATTGGAAGCATTTACTCGCTGGGGTTATCCCATCTGGTTTATGTACCTGGTTGGCTTCATAGAAATTGCAGCGGTGGTTTTGTTGCTAATACCGAAGGTATCTAGTATTGGAAGTCTCGTCATGGCTGGGGTGATGGCTGGTGCGATAGCAACCCATATGATGCATCATGAATGGCTGATGCTAATTGTTGCCCTAGCTATCTTGGTGCTGACGTTATATCGCACTTACCTGGGACGAGAAAAAATTCAGATATTAATCGAGCGTTCATTATCCAGACGTTAGCATAGTCATTCTTATTGATGTAGCTGAAACTATTGAGATAACCATGGTCTCATTAGTGAGTTTTTAATTATAAAAAGGGAATACTATGAAAAAGATTATTATTGTTTTGTTTGCCGTTGCAGCCACCATGAGCTCATCAGCTTTATTAGCAGAAGAAGAAAAGGGCTCACTGGGCTTTTCCGGGAATGTTGGAGTGGATGGCATTTTTAATCCTGAAATTTCAAGCTTTGAAGTTGACGGTGTTGTCGAAGGATCTGCTGCCGAGGCGGCTGGATTAAAGAAGGGTCAAAAAGTTGTCGCCATCGAAGACTGCAGGATACCCGGCTGTGATACTGATGATGCACAGGAGTTAATGGAAGTGGCTCCGGGAGAAGAGCTTATCTTGACTGTGCAGGATGAAGCAGGGGAAGAAAAACAGATCGTCATAAAGGCTAGATAATTAGTTTATTGACGGTAATAAGCTCCTGCTGTTGAAATCTGAATAACTATCGCCATGTCTTTAGTAGATAGATTAGACTCTTAAGGCAGTGTAAGAATCAACTGTAACATTTGCAGCTTCCGATACTCTTAAGAGTACATTCATTAAGGCACAGGAGTTTATTGATGAGCTTATTTACAAGTCATACAACAGAAACTGCTCCAGAAGAATCGAAAAGTATTCTAGAAAGCGCGGAAAAACAGTTAGGTTTTCTGCCAAACTTATATGCGAACTTAGCTGAGGCTCCGCAAGCTTTAAAAGCTTATATGCAGCTGGATAAGTTGATGGAAAATTCAAGCTTCAGCAAGGAAGAACAGCAGGTTATTTTATTAAGTGCCAGCGTTGAAAATAACTGTGAATTCTGTGTTGCAGCACACTCGGTCATTGCAAAACAGATGGTCGGTGTCGATGAAGGAATTGTAAATGCTATTCGTGAACAGAAAGACAGCGACAAGGATAAGATTAATGCGTTAATTGAATTTACGCAGGAAGTTGTTCGTCAGCGTGGATGGGTCGATGAAAGCAAGGTTAAAAAATTCCTTGATGCGGGCTATACCCAACAGCAAGTGCTGGAAGTGGTACTTGGTGTAGCGATGAAGACTATCAGTAACTACACCAACCATATTACGGGTACGGAAGTGAACAAGGAGTTTGAAGCTGAAGCCTGGAGTAAAGACTCCTAATTGCTGGAGCTTAGGTTAGATCAAAGGGCAAAGGTTGTTTTAAATTTTTGCCCTTTTTTTTGTTCACTTCTGCTTTAAATCGTCCGGCTTTATCATAAACTCTAATGCCATCTGTAACTCTTTTTCACTACAGTCAAAGCAGCCGCCTTTAGGTGGCATTCCTTTGTAGCCGTTTACCATACTGTCGAGCAATACATCCTCACCTTTATCCAGTCTTGGTTGCCATTGTTCCATATTGCCTGTAATCGGTGCGCCACCATGACCACGTTCATGGCAACTAAAACATGAGCGATAATAAATGCTTTCACCGTCTCGTTTCTGTGGCTCCGGAGTGCAGGCAATAAGGGTTACAGGAATTAACAGAGAAGTAATCAGTTTATAAAGATTGCGCATTGTCTTTAACCATGTAGTAACAGTTAGCCATCGGGATCATTTCAGGATATTCCTTGATTACGAAACCGAGCTTTTCATAGAGGTGTTTTGCTCGTTGATTTTCAGCCAGCACGAATAGTGAATAGCCTGACGTATCAAGACACTGATCACCCAGTGCCATCAGCTGTTGGATTAGTTCTTTTCCAATACCTTGCCCCTGGTTGTCAGGGTTGACGACTAATCGTCCGAGGTGGGTATGACCAAGTCGATCATAAACTTGGCCAAAAGCAACAAGTTTACTGCCATCAATCAGAACCCGGCTGTGTAATTTATCCAGTTGAAGATCTTCAGTAAAGCTTTTCTGATCGTAAGGGTAACGAAAACCCGGGCCAGCCCAGATATTAAAAATCTTGGGAGGCTTCACCCACTCCATGATGGTGCGGATGTGTTCGGGAGTCGGCTTGATCAGTTCCATTGGAAATATGACAGGCACAAAAAAGCCGATCACTAGGATCGGCTCTTGAAATAATGCTTACTTACTTTGCTCAACCATGTAATCAACAACGGCTTTGATTTCGTCGTCTGAACAGTCTGAACAAGTACCTTTTGGCGGCATTGCGTTAATGCCGTTAATAGCGTTTGAGTAAACAGTCTCGATGCCGTTAGCAAGACGTGAATCCCAAGCGGCAACATCACCTAGCTTAGGAGCGCCAGCTACGCCCGCGACGTGACACGCAGAGCAGTATGTATTGTAGATATCTTCTGGTGCGCGAGGACCAGATGTAGCTGCTGTAGTCGGAGCGGCGTTTGATACCTGTGGTACATCATCACCCTCAACATACACCTTGTGCACCGGTTCCAAGCGATCTTTAACATTTTTGTCGCTTAAGTGTTTCGCTGCCGCTGCTCCGGCAAATACTGCTGCTGTGAAGCTCACAGCTAAAACGAACATTAATTTTAATTTAGTCATGGTCTCTCTCATCAAAATAGACAGTTAGAGTAATCGCTTAGCGGCTTAAGCGATATCTCAGCACCCGAAGGTGGAAAATTCAGTGGGCAAATTATAACCGTAAACAGGCCGTGATCAAATAGGCAAGACAAAATAAGCTGTCGTTATATGGATTATTCCGATTTAGGCATACTTTTTTAGGAATGTTTCAGGCACAATAAGCACAAATACTCGGTGCTGAAATCCTATGAGTTCTTTACCTCAAGAAGCCCTGCACATGCTGGGCGAAGCCTTAGTCAATAATATTCCTTTTAATCGGCATATTGGTCTTACATATCAAACAGTTAGCGAAGAAGAGTGTGTCATCACTTTCGATATGAAACCAGAGCTGGTGGGTAACTATATCCAGGGTATATTGCATGGAGGAGTCATTTCCTCGGCTATGGATATGGTTGGAGGGACTATGGCCGCGGTGGGTATATTACATAGTAATCCAGCCACGCACCTCGAAGAGCTTCAAAAGAAAATCGCAAAATTAAGTACCATCGATCTAAGGGTGGACTTTTTACGCCCGGGCCGTGGCAAGCAGTTTATTGCCAGGGCAGAATTATTACGCGCCGGTAAACGGGTTGCGGTGGTTCGCACTGAACTACGAAATGAAGAAGGCGTACAGATAGCTGTCGCTACGGGAAGTTTTATGGTGGGCTAAGCCGCTAAGACTCTTTCCGAAACAAATCAGAAGGTTAACCCCATGAAAGCTGAAAATACACCAACTCAGCAGAGTACTAATTCAGGTCAGGAAGAGCCAAGCCAAAAGACAGGCTATGTTTTTGCCTTGGGCGCTTTTATTATCTGGGGCTTGGCGCCGATATATTTTAAGGCACTACAGGAAGTGTCAGCACTGGAGATTCTGGCGCATCGCGTTGCCTGGTCGGTACCGGTGGTGTTGCTGATTATGTGGGCGATCAAACGCCCATTCCCCAAAGGAGTCCTCAGGGACAGAAAGACAATGGGGATTTTGTTTATTACTTCAATCCTAATTTCGGGTAACTGGCTGGTGTTTACCTGGGCGGTAACTCACGACAGGGTCTTAGAAACCAGTTTGGGTTATTTTATAAACCCCCTGATTAGTGTGGCACTCGGTATTTTATTCCTTAAAGAAAAGTTGACGTTCTGGAGTAAGCTGGCACTGGGGCTGGCAATAGCAGGTGTCGGTTATAGAATATATGTTTTAGAGGGCCTTCCCTGGGTGTCTCTGGTGTTAGCTTTTTCATTTGGTTTTTATGGCTTACTGCGTAAACAGGTCAACATTGGTCCTTTGCAGGGTCTGCTGGTTGAAACCCTTATTGTATTACCTGTTACAGCTGGCTATATCTATTACCTTTGGGACACGGGAACAGGTAAGTTTTTATATTCTTCGGTAACTATAAACTGGTTACTGGTCGCTGGTGGTGTCATTACGACTATTCCGCTAGCTCTGTTCTCAGCGGGTGCGAGAATTCTGCCACTCAATACAATTGGCTTTATTCAATATCTAGCGCCAAGTCTGACTTTCCTCCTGGCGGTTTTCGCTTTCAAGGAACCGCTCGATCTGCACTTGCTGGCAACCTTTGCCTTAATCTGGGCTGGCCTGGTGGCCTACACTATTGGCGTGGTCAAGCAGCAAAATAAGCGACGACGGGCTTCCAGGCTGACAGCGAAAAAAGCATCCTGATATAGAGTATAGGGCTGGTGCCAGGCCTTAAAGTGGGTTTAGGCCTTTTTAAAATGTGATAAATTGGAGTTTATCCTACAGGTAAATGGAGTACCTATGACCCTTGAAGCAATATTTGTACTAGTCCTGGTACTGGCTGTCTTTATTGCTTTTGTTTGGGAAAAATATCCACCGGAAGTGGTCGCGCTGACTTCCTGCGCGGCGTTATTGTTGACGGATGTTCTGGGTACTGAAGAGTTCCTGTCCGTTTTCAGCAATAGTGCTCCAATAACGATTGCCATGATGCTGATACTCAGTGCAGCCTTAGAGAGAACTGGTGTGCTTCAGGTGGTCAGCAATATTTTAAAACGCAAGGCCAAAGGCTCCTACCTGCGTTCACTCTTTATCATCATGTTTTTCTGCATGGTGGCATCGGCTTTCATGAATAATACTCCCATTGTTTTGATGTTGACTCCTGTGGTTATATCGCTGGCCGCCAGTGTTAATATGACGCCTTCAAAGCTTCTTATTCCCCTGTCTTTTGCTTCAATTTTCGGTGGCACTTTGACCCTGGTTGGAACTTCTTCAAATATTTTGATGAGCAGTATTGCTGCCGATCATGGGCAGGCCGAGATAGGGATGTTTGAAATGACTTTGCCGGGGCTTTGTTTTGTGGCGGTGGGGTTTATTTACATGCTGACGGTTGGGCGTTGGCTGCTGCCTGACAGGTTGTCGTTATCTGATGTGATGAAGCAAAAATCACAACGCAAATTTATTGCCGAAGTTTTCATCCCTACCGGCTCGACGCATATAGGAAAGACGGTAACGGAATTTGCCAAAGCAATGGATGGTGCTCGATTGATTGATATGGTTCGGCACAACATTTCGGTCAGGAGAGGAATGCATCAGTTAAGCATCAAGGCTGGTGACCGTCTGATTTTGAAAACTGGAGCAAGTGAACTCTTGAGTCTGAAAGAAGATGGTGAAGTTGAGTTTACCGCTTCATTGCCGCAGGGTGTTGAGCCGGTTACCGCAAGCGAGTCGCTGATTATGGAGGCCAGTATCAGTCTGAAGTCTCGGCTGATTGGACGTCGTGTTGCAGAGTTGGGGCTGGCTCGTAAGTACGGTGTTTATGTCATCGCTGTTCATCGTGAAGATGAAAGTATCAATGAAAATTTCGACAAAATAAAACTTAAATTTGGTGATACTCTGTTGCTGGAGGGAGCCCCTGAGGGTATTAAGCGGCTCATTGAAGATGGTAACGTCATCAATCTTACTGAGCCGCAGGACAGGCCTATTAGACGAGCAAAGGCACCGGTTGCATTTATGACCATTTTAGTGGTGATGGTACTGGCCGCAATGGAAGTACTGCCCATTGCCGGTCTGGCTATAATCGGTGCTTCTGTTGTGTTATTGACGCGGTGCGTTGACCCCGACGAGGCTTTTGAGGCGATTGACTGGCGAATTTTGTTTTTAATATTCGGTATGCTGGGCCTCAGTCTTGGTCTGGAAAAGACTGGGGCAGCACAGTGGTTAGTCAGCAGTATTGTTACAATCAGTAGTGATGTCGGCCCTCATGGCATCTTGTTTGCGGTCTATCTGGTAACAGCATTGTTAACACAGATGGTGAGTAATAACGCCGTAGCCGTTTTAATCGGTCCAATTGTGATTGCACTGGCTCAGCAGCTTGGGCTGGATCCGAGACCTTTTATTATGGCTGTCATGTTCGCTGCCAGCGCGAGTTTTGCTACGCCGATTGGTTACCAGACGAATACATTTATTTATGTCGCTGGAGGCTACAAATTTAACGATTTCCTTAAGGTTGGCGTACCATTAAATTTACTTTTTGCGATTGTGGCCACGGTGGTGATACCGTGGTTTTTCCCATTATAACGGTCTTTTAATACGAGAAGGCGAGCAGTCACCTGATGGAAACTGCTCGCAAAATGTTGAAGAACAAGGCTAGAATGTCAGACGGAACCCTGCTGACAAAGTTCTTCCTGCTCGGGTCGTTCTATCCTTTAAGAATGATGCATGGTCACGAATTTCTTCATTCGCCATATTCTCCCCTTTCAGGAATAGCAGTAGATCAGAGTTATCAAAGAAGATGCTATAGCCGAAGTTCATATTGATTAGCGTGTAGCCATCTGTTGGTAATTCGTCTTCCGCCAGCTGAGTTTGATCGGTGACCTTGATTGCGCTGAAGTCTGCACTGAAACCGCCATCGACAAAGCCAAAATTACCACCGAAACGTTTAGCCGGTGTGCGTGGCAGGTAACCGCCCTGATCTAAGGTCGCACGGGTATAATCAGCGAATAGACCTGCTTTCCAGTACTTATCGCCCTGATAACCAAAGGTCCAGTCGATTTCTGCTTCGAGTCCGGTAAAGGTTGCGTCGTTCTGGGTATATTCCAAGATTGGAAGATCCTCGTGAACGCCATCATGCCCATCAGCTTCATGTTCAGCATGTTCCAGATAAATGTAGTCTGAGACCTGGTTATGGAATAGTGAGATCGAAGCATGAATGTCATCGGTATGGTAACGCAAACCAAGATCCAAATTATTAGCAGTTTCTTCATCGAGCTCTGGGTTGCCCACTTCAATTGTCAGAGTTGCTAAGTGTGGTACATAAGTGCTTTCATCTTTTCCTGCATTCGAGTAGAGCTCTTCAACTGACGGTAGACGCTGTGCGTATGCTGCGTTAATTGGTAAAGACCAGTTATCATCAATGTGCCAGACGGTACCCGCTGCAAAACTGAAGGCATTGTCGTTGCGTTTCGCACCGGCAAAAGCGCCATCAGAAGCGACATCAATTTCCTGCTTATCTACTCGCAGACCAAGCTCGGTATGCCAGTCACCTTTATCCACTTCTTCCAGCCAGAATAAACCGTAGTTTTTAGTATTAGAGCCGGGGATAAATGTCTCTGCACCGATGGCAGCAAAGTCACTGTCGCTCAGCTGGAGGCCGAAAGCCCCTTGCCATCCATGCCATGCTTTATGAACGGCTTCAACTCTAAGCTCCTGTGCGTCGTTAGTGAACTGAGTGCTGATCGCTTCACCTTCAACTTCCATATGCTCATAGTCGGTCTTGGCATAGCTGAATTTAAGGTTCTGAAAGCCTGCGAACGGATCGTCAAGTTGCCCTTTGAGGTCATAACGTTTTTGCTTAACATCGATCATGACGCTTTCTTCTTCGGCATGCTCGGCGTGCTCTTCAGGCGTTTCACCCTCGTGGATAGGCTCTTCGTGAGCATGACCAGGTAGACCGTAGGAGCGATCATACTCTGTGTAGGAGGCACCGATATAACCATCGTCACCGATATAAGACAGACCAAAGCTGCCGCCTTTAGTATCGGTATTGGTATTGTTCAAAGTACCGCCAAATTCTTCTTCATGCTCAGCATGCTCTTCCGCCGTTTCTCCTGCATGCTCGGCTTCTTCCTGCTCACGCAGATAAGAAGATTCAGCATAGCCAGGAATTTCATAATCATCAGTTTTAGATTTAAAAGCGTCTAGATTAAACGCAAAATTACCTGACGAGGTGGTAACGGTGCCGACGGTTGTGCGCTCACCTGTAGTAGCATCAGCGATGCGGGCCTCAAAGCCACCTTCGATGCCATCTGTGAGATGCTTCGGAATGCGATGGTCAACCACATTGACTGCACCGCCTACTGCACCTCCACCGTAAAGTAATGTAGCCGGACCCTTTAATACTTCTACACGATCAGCCAGTAACGGCTCTGCGGCAATCCAGTGATCCGGACTTGAGTTTGAGGCATCCTGAGTCGAGGTGTTGTTGCTTAAAACCGTTACGCGATTACCCTGTTGGCCTCGAATAACCGGGCGACCAGCGCCTGAACCGAAACTGGATAAATTGATGCCCGGGGTTTGTGCCAGGGTTTCTCCTATATTGGCGCCGCGATTTTTAATCAGTTCTTCGCCGCTGATAATTACTGAGGGAGAAGCCATTTCGAGGCTGGAGTGCTCAAGTGGATTACCCGTTATGACCATAACTTCAGCATTATCTGGAGTAATTTCGATACTGTGCTCGCTACCATCATGCTGAATGGAGCGATTGATGTGGCCGTCAGGGCCCGCTTCGATATCAAGGACGTAGCGTCCTTCTTCCAGGTTATCAAACACGAACCTACCGGATTCGTTCGTGGTGGCTGTAAGGTTTAGAGCACGTACATTAACTTCGATACCGGCCATCGGCTGGTCATTATCATCGGTAATAATACCTGTAAGATTCTTTTCTGCGGCTAGCGCACTATTCGTAGCCAGGACACTGAGTACTAGTAAGCTTAATTTAGTCGGTTTCATTGTCATGATTCCTCAATCGTAAAATACACGGATACTTTCCCCAGGCTCTAACTTTAGAGCAGGAGAAATCTAAATAGTTTTAGAGAGTTATACGAATTGAGGTGGGGCGCGGCCGTTGAATGGGCGAATAGGACGAACAAACACCTCGCTGTCAGAAACGAGTTCAGATTGAACGTTGACTTCTACAGGTTGTGGAACATGGATCTGATCTGGCGTTGTATGAAGCTGTGTTCCAGCATGATGTAAACAGAAGGTACATTCCTGGAAGTCTTTCGCCTGCTCATGAATCGGTGAATTTGCGTGCGCCACGCCAAGCAACGCCATACTTAACAGGGCGCTAAGAATAATAGCTTGTCGTAATAACTTATTCATATCGGGTCCACGCAATGGATTCAAGTTCGAAGTTTTCACTTCAAGTTTGCAATGCTATTCCA
The DNA here is from genome assembly GCF_001708405.1 of Kangiella sediminilitoris. Classification (NCBI taxonomy): domain Bacteria; kingdom Pseudomonadati; phylum Pseudomonadota; class Gammaproteobacteria; order Kangiellales; family Kangiellaceae; genus Kangiella; species Kangiella sediminilitoris. The sequence continues at coordinate 2,354,786 of NZ_CP012418.1, read as the reverse complement.
TAAGAAAGTAATATGCAAACAGATCCCAGGGGATATTTGTAACGAGATATCACAAGCCCAATACTGCTAAAGTCCAAGGAATACCTGCTATGGCTGAAGAATTGCCAGTCTCCATTGCTGAGAGACGTCTTGATAACGTCCCTCATTATCCCGATCGTCATGAGCCTGTGGGATTCATGCTTCGATTGGTAAAAGCGTTACATACTTATGGGGTTCCCAGCTATGAACTGGAGCGATTGATGACTAATGTCGCCGATCAGCTAGGCTATGGTCTTCAAACCACAGCTGTGCCTACCAGCATCACCATGACCTTTATACAGGACGAAGATAAACCGAGAACCTACGTAATTCGTTCGAATGCGGGTGAAGTAAATGTTGATAAATTGAGCCGAACTACTGATGTGGCGCATGCCGTTATTAACGGTGAGATGTCTACTGAGGAAGGTGCCAAAGAGTTAACAGAGATTGCTAATTCAGCACCGTTGCATAATAAATTCTGGATGATTTTCTGCTTTATGATTGTTTCGATATGCATCTCCAGAATTTTTGGTGGCGGTGTAGAAGAAATTATTACGGCTTCGGTAACCGGCCTGGTGGTGGGGACCTTCGTCAATATCGGTGGCCTCCGTTCAGAAACCGTTTCTAATCTGATGCCCGCCCTGTCGGCTTTTATAGCGACGGTAATTTCATTTGGTTTTAATTATTGGCTTGGGTTGAGCTCAACTTATATCCCGGTGGTTTCCGGCATCATGGTGTTGATACCCGGAATGATGCTAACCATTGCCATGGCCGAGCTTGCAACTCAGAACCTGGTATCTGGAACGGCGCGTCTATTGGGAGCTGGAGTTATCTTTATTCAGATGACTTTAGGTGTGGCAATCGGAACCCAGGTAGCATCATTAATTTTTGGGCAGGCCAGTATTACCACAAGCATTGATCATCAGTTGCCGGAGTGGACGGTCTGGCTTGCAATCACAATCAGTTCCTGGGCGTTGATGATGCTGTTCCAGAGTCGCAGTAAGCATTTGCCCTGGATAGTGGTGACCATCTGCTTATCATTTTTTATCTCACGGTGGGCAGGAAGCTATATGGGTGTTGCCACAGGTGCTTTCTTTGGTGCCTTAACGGTTGGTGTGTTTTCGAATCTGGCTTATCGTATAAAGCAGGTTCCAACGGCAGCGATTATGATGCCTGGATTTATTATTCTGGTTCCGGGAAGTGTTGGCTTTAAAAGTCTTACTGAGTTACTCGAACATAACATTATTGGTGGTCTGGAAACGGCCTTTAATATGATGATTGTTGGTGTCTCACTGATTACAGGTCTACTGGTATCGTCTATTGCGACCTTGCCCAAACCAGCAATTAAAACAGAAACAACGGTAGGGCCAGAAGATAATGAATAAAGTTATTTTAAGAGGGCTACAATTCGCGATCGTTTTAATCGCATTAATAGCTTGTGACTCGTCTAGTAAAGAGACGGATAGTTATTATCTTGTTTATGTACAGGACGGCGACAGTGTGGTTTTGTGCTGTGAAATAGGGAATAAATTTACGGTCCGTTTATTGGATATAGATGCACCGGAGCGATACCAGCCTTATGCTGAAAATTCTAAGCAACAGCTGCACGATTTACTGGATAAAAAATCCCTGACCCTGCTGGGAGCAAAGTTTGATAAATATGGCAGACGATTGGCTGTAATCGAGGTTAATGGCATCAATATTAATGCTAGAATGGTAGAAACAGGAGCCGCCTGGGTCTGGCGCTTCAGTAAGAACCGAGGACTAAAGAAACTTCAGGAAGAAGCCCGGGAGCAAAAGCGAGGTCTGTGGTCGTTGCCCGAGTCAGAGATACAGGATCCTTGGCTATGGCGACAAAGCCACTCGCGTAAATAAATGGAGATCTTAGGTATGAGGAAAGATAAAGTTGGCCATGTGACATTAGTCGGTGGCACCCATGGTAACGAATTTACTGGTATCTATTTATTAGATAAATATCGCAAGATTCAGGGTGGTGTCGGTGAGTACAATTTCGACCTCGACTTATACGATGCTAACCTGAGAGCGTTCGAAGCAAATCGTCGATATATTGATAATGATCTGAACCGTAGCTTCAGACTGGCTGATTTAAATGATGAAGAACTTGATGGTTATGAGAACCGTCGAGCGAAAGAGATAAATCAGGCTCTGGGGCCTAAGGGCAACAGTAGAACTGATATGATCATAGATTTGCATACCTCTACCGCACCGATGGGAGTCAACCTGGTGCTGACCCAGACCGATACGTTTCATCTGATGTTGGTTGATTATGTCCAGCAGCGGATGGATAACGTTAATATTACGCTTGAGGATATGAAGGATCACCATTTTTTAATGACAGTAGCGCCGCGCCATGTTTTGGTAGAAGTAGGGGCAGTACCACAGGGGCAGCTGCGTCAGGACGTGTTTGATCAAACTGATATGGCTGTCCGCTTAATTTTGGATTTTATTGAGCAATATAATCGCCACGAATTGCCCCAACCCTCAGAATCAATCGATATTTTCCGATACTTCGATTTTACTTTTTTGCCAGTAGATGAATCGGGCGAAATAGCTGGAATGGTGCATAAAAATATTCAGGATCGAGATTTTACACTGTTACGAAATGGTGAGCTGATTTTTAAAATGTTGAATGGTGACGATGTGGCTTATGAAGGTGAGGACTGTTACATCAGCTTTGTCAACGAAGCCGCTTACTATGATCAGAAAAAAGCTTTTGCCATGTCTCGCAAAGAGCGATTCCATATTGGCTGATGATAGTCGGTCTTTCAGAATAAAAAAACCGCCCACCAGGGCGGTATAGCGTGAAGAGACCTATGATAGCAATTATTATTATTGGAATTCTTTGTCAACCTGTTAAGGCTTATACTAGTAAGTAACCGTTCACCAACTTATCTAATTAAACGATTACCGAAGCATGGAAAGAATCATACATTGAAAATAATTTAAATGCAAACGATTCTCATTTGTCTTTGTCCATTTGTTTTTAATCCTGCTCCAGTTCACGAAATTCATTGCCCAGATAGTCTAGAAACTGTCGAATGGAAGGCATAAGCCCTCGGCGAGAGGGAAATACGGCATGAGCAATTTCCGGGCGTGGTGTCCAATTTGGTAAAACCTGTACCAGCGATTGATCTCTAAGCTGTTGTTCAATCATCAGGGTTGGCAGCTGTACGATACCCACAGCACCAACAGCTGCTTCACGTAGCGCAACCATGTCACCGCATCGCAGGCGGGGGTTATGACTAATGATAGTTTCTTCGCCACTGTGATGAAAAAGATGCCACTGATGGTGGTGTTGTTGGGCTCCCAGCCCAAGGCTTGGTATAGCTGTAAGATCGGCTGGCGTGTTTATTGTCTCATATCTGGACAGTAAGTCCGGGCTTGCGACAAGACACTGGGTCCTTTGCCCTAAAACTTTTAGAACTAAGTCACTGTCTGCCAGAGGCGGCGGCCTGACCCGAATTGCGACATCAATTCCTTCTTCCACGAGATCGATGGCACGATTGGTTGCATGCAGTTCTATTTCCACATTTGGGTTCTGTTGCATAAAGCGAGCAACAATTTGACTGATGCTGATTTGTAATAAGGCGATAGGGCAGCTTACGCGTATTAAACCACAGGGTTCACTTCGGGTTTGCTCAATGGCATCTTCTGCTGCCTGCGCTTCTATCAGGATAGCCTGACAATGCTGGTAGTAAAGATTGCCAATATCGGTAACAGAAATATGGCGGGTAGTACGATGAAGTAATCGAACCCCCAGCCTTTCCTCAAGATCAGCTACACGACGGCTTAGCTTGGATTTAGGAATACCGGTAGCTCGTTCGGCAGCGGCAAACCCTTCATGGTCGACGACCAGGGCAAAATAATACAGATCATTGAGATCCTGCATGATTGTCCTATAAATAGAACGGTTTGTGTCATTTTAGCCTCTGGTTGAATGATTGTCATGCCAATATAATCAAAGGTATCAATGAAACAGCCCAAAAGCGGGAGTTTACACCATGAGTATTAAGTCAATTGCCGGCATTTATCGTGCACCTGCCGGGCACTGGGTTGGTGATGGTTTTCCAGTTCGTTCACTGTTTGCCTATAACAATAAGGGGCAGCAGATCAGCCCGTTTCTGCTTCTCGATCATGCGGGGCCAGCGAACTTTGATGCCAGTGATACGCCAAGAGGGGTGGGAGAACACCCACATAGAGGATTTGAAACAGTCACCATTGTGTACCAGGGCGAAGTATCGCACAGAGACTCAACTGGAAAAGGCGGGACCATTTATCCTGGAGATGTGCAGTGGATGACCGCTGGAGGCGGCATACTTCATGATGAGTTCCACTCAAAAGAGTTTACTGAGCGTGGCGGTATGATGGAAATGGCGCAGCTATGGGTTAATCTTCCTAAGAAGCATAAAATGACTAAGCCAGGCTATCAGGCGATCAAGGCCGATGATATTCCAAATATTGAGCTGGAAGGTGGTTTGCTACGTGTCATAGCTGGAGAGTATCAGTCAGCTAAAGGACCGGCAAAAACCTTTTCACCAGTGAATGTCTGGGATCTGGTCATGCAGGAAAATGCTGAGCAGTCCCTGAGTATTCCAGAAGGTTGGAATGCGATAGTGGTGGTGCTGAAAGGTGCTATTGATATTAATGGTCACCAGGCTTCGCTGGAAGATACGGTTGTATTCGATAATTCTGGAACTGATATCAGTATCAAGGCAAAAGAAGATAGCACCTTGTTAATTCTCAGCGGCGAGCCCTTAAATGAGCCGATTGTGGGTGCAGGACCATTCGTCATGAACAGTGAGGAAGAGATCATTCAGGCGTTCAATGACTTCAAGGCAGGAAAGTTTGGTAATCGACTGTCCTAAAAAAAGTCTGGCTTTTGAGCCAGACTTTTCTCAAAACTTTCCCACACTACTTTTTCATAAAGTTTTTAAGGAAGTCGATGGGTAACGGGAAGACAATCGTACTATTATGTTCTCCAGCCAGGCTAGACAGTGTTTGCAGGTAACGAAGCTGAATGGCTTCTTCCTGCTCGGATAACACTTTGGCCGCTTGAAGAAGTTTTTCAGACGCTTCCATTTCACCTTTAGCATGAATTACTTTGGCGCGACGTGCACGTTCTGCTTCCGCCTGCTGTGCGATTGCCCGGATCATGCTCTCGTTCAGATCAACGTGTTTAATTTCGACATTGGCAACTTTGATTCCCCAGGCATCGGTCTGTGCATCTAAAATTTCTTGAATGTCGGCATTAAGCTGCTCGCGTGAAGCCAGCATTTCATCCAGCTCGTGCTGACCCAGTACCGAGCGAAGTGTGGTTTGTGCCAGCTGACTGGTAGCATCAAAATAATGCTCAACATTGATGATCGCTTTTTGTGGATCAATGACGCGGAAATATACGACGGCGTTCACTTCGACAGAAACGTTATCGCGAGAAATAACATCCTGAGTAGGAACGTCCATAACTACGGTACGTAAATCGACACGGACAATTTGTTGGACAAACGGGATCAAAACGATCAGGCCGGGGCCTTTCACTTTCCAGAAGCGGCCCAGCATAAAAATAACACCGCGTTCATATTCCCGAAGAATCTTAAACATACTGGCCAGCAGTAGTACCACCACTGCCAGAATTATGGGATAGAAAATATTCATACTAAGTCCTTCTATTCTGATTGTTGAATTGAATCCGTCGATACCGGCTCGACCGTAAGCTCGAGATCATCGACAGCGATAACTTTGACATGCTGCCCTGTTTTCAGGGGCGTTTTGCTATGGCTTTTCCATATTTCTCCATGAAGCCGAACCCAGCCTTCACCTTCAAAATCCTGAGTCACCTCGCCAATCTCCTGTAGCAGCTCTTCTCGTCCGCTAACAATGGGTCTCGATCTTGCTCTTAAGGCGAGGCTAAGAACAAAACTGAGGAGAGCGACACTAATGACGGTAACAGTAACTAAAATAGGCACTGCAATGGCGATGCCTGTTTCAGGTTCGTTGAATAGCAGGAAGGAGCCGATAAGGAACGATATGATGCCACCTATCCCCAGTATGCCGAAACTTGGCGCAAAAGCCTCGACTACCAGTAAGGCGATGCCAAGCAACAATAAACCAGCGGCAACATAGTTCACCGGAAGAATCTGTAAGGCATACATAGCGAGTAATAAGCAGATAGCACCAATGACACCGGGAACTAATCCACCTGGGTTATAACCCTCGAAAATAAGACCGTAGATACCGAGTAGTAATAGAATATAGGCAATATTGGGATCGCTGATAATACTCAACAGCTCGGTCTTCCAGTCAGGCTCAACATTGGTGATGACCATGTTATCGGTGACCAGATTCGTTTTGCCGGAAGGTAGACGCACTGTTTTATTATTGATGGCGGTTAAAAGCTGCTGGGGATCGTTGGCGATTAGATCGATAACACCAATATCGAGCGCTTCTTCCGAGGTCAGACTCTCTCCTTCTCGGACAGCATTTTTTACCCAATCAATATTGCGATTATGGTAGGCCGCCAGCCCACGTAGATAAGCCTCGGCATCGTTAATGACTTTCTTTTCCATAGCAGACTTATTGCCAGAAGTTGCAGCAGGCTTTTGCTCTTCTTCGCCTTCTTTTTTCTCCTGAGTTTTGTCAGGCTCGGAAGGGCTCGGCATACCGCCAATAGAAACTGGAGTGGCTGCACCCAAATTAGTCGCTGGTGCCATGGCTGAAATATGGCTGGCGTAAAGGATATAAGTACCTGCACTGGCAGCCCGGGAACCCGGAGGATAAACGTAACTGGCTACTGGGATAGGCGAGTTGATAATTTCACGGATGATATCGCGCATGGCCAGATCAAGTCCGCCAGGGGTATTCATCTGGATGATAATTAAATCGTATCCCTGCTCGGGCGCTGACTGAATATTAGAAACTAGATAATGTGCAGTCCCCGGATTCACTGAACCGTCCAGCACCAACAGCATGGCCTTCTTAGATTCTTTCGGGGTGGATTCTTCGGCACAAAGAGCGGGTGACGCTGATAGTAACAGCGCTAAAAAAAGGCAAAAACCGATAACCTGCTTCATAGAAAATCCCTCTATTAAGCTGAGTCCTGAATGGCTCGAAAAGCTCAGTACTAATGTAGCGCGATTAGTAATAGATTACAAAGTGTACAGAGCAAGAAAAAGACAAGGCTTTTTGAAATTTGGTTAAGGTCAAAAGTTAATCAGAAGAAAAGAAAAAATTGAGCCTAAAACGAAAAAAGCCCGACTATTTCTAGTCAGGCTTTTAGAATGATGGTGGCCCGGGGCAGAATTGAACTGCCGACACAAGGATTTTCAATCCTCCGCTCTACCAACTGAGCTACCAGGCCAACGGACGCGTATTAAACCGATTCTTCGGTTTTAAGTCAAGCCCAAATTTAAATTATTTCTTATCTTCAGGTACGTAGCCTTCGGCTTCGTCGTAGTCGCCACCAAAAAGGAATTTTTCCATCTGTTCGGCAAGATATTTCTGCGTATCCTGATCTACCAGACTCAGGCGTTTTTCGTTAATCAGCATGGTTTGATGCTCCAGCCACATCTGCCAGGCTTCTTGTGAAATATTGTCGTAAATACGTTCGCCGAGTTCGCCTGGGAATGGTTTAAAGCCGATCCCTTCCGCGTCTTTCTGTAGTTTCTTACAAAAAACAGTACGTGACATTTAATTCTCCGCTAATGTTTGCAGTAATTTGCTGACTGGTGTCGGTAAGCCAATTTCAGCAATCTCATTGAGTGCAAAGGTGTCTATTTGATTGGGCTCCATGATACCCGTGTCAGCGATATTTTTCACTAGTAACGGCTGAACTTCGAGGTCATAGTGACTAAATTTATGAAGAAAAGAGTCTAGTTTTTGCTGATGCTCAGGTTCGCTCTGTGATTGCTCAATTTCTGGGAAGCACCAGAGCCCTCCCCAGATACCTGATGGGGGGCGTTTGTGCAAAACAACCTGGTCGTTTTGTAAACAAACCAGCCAGTACACCGCACGTTTGGGGCGTGCCTTTTTGGGCTTTTTGCCAGGCAGTGCTGAAATCATATCGTGTTTAAGGGCGTAGCACTTGTCTGATAGAGGACAGGTATCGCACTTGGGCTTGGTGCGAGTACAAACTACCGCGCCCAGATCCATCATCGCCTGATTGTATTGTGCCGTATGAGTGTCTGGCGTGTTGGCTTCAGCGCGCTGCCATAGGGAGTTTAATACGGATGCTTTACCGGCCCAGCCCTCAATGCCATAGCAGCGAGCAAGTACACGCTTGACGTTGCCATCCAGTATAGCCGTGGACTGATCGAAAGCGAACGCGGCGACTGCGCCAGCGGTTGAGCGACCGACGCCTGGAAGTGCTTCAATCTCTTCTTGTGTTTTAGGGAAGTCCCCATTAAATTCATCGGCAACTTTTTTAGCGGCTTTATGCAGGTTACGGGCACGACTATAATAGCCAAGACCGCTCCACAGGTGCATGACTTCATCTTCACTGGCTTTGGCAAGATCAACGATGGTCGGAAAGCGTTGAAGGAAGTTTTCGTAATAAGGAATAACAGTGGAGACCTGTGTCTGCTGCAGCATAATTTCTGATAGCCAGATACGGTAGGCGTCTTTGGTCCCTTGCCACGGCAGGTGTTTTCGCCCATGCTTGCGATAATATTCGATGACCTTGTGCTGAAAGTCTTTGGGTTGCCACATGGCTGTTACTCGGGCTTAGAAGTCGTAGAGGATAGGCAGGATAATCGACAATGAAATCCACATCAATACCACCAGCGGTACACCGACTTTAACGAAGTCGGAGAACTTGTAGCCACCAGCATTCATCACCAGCAAGTTAGTCTTATAAGCCATTGGTGTAGCAAAACTCATGTTAGCACCGAACAGAACCGCGATAACGAATGGTTCGGGGGGTAAGTTAAGCTGGGTAGCAACACTGACTGCAATCGGCGTTCCGATTACCGCCGCAGCGTTATTGGAGACAACGTTGGTTAGTATCGCTAGCAGCAGCATCAGGCCACTAAGCAGTACTGCGGGTGGAGCTCCATGAAGCACCGATACGAAGGCCTGCGCCAGATATTCTGCGGCTCCGGTTTCGGTCATACCGATACCGAGCGCCAAACTGGCTGCGACAATTAAAACGACAGGTGCGCTTAAAGCGTTCATGGCATCGCGCCAGGTAATGCAGTGGGTCAGTATCATTAAGAGCGCACCGGCGAGGGCACTGACAGAAATGGGTAACAGTCCTACTGCGGCAAAGAAAATAACCAACCCCATAATAATGAGGGCTCTGGGAGCACGATGGGAGCGGGGCAAATCGGTAGTAGCGTCAAGCACTAGAATATCGCCTCGCTTTTTGAATTCTGAAATTTCTTTTTGTCCGCCCTGAACCAATACGACGTCACCAACGTGCAGGGTCACTTTGCCCAGACCTTTGTTATGCATATCAACCACTCGATCATTGCGATGAAGTGCAATAGCAACCAGTCCGTACTGATTCATGAAGCTAACGTCTTTTAACGAGCGACCAGCGAGAGGGGACCCCGGCGTTACCACCAGTTCAGACAGCTGTTGATTTTCAGCGGTCAGAGGATGGTCGTCACTAACTTCCTGGCCCGCCTTATAAAGACGTGCACCAAGAACCTGTTCATATTCTTTTAATCGATTCGGAGTGTCAGTGACACGGAGTTTGTCTCCTGCGCGAACGATGGCATCGGGCATCGGCATAATGGTTGCTTCCGAGCCGCGGTGAATTCGGGTCACTTTCATCATGCCATCAGTTTTGCCGATAACGTCTGCCAGCGTCTTACCATCAGCAAATGAGTTTTCGTTGATGTGTAGTTGAGCTGTGAAAATACGTGGTGAGGTATTTTTCATGATGGCCTGACGTTCTGGCGTTATTTTTGGTGCCACCAGCCATAAATAAAGAACTGCTATTGCGCCCGCCATGGCCGCAGGCAACATAAAGTCGAACATGCCGAAACGTTCAAGTCCAAGGTCGGCTGCGACCGAAACCACCAGTAAGTTAGTCGAAGTACCAATTGTTGTGGCCATGCCGCCGACAATAGTAGCAAAGCCCATCGGTAGCAAAAGACCAGAAGGGTTGCGGTTAGAGCGCACGGCAACACTGATCAAAATAGGTAAAAGTAAGACAACAATCGGCGTATTGTTGACAAATGCGCTTAAAACGCCGGCAATGATTAAAGTGATCAAGAGAGAAAATAAGGGCGCTATTTTCCAGATTCTAGCCAGAAATCGCCCAATGGGTTCGAGTGCACCTGTTCGTACCAGGCCTTGCCCAGCAACCATAAGTGCACATACGGCGACCAGTGCTTCATGCCCGAAACCGCTGAAAAACTCCATCGGTTCAAGGTAGCCGTTAAAGTTATGGAATGGTGCAAAGGTAAAGCCCATGGTAAGAACCAGCAGCACGATAACGCAAGAAGTCTCTAGCGGTATGTCATCGCGGCGGAACAAGTATAAGGCAAAGACCGTCAGCAACAGCACAAAAAGCGCGTGCCCATTCGGTAGATCCGGAAATGGCATTCCTATTCCTAACTCCTGAACTTTCTTATTAATTTTCTACAAACCCGAATGAACCACCTTACTGATTTGCCTCGTTTTTGGCAACGTCTTTATGCCTGACAGAACATAATTTACCTCAAACTTTTACATTATGGTAAAATCGCCTCCAAGAGATGATTGTTGGATAATATAGAGAGCTATCCCCTTGAATTCTGAAGAAAAACCAAAACGTAAGATTCGTAGCTTCGTGTTGCGTAAGGGCCGTTTAACTAAGGGCCAACAGCGAGCTATGGACCTGCATTACCCGAGATTGGGTCTGGATTATCAGCAAGAATTATACGACTTTGAGGCAATCTTTGGTCGTCAGGCTCCCTTGGTGCTGGAAATAGGTTTTGGCATGGGAAAATCGCTGGCGGAGCAGGCTCGCGATAATCGTGATAGCGACTTTATTGGTATTGAGGTTCACAACCCCGGTGTTGGGGCTTGTCTGGTGCTGGCAGAAGAGTATGACCTGGAAAATATTCGTGTAATCAACCATGATGCTGTAGAGGTTATCGAAAACTGTATCCCAGATCATAGCCTCGACCGTATACAAATTTTCTTCCCCGATCCATGGCATAAAAAACGTCATCACAAGCGCCGTATCGTACAGACTGAATTCTGCCAAAAATTACATAAAAAACTCAAGCCCGGTGGCATATTACATCTGGCTACTGACTGGGAAAACTATGCTGAGCATATGCTCGAAGTATTGAATCCCATGCCTGAGTTTAAGAACTTGTCAGAAACGGGCGACTATGTACCAAGGCCGGATTCGCGTCCACTGACTAAATTTGAGGTCAGAGGGCAGAATTTGGGGCACGGTGTTTGGGATATGATGTTTTCAGCTAAATAGATAATGGCCTATTTTTCCGAGAATGCCGCATTCTCGGAAAAATATTTTCATTACTAAGAGGGTGCTTGCTACTCATAGCGTGATAGTCTCGAAATTCAAAGAATCTAATGAGTAAAAAAGTAAGACTAATGCCTTGCGATAATTCTCTTGCCATCCTTTGTCGTTAGAATCAATGCTCCTTTCCCATCGATGTCATATCTATTGACTTCAGACAGCATGGTCAGGAACTTTTGTTCCTGCGACATGAGGGCTGGGATACAGGCTTTCATAGTATTCACTGGCGTTTTAAATGTCAGATTTTCCCCCGTCATTTCGTAGGCCACGCTGTAGCTATTACAGGATGTTGAGCCTGATACACGACCCTCTTCATTGAAATTGATGGTGATTCTAGAATTATCAATGACACCTTCATCTGCTAAATCTTCCACTACCCATTCATGACCAGTGAGTAACGATTTGGGATCGCCACCACAGCCTTCAAAAACTTTACCGTCCAGTGTCAGGACTACTCTATTCGGGAAAGGGCGTCCAGACATACCGTCATAACAAAGTTTGCGGCGAATATCGATAATCGCAACATGAGATTCCGTCTGTGCGTGATATTTATATCCGCCTTTATAGGGTTGTGGCTGTGGTCTTGGGGTTGTCACTGTTTTTTGACCATAGCTGGTATCAATCTTTATAGATTCCTGGCTGATGTATGCTATCCAGCCCGGCTCATTGCCAAGCGCCCGGTAGGGTATCGGATATAAACGATCATTGGTCTCAGCGCTGACAGTACCTGACTGTACTCTTTGCATCATAATTTCACCCAGCTCGACAGAACTATTCTCGGTATTGATCCGGTGATTCTGTGTGGTTATCCACATAAGTCGACCCTCGGGATCTCTTACCTTGGCATGCAGTGTATAGGTATGGTTAGATTTAAGATCTTTTCTATTCGCTTCCAGCGCAATTTTTAGCGGCAGCTGGATACCATCACTCAGCCCAATGATCTCTTCACTGATAATTTCAGCCGGCTTGTCGGCAATCGAAACATCCTGAATCGTCACTGTTAAGCTACTGCCATTGGGTGCCAGCATTCTCTCGCGATACATCAGCGTGGCAGAAACTTTTATAGATTGTGCCTGGGCAGAGGAGTCGGCAACTTCTTTTTTACAGGCGCTCAGTCCCGTTAAGGTCAAGATGCTTAGGATAGTGGCTAAAACGTATCTCATGGCGTTGTCCTATGGGTTTATACAAGTCAAAAAGTCTGTGCGTTAATAACATCTTGCCATATTAACGCTACAAGATGATAACCTGGTTAACGCTTTAAAAAGATTATAGCTGAGTGACCTGTATGGTTCCTGAATCATCTGGCTTTGAATGTTCTTCAGGAATAAAACGTTGGAGCAGTTCATTAAGGAACAAAGCGCCTTTTTGTGTAGGCTTGAGATATAGAGAAGAGTCTTCTAGCAGACCGTCTTCAATAGCTTGTCGGATAATGGGTTCGACCAAGTTCATGGAAATTCCGGTTCGTTGGCTAAAGAGTTTGATCGGAACGCCGTCGATTAAGCGTAGCGCATTCAACATAAATTCAAAAGGCAGTTCATGAGCCGGGATGGTCGTTTGCTGACTGACTTGATTCCAGTTCAACTGAAGGTAATCTTTGGGGTGTCGCTTTTTAGTGGTGCGATGAATTTGCCCCAGATCGAGCCGAGTGATTTTGCCATGTGCTCCAGCGCCAATACCCAGGTAGTCACCGAACTGCCAGTAATTAAGGTTATGTTTGGCACGAAGGGGGGCGGATCTGGCATAGGCTGAGGTTTCGTACTGTTCATAGCCATGCTTGGCTAGTAACGCCTGACCGGCTTCCTGAATATCCCACAGGATTTCATCATGGGGGAGCTGGGGAGGCTGCTGGTAGAATAATGTGTTGGGTTCCAGTGTTAGCTGATACCATGAAATATGATGTGGCTTTAATTCGAGCGCTTGTTTCAGGTCATTGAGTGCCTGCTCAACAGACTGATCTGGGAGGCCATGCATCAAGTCCAGGTTAAAAGAGTCAAAGCCCGCCTCGTGGGCGAAGCTGGCGGCCTCGATAGCCTGCTGAGGATTATGAATTCTACCCAGTTGTCTCAGGTGGTCTGCATTGAAGCTTTGAACACCGATTGATAGGCGATTAATGCCTGCTTCCCTGAAACCTCGAAACTTTTCAGCCTCAAAAGTACCGGGATTGGCTTCCATGGTAATTTCGATATCGCCTTCAAAAGGAAGTCGTGCACGAATCCCGCTAATCAACCGGTCATAGGACTCCGGGCTAAGTACGCTCGGCGTTCCGCCACCAATAAATATGCTGTGGAGTCGACGCCCCCAGACTTGCGGTAACTCCTGCTCAAGATCGAATAACAAGCGATCAATATATTCTGTTTCGGGCAGTTCAAATTCAGTCTGCTGATCTGACTTTACATTCTTAATAGCATGGGAGTTAAAGTCACAATAAGGACACTTTCGCACACACCAGGGTACGTGGATATAGAGTGATAGAGGGGGGTTGATCAGCATGATAAATAGACTTGGCTACTGCAGTTCAGACTGCAAGGCCTGCATCAGCTGGTACAAAGCCTTGCCACGATGACTAATGGCTGCTTTTTGTTGTGGCGTTAACTGGGCGGCTGAACATTGGTGTTGCTCGCACCAGAATAAAGGGTCATAGCCGAAACCACCGTTGCCAACCTCTGATGTCATAATGCTACCCTCCCAGGTTCCCTGACAGATGATAGGAGTCGGATCACTGGCGTGCTTCATAAACACGAGTACACACTGGTATCGGGCGGTTCTTTCTTCGGGGGGTATGCCATTTAATTTTTCCAAAAGCAGATCATTGTTGGCTTGATCGTTTCCGTGCTCGCCACAGAATCTTGCTGAGTATATTCCTGGCTGGCCTTTAAGATAATCAACTTCAATTCCTGAGTCATCAGCAATGGCAGGTAATCCTGTAACTTCAGCCGCATGGCGAGCCTTTATGATGGCATTTTCTACAAAGGTTGTGCCGGTTTCAGGGACGTCACTAACGTTCAGTTCTGTCTGTGGGATAACTTGATACTGAAACTGAGCTAAAAGCTGTGTTAGTTCAGCAACCTTTTTACGATTGCCAGAAGCAAGGACAATATTATTCATCAGGAAATAGCTACGAGTTGAATCGGGTGTACATTATAACGAAACAGCCACTGAAACGATATTGATATCGCCTCTAAGTGGCTGCGTTGAAACAGTCTTAATCAGCGTAAAACTTTTGGTCAAGCTGGATAGTGACGGGTTTATCTCGGCCAGGAATATTAATGGTAAACTCAAGATCCATGCTTTCTTCGTCTCGAAATTGAAAGTCTGCAAGATAATAAACTGCATCACCTTCAATGATTTCTTTAAAGCCTAATTCCTGGTACTGAGAAAGGTTGTTGGTCGCTTTACCATATAACGCGACTTTCAGGGCTTTATCTTTACCCCCTTCAACAACTTTGTGCACCGATACATTCAGCAGACCAGTGTACTTACTGCGTTGAATTTTATACTGGACAGCGGTTTCTGGCTGGATAAAGGAACTATTGAAAGCGTTGTAATGGATAATATAGTCATCCACCCGCTTTTCACCAGCGCTACTGCTGTAACTTACGCAGGTTAAAACAAACCCTACAATAGCCGTTGTTATCAGTTGTGTCGTATGTCTCATAGCGTTCTCCTACTCCCTTTACCTTATTAAGGTCTTACTATTTAAGATAGCAAAAAGCCGCTAAGGTTTCAGTGATTATATGTGTAATATTTAACCAGTAATTAATTTTACGCCTAAGCTATAGAGAGCGTCTTGGATAAACCATAGAGCGAATAACACAATCAGTGGCGAAAGGTCTATTGTGCCGGCTATTGGTGGAATAATCTTCTGTATAGGACGCAAAATAGGGCGTGTCACCTGATACAGAAAAGCTACTCCGGGATGATAGCGTCCACCACTCATAAAGCTGGCGATCATAAGCCCAAGAAAAAGGATTAACATCATGTTAGTGAAAATCATAACCAGGCCACCCATCGCTGGAGCAGCCTTCATCATAAGTCCCACGGTTACGCCCAGAGCTAAAGCCTCACCGGGTAGCTGAATGAAGACGGTCGAGATGATTAAAAATTTAACCAGGATTATCGCAACAGCAACGACAAAGCTCGCTGTACTGAATCGGCCCATATCCGGAATTATTTTACGAAGCGGGTTAACCACAGGCGCTGTAAATTTATGCACAAACTGAGATATGGGGTTATGGAAGTCCGCCTGTCCCAGTTGCAGCATCAGTCGTATTAAGAACATCATTACCAGAAGGTTGGAAATGTGTTCAAGTAAAAAGAAAGTTACATTATTCATGTCGTTAACCGTTTCGTAAAAAATAGGAGCAAGGATTATTTATTGGCAATTTCAGCCAGTTCTTTACCACGCTTTACAGAAGCCTGCAGGGCTTTTTTAACTATGTCTGGAAGGTGGTTATCATTTAAGGTGTCCAAAGCTGCTGCTGTAGTGCCGCCTGGTGAGGTAACATTACGGCGAAGCTGACCAATTTCCATATCTCCATTCTGTTGTACCATGGCAGCTGCGCCCAGTGCTGTTTGAGCTGCAAGTTCTCTTGCCGTGTGTTCCGGAAGACCAAGTTCAATGCCACCCTGTACCACTGATTCCATAAAGAGGAAGTAATGTGCAGGACCGCTTCCAGATACTGCTGTAACAACGTCCATAAGATCTTCATCTTCGACCCAGATACTCTTACCTACGGCGTCGAAAATGGCGCTGGTTGCTTCACGCTGTTCGGCGGTGACTTTATCGTTAGCAAAAAGACCTGTCGCTCCATAACCAATTAAACTAGGGGTATTTGGCATGCTGCGAACCACCGGTGTATCGTCACCAAGAAGGTTAGTCAGCGTCTCACAAGTAACACCTGCAGCTACTGAGATCGCGCATGTTTTGCTGAGATCCATGTCCTTGAAGTCATCACAGGCCAATGCCATTTTTTGTGGCTTAACTGCTAATAACAGGTAATCTACATTGTTTGCCACTTCAGCATTGTCGTGCGTGGTATTAAGGGTAGGATGTTTCTCTTTAAGCGCCTCAAGCTTGCCAGCGCTTGGATTGCTGACAAAAATACTCTCCGCGGGAAGGCCGGACTGAATTAGCCCACCCAAAATACTTGCGGCCATGTTGCCAGCACCAATAAAACCAACTTTTGCGTTCTTTAGTAATTCAATTGAATCAGTCATAACTGCCTGTTTAGATTGTCTTTACTTGCGCCATGCAAGAACTGTGAATGAATATCTGTCGTTTAGACTTCTAGTCATGAGGGTAAAAGTTTTAAATTCAATGCCTTATCGATAATAAGCCAATGATATTTTAAGCATCCCTCTGCCCAAAAATGGCGGTACCGATGCGAATCATATTGCTACCGGCAGCAATCGCCGCTTCAAAGTCTCCAGACATACCCATGGATAAGGTATCTATATGTGGATATTTTGCGGTCAATTGCTGATAAAGTTCGGCAATTTTCTCAAACTGTTGTACCTGCCTGGCATATTCGGTTTGTTTTGGCGGAAGCGCCATGATTCCGCGCAACTTTAGATTTTGAGCCTCTTCTACCCTGTTGGCCAGCTCAAAAATGGCCTCGCCGACAACGCCCGCCTTTTGCTCTTCGCCGAATAAATTAACTTGTATGCAGACATTCAGAGGGGGCTTTCCTTCCCTTGCCCGGTTTAACTTATTGATAACTTTTATTCGGTCGACACTTTGTACCCAGTCGAAGTATTCCGCGATATCTTTACACTTGCGGCTCTGGATCGCGCCAAGCATATGCCATTGGACGTCACTTTTATTCAGATTTTGAATCTTTTCGACCCCTTCCTGGACGAAATTTTCACCAAAATCTCGATGACCAGCTTGGTAAGCTTCTTCAATTTTATCAAGGGGTTGGCGCTTACTAACAGCGACCAGGCGCACATTATCCTTAAAATTCGGGTGTTTCTCGCGGCTTTTTGCGATTTCTAGTTGCAGAAGTTCTAGTTGAGAGGCTATGCTAGTTGTCATTAGTAAGAATAAATATCAATATTGGGGTCTAACCTATGGATATTACAGAACTTTTAGCGTTTAGTGTAAAGAATAACGCATCGGATTTACACATTTCCGCTGGAATGCCACCACTTATACGTGTGGACGGCGAAATTCGTCGAATTAATGTTCCACCGCTAGAAGACAAAGAAGTCCACTCGCTGATTTACGACATTATGAACGATAAGCAGCGAAAAGACTACGAAGAGTTTCTAGAAGCGGATTTCTCTTTTGAGCTTCAGGATCTGGCACGTTTCCGTGTGAATGCCTTCGTACAGAATCGAGGGCGAGCTGCTGTATTTCGTACCATTCCTTCTCGCGTTTTAACGCTTGAAGATCTTAAGGCTCCTAAAGTATTCCAGGATATTTCCATGCAGCCACGTGGTCTGGTTCTTGTAACAGGGCCAACGGGTTCAGGTAAATCGACAACACTGGCTGGCATGGTAGATTATGTTAACGATAACAAGCATGATCACATCCTGACGATTGAGGATCCGATTGAGTTTGTACACGAGAGTAAGAAGTGTCTGGTTAACCAGCGTGAGGTTCATCGTGACACCCACAGCTTCTCCAATGCACTACGTTCTGCACTTCGTGAAGACCCCGATATCATTCTGGTCGGTGAGATGCGTGACCTTGAAACCATCCGTTTGGCACTGACAGCGGCAGAAACAGGTCACCTGGTTTTCGGCACACTGCATACGACCTCTGCAGCAAAAACCATTGACCGTGTTATTGACGTATTCCCTGAAGGCGAAAAGTCGATGGTACGTTCGATGCTATCGGAATCATTGCAGGCAGTTATCGCACAGACGCTTCTCAAGCGTAATGGTGGTGGACGTGTGGCGGCACATGAAATTCTCATTGGTACCCCTGCGATACGTAACTTAATCCGTGAAGCCAAAGTTGCACAAATGTATTCAGCCATGCAGACTGGTATGTCACTGGGTATGCAGACACTGGATCACAGCTTAAAGCAGCTGGTTAGTAAAGGTGTGGTATCGCGAACCGATGCACGCATGAAAGCAGTTAATAAAGAAGAGTTTTAGAGAGGCGGGGAATTTTTTATGGCTATGGACATCACTCCATTACTAAAAGCGTTAATGGAAAATAAGGGGTCGGACTTATTTGTAACCGTACATAGGCCACCGTGTATTAAAATGCATGGTCAAATTCGTCCTGTGACTAAAAGCATGCTGACACCTGCACAGGTTGAAGAGCTGATTCATTCTTCGATGTCAGAAAAGCAAAAGCAGGAATTTGCGGACAACAAAGAGTGCCAGTACGCAATTAGTATTGAGAATGTTGGGCGTTTCCGTGCCAGTGCTTTTTATCAACGCAACCAGCCAGGCTTGGTTGTTCGTCGTATTGAAACCAAAATACCGACTACCGACGAATTACAGATACCAAATATTCTAAACGACCTGGTAATGAAAAAGCGTGGCATTATTATTTTCGTAGGTGCTACCGGTACGGGTAAGTCTACCTCGCTGGCAGCCATGATAGGTTACCGAAATAGAAACTCTGCGGGCCACATTATTAGTATTGAGGATCCGATTGAGTATGTTCACCGTCACGATAAATGTATTATTACTCAGCGTGAGGTAGGTATTGATACCGAGTCTTTTGAAGTTGCGTTGAAAAATACTCTGCGGCAGGCACCTGACGTGATTCTTATCGGTGAGGTTCGTTCACAGGAAACCATGTCCCAGGCCATTACCTTCGCGGAAACAGGTCACTTATGTTTGTGTACACTTCACGCCAACAATGCTAACCAGGCTCTGGATCGTATTTTGCACTTCTTCCCAAAAGAAGAGCATACGCGTATTTTGATGGACTTATCGATGAACTTAAGGGCTATTGTTGCACAGCAGTTGGTGCCAACAGTAGATGGTAAGGGTCGACGCGCTGCAGTTGAGATTATGATTAATTCACCGCTAATTTCGGATCATATTCGCAAAGGTGAAGTTCACTTGATTAAAGAGTTGATGGCTCGCTCTACTGAGCTTGGCATGCAAACCTTTGACCAGGCTCTGTTTGATCTCTACGTGAATGGCGAAATCACTTATGATGATGCACTATTACACGCGGATTCGGCGAACGACTTACGACTGAAAATCAAGTTGCATGAGAAAGATGCAGACTCCCTGACCAGTGGCACCGAAGGTTTACAGGTACAGATGGATGATGACCGCTCAAGCAATATGTTTTAAGTTTTAAATTTAACAGTAAAAACCCGGCATCTGCCGGGTTTTTTATTTCGTGATTTTACTGTTCTGATTCAAAGTAACTTTTTAGAATGAGTTCAGCGGCATAGGCGTCAAAGTCCGAATCTTTAATTTTTTTGTAGCCTCCGAGCTCGAAAAGGTATTCTCTAACTTCTGCCGTACTGAGGCGTTCGTCGTGGGTAAAGGTGGGTAAGCCAAATCTGCCGTGAAGCCTCTTAGCAAACTTTTTGGCCATTTGTGTTACGGGTTGCTCGGTGCCATCCATATTCAATGGCAGGCCTACTACAAAAGCCTCTACCTGCCACTCTTTGATCAGGTTTTCTACCTGTTGCCAGTTGGGTTGATTGTTTTCAGCTTTAAGTACGCAAAGTGCCTGTGTTGTACCCATCGTTTGCTGTCCGGTAGCAACACCTATGCGTTTTTCACCGAAGTCAAATCCCAGGAAGCGCGCAGGTTGTTTGTTTTCAGGCATGGCCGCTTGACTCAGTCAGTTGCGTCCAATCAATGCCCAATAGTTTGGTAGCCTGTTGCCAGCGCTGTTGGGGAGTTGTGTGGAAAATAATATTCTTATCAGCGGGGACAATAAGCCATGAGTTTTCTTCGATTTCCCGCTCCAGCTGCCCTTTATCCCAGCCGGAGTAGCCAAGTGCTATGACTGCTTCTTCCGGACCTTCCTTGTTAGCAATGGCTGTTAATATGTCTTCCGAAGTCGAGAGGGCGATATCATCGCTGATGGTCAATGTGGAGTCCCAGTTCCCCAGAGGGCTATGTAAGATAAAGCCACGTTCTTTATCGACCGGTCCACCCGCCAAAAGTGAGTTATCTAGCACGTCCTGATTTGTGCTGGATATTTTGAGGTGATCAAATAACTCATGATAGGTTGCTTCCAGGGGTTGGCTCAACATTATCCCTAGAGCACCATCTTCAGTATGCTCACAGATATAAGTTACACTGCGAGAAAAGAAAGAGTCCTGTAGTGTTGGCATTGCAATCAATAGATGATTGGCCAATGAATTAATCGATTCCATAAGATAATTATATCAATCTCGGTACTTATTGTAATTATTGGGGCGACTTCTCAAATTTCCAGCTTCGTACAATTTCTAAAATGTCTGTGGTCTGACGAATTGACTCTGGAAGGGGATCAAATGGTGCTGCCAGTCTAACAATCTGCAGCGCTGCCTGATCAAGCATGTCCTGCCCAGATGATTCAAGAATCTCCACACCGACCAATTGCCCGTCCTTATCAATGGCTACTTTCAGTTTTAGGTTACCATATATACCAAGGCGGCTGGCTTGTTCGGGATAGTGTAGGTTACCAACTTCTTCTACCTTACGGCGCCATGACTCGAGATACGCAGCATCTGTTGGCGACTGTTTAACGGCTGCTGATATTTGCCGCTTACGTAGACCCCGAGTTTGCAGTTGATCCTTAGCATCTTGCTCAAGATTCCTTTTCTTCAATTCTTCAGGATCTGGGCTAATAATGGTCTGCTGTTCTTTTTCGGTTGGCGATTCATTAGGATCGTCGCTAATTTGGGCAACACGATCTGAGTCCGTGCTGGTCATGAAGTCTAGCTCCTGCTCATTTTCATTTGGCTTTGGCATGACTTCCATTGATGGAGTGGTGGTTTCACCTTCGGTATTTTTAAAGTGTTCTAGCTTGGTGGTGGGACGGTTGGCTTCACTAGCGTCTCCAGCTCCTTCCTGATTTTTTTGCCCGATAAAATCGGCTTTTTCAGGGGCTTGAAGGCTTTCCCGTTGTGCCAGCGTAACATCGAGAGAAAGTGGGATCTGGCTAGGCTTGGTTTCAGGCAGAGTAAAGCGAATACCCAAGATAATAATCAGGTGTATGCATACGGCCATGAAAATGGTGAATTTCAGGCGATCTTTGGCTTTCACCCGGGTGCGGGGAGGGGTTGCCTTGTTCCCTTGCCCGGTTTGATTTGGAATGGCTTGGCTACTCATTATTAAATTTTACTAACTGATTAGGGTTTCTATTTATTATTCGGTTACTGTTTAAGCTGATCTTCTAATGCGCTAAATAGTTGGCCAGCAATATTAATCTGATACTCGTTCTCCAATTCTCGCATACAGGTTGGGCTGGTGACGTTTATTTCTGTCACAAAGCTGCCAATGATATCCAGTCCAACAAACAAAAGTCCTCGCCTCATCAGTTCTGGGGCTATTGCTTCTGCTATTCGTTTTTCGTTATCTGTAATGGGCATCGGAACACCGCTACCACCAGCAGCGAGGTTACCACGAGTTTCGCCCTCCCTTGGGATGCGAGCAAGTGTGTAAGGAATCACTTCGCCGTTAACCACCAGCACCCGCTTGTCACCATCAGTAATTTCAGGAATGAACTGCTGTGCCATGGCCAGGTTTTTACCATGAGACGTCAGGGTTTCTATGATCACTGATAGGTTAGGGTCACCCTTTTTTGCACGGAAAATTGAAGCGCCACCCATGCCATCAAGAGGTTTTAAGATAATATCCTGGTGTTCTGCTGCAAATGCTTTAAGCCGAGCCGCGTTGGCACTAACCAAGGTGCTCGGTGTGTGCTCAGGGAACCACGCAGTAAACAGCTTTTCGTTACAGTCACGTAAACTGGCCGGATCGTTAACTACCAGGGCTCCCTGCTGTTGCGCCAGTTCCAGGAGATAAGTGCTGTAGATATAGTTCATATCGAACGGCGGATCTTTTCTCATCAAAATGGCTGAGAAATCACCGCACTCTGTTAAAACCTGCTCAGCATCTTGATATTGGAACCAGTTTTGAGGGTTATCCTCAACGCTGACTCTTTGGTTGGCCGCGAAGACCTGGTCTTTTTCAAGGTAAAGATCCTGCGGTTGACAATAATGAAGAGTCCAGCCGCGACGTTGTGCTTCTAGCATTAAACCGAAAGTCGTATCTTTCTGGGTCTTAATGGACTCGATTGGGTCCATAACAATTAACACGGAATGTGACATAGTTGTTTAGATATTATCATTTGCTGTTAAAGTACCATGTTATTGTAATAAGCTGAATACATAATATTGATAGAAAATGCTTGCAAGCAAAACACAAGGCCTTTAGTCTGGAATTGTGATCTGCTTTGCGACTTCGAGACTTTTGTGGTAAAAGGTAACTTTAAACTTAAAAAATAGTTGAAGAAAAGTTGCTAACTTATTATTAAATAGTGGGTTTTCACTATTCGCAGGTAACCAGTAGATGAGTGATTTATTTAACGGCTTAAAAGTGATGGTGGTGGATGACAGTAAAACTATTAGACGCACCGCCGAAACACTTTTAAAGAAACAGGGTTGTGATGTAGTAACTGGGGTAGATGGCTATGATGCACTATCCAAAATTGCAGATTACAAGCCTGATATCATATTTATTGATATAATGATGCCAAGGCTGGACGGCTACCAGACCTGTGCCTTGGTCAAAAGTAACAAAGACTTTAAAAAGACTCCTATTATAATGCTATCGAGTAAAGATGGAGTTTTTGATAAGGCTAAAGGCCGGGTCGTAGGTTCGGATAATTATTTAACAAAACCTTTCAGCCGAGATGAACTATTAAATGCTATTTCCACGCAATTAGACGGTAAAGCAGCAACAGCTGTTTAAAGTTTTGCGTGATATTTAAATTTTAGAGAGGTAGATAAAAATGGCGCGTGTACTGATAGTCGACGATTCTCCAGCAGAAGCGCATAGCCTAACAAAAATGTTAGAAAAAAATGGTCACCAGGTAATAACCGCTCCAGATGGAGAGTCGGGTATTGCGTCTGCCAAGGCCAACACGCCTGATTTGATTTTAATGGATGTGGTGATGCCAGGTCTGAATGGTTTCCAGGCAACTCGTCAGTTAAAGAAAGACTCTAGCACTTCGGCTATTCCAATTATTATCGTTTCCACCAAGTCGCAAGCTACAGACCGTGTTTGGGGTATGCGTCAGGGTGCCAATGATTATATCACTAAGCCTGTGGATGAGTCGGCTTTAGTAGAGTCTATCAATAACGTACTAGGATCTTAATGAGCTATGCCTGAAACTCACACGAGCAGTGTTGTCCAGCTTCTCGACGATATTCGTCAACGCGGACAGGAACATAAGGACTCATTGCCTCAGCGTGATGTTCGAGGCGAAGCTTTTTGGAGTGGGATTGGATTCAGTTTGAGCGGTGTGAACTACATCGTTCCGATTGATGAGGTAGTGGAACTAATCCCAGTCCCACACACAACAAAAGTGCCGGGCACCAAAGGCTGGCATAAAGGGGTAGCAAATCTTCGGGGTGTACTATTATCGCTGGTGGATTTGCAAGAATATCTTGGGCGTTCAAGCTCACGTAGCATCTTAAAGCAAAGGGTATTGGTCATAGATCAGGATGGTTCCTATCTTGGTTTGATCGTAGATGAAATTCGTGGCCTTCATCACTTTGAAGAAGAAGAGCAGGTAACATCAGATTTATCTGCGGATGCGGTGCTTGCACCATATATTATCGGTGGATTTGAGCGCGATGGGGAATTATGGCGAGTTTTTGGAATCAAGGAACTGTTTGAAAGTCCCGAATTCCATCAGGTCGCTGTTTAAGTTTATTTTTACAACAAATATGAAGTCTAAAGTCTCGGGAGCAACCTATGAGTGAGACCACTAATAACAGGAAAAAAGCAGGCCGTTCAGGAATCGGTATCTATGCGTTTCTATTGGTCGTAATTTTGATTGCGCTAGCGGTTAATGCTGGTTATGGCTTCTTGCAAGCCCAAAACCAGTCTAAACGTATTGAGCTAGCGTCGGACATGAAGGTATTGTCGCAGCAGATTGCAACGAACGCCTCTGAGTCAGCGCAGGGTACACAAAGCGCCTTCGGTGACCTCGATGCCGCGTCTAAACAGTTTGCAGGTAACCTGCGAGACCTGATCGACGGCGAAACAGTGAGTAACTTGCCTCCTGCTCCAGCCGGGATTCGAAATAATGAACTAAAATCACTCGAAGAAAACTGGGATAACGTTGAGCCGCGAACCAAGGTCATTCTGTCAAACCAGGAAGTGGTAAGACGAATGTTTACCAACGCCGACGAACTTGCTTTATTAATTCCCGAGATGCAAAGCAAGTATGACAGTGTGATAGATATTCTTCTTGATAACCAGGCTAATGCTGCTGAGCTGCATCAGGCGACTCGTCAGAAATGGTTGGCTGAGCGTATTTCATCAGGCATGCAGAAAGTGCTGCGTGGTGGTGAAGAAGCAAAAATCTCTGCTGAGGACTTTAGTCAGGACGTAAGTACGTTCGGTGTCTATCTGGAAGGTCAGTTAAATGGCGATGCGTTATTAGAAATTCGTCAGGTTACTAACCCTGAAGCAAGAGCTGCTCTTGAGTCTATCGTTGACGACTTCCAGGAAGTTGAAGAGAAGGTAGACTACATTGTATTCAGTTCTGAAAAGCTTTTCGATGTACAGGACGCATCGGATAATGTTTATGCAAATGCACAGGCGCTACTGGCAAGTACCAGTGCGGTAGAAGAAGCGTTTGCAGGCCTGTCGACAAGTTTTACTGACTTAGGTAGTGAGTATATTTCTGCAGCTCTGTTCATAGTAATTATCTTATTATTGATTGCGATGTATTTATCGCAGCGTAAAGCTGAGAAACAGCGTTTACAGGAATCAGTGATTTCTGCAGAGCGAGAAAAAGAAGAAAACGCACAGAACCAGGAAGCGATTATCCGACTACTGGATGAGATTGATAGCTTGGCAGATGGTGACTTGACGGTAAAAGCAACAGTAACCGAGGACTTCACGGGTGCGATTGCCGACTCCTTCAACTTAACCATTGACCAGTTGCGTGGTGTGGTAAGTGCGATTAACGAAGCGGTAGACCAAGTATCGAAATCTGCAGAAGAAACACAGCAGACTTCGACAGCACTGGCAGACGCATCGCGTCAGCAGGCTCAGGAAATTACAGGTGCTTCTGCGGCGATTAACGAAATGGCCGTGTCTATTGAGCAGGTATCTGCAAACGCATCTGAGTCATCTCAGGTTGCGGAAAAATCGGTGGAAATCGCTAAGAAGGGTGGTGAGGTTGTACGTAAT
This sequence comes from Kangiella sediminilitoris, assembly GCF_001708405.1. Taxonomy (NCBI): domain Bacteria; kingdom Pseudomonadati; phylum Pseudomonadota; class Gammaproteobacteria; order Kangiellales; family Kangiellaceae; genus Kangiella; species Kangiella sediminilitoris. The sequence goes on along the minus strand of NZ_CP012418.1, from coordinate 2,328,922 downwards.
ACCATTCGAGGCATGGACACGATTCGTGAGCAGATTCAGGAAACATCGAAACGTATTAAGCGTCTGGGTGAGTCGTCACAGGAAATTGGTAACATCGTATCCTTGATTAACGATATTGCCGACCAAACGAACATTCTGGCATTGAACGCAGCGATTCAGGCATCGGCAGCAGGTGAAGCCGGTCGTGGTTTCGCGGTTGTTGCGGATGAGGTACAGCGACTGGCGGAACGTTCTGGTAACGCTACCAAGCAGATTGAGGCTCTGGTAAAAACGATTCAGACGGATACAAACGAAGCGGTAATCTCGATGGAGGATACAACATCTGAGGTTGTCCGTGGTGCTCGCCTGGCACAGGATGCGGGTGTTGCGCTGGAAGAAATTGAGTCGGTATCTACCAACCTGGCCGACTTGATTCAGTCGATTTCGAACGCTGCACGTCAGCAGGCCGCTTCTGCGGGTCATGTATCGAATACGATGACCGTAATTCAGGAAATTACGACACAGACGTCAGAAGGTACGCAGGAAACAGCCAAGTCGATTGGTCAGTTAACCGTGCTATCGGATGAGCTGCGTCGCTCAGTTGCCGGTTTCAAACTTGATTCAACAAACGAAGATATCTTTGGTGATGACAGTTCTGATATGGGTGACTTCGATACTATGATCGAACAATCAGATAGCTCTGCATATGACGAGCCGGAAGAGTCAGGTGAAAATGACGATACCACTCTAGAAGAATTCCTTGAGCAAGGTGATGATGAGTCAACGGATGAGATGACATCTTTCTCTGATGATAACAGCGAAATGATGGACCTTGATGACGAGGACGATTTCTTAAAAGAAATTGATGAAACATTAGAAGGCTTTGATGACGAGGACGAAGACAATAAAAACAAGGATGACGATAAGACTCGTTCTGAATAAGGTATTGGCTCTTGAGGCATAATTCTCTTACTCATGTTCCTGATATGGAGTCTGGCAGTTTTAAGCGCTGGCAGACTCTGATTAGACAGTATTCAGGGATATGGATTCCGACGAATAGAGCACTTTTCTTAAAAACAAGCTTGTTAAGAAGAATTCGTGCTTTAGATCTTTCGGACTATGAAGAGTACTACCAGAAGTTACAAGACAAAAACTGGGCCTCGCTGGAATGGTTTCAATTAATTGATACGTTAACGGTTCACGAAACCAGTTTTTTCAGACATAAAGAGTCTTTCGACCTAGTTCAACATGTTTGTCAGCAAAAAATAATACAATCAGCAAACGCGAACAGTGATTGTAATATCCAAATCTGGAGTGTGGGTTGCTCGACAGGCGAAGAGCCTTATAGCTTAGCTATCGCTTTAGAAGAATTGTCCCTGGGCAGTCTTAATGAAAAAGGATTACGATTTTTCTACGGGATAACGGGTATAGATATTAGTTATCCAGCGTTAACAGTGGCCAGAAAAGCCATATATGATGAACGCAAGATACATATGATTGCCCCTGAAATTCGTGAGCGTTACTTTAATCGTCATGATTCGAACCATTGGCGGATAAAAGAAAAAATTGCTAACCGAGTACTGTTCTTACAAAGTAATTTAAGTCAGTTAGCAAAGGCACCAAAACGTAATTACGACGTTATTTATTGCCAAAATGTATTGATATATTTTAGACCTGAAGACCGGGTTGAGATATTAAACGAATTAGTTGAAAGATTAATACCGGGGGGCGTATTAATTCTGGGAGTCGGGGAAATTATTAACTGGCAACATCCCGAACTGGTTCGAATTGATGAAAAGAATTGTTTGGCATTTCAGCGACAATTATAGCTACAAAAAACGGTGTAGGCATGAAAGAAAATCAAACAAAAGTAGCTTTTAACTGGGTAAAAGAAGAAGTCGAAACGACTTTGGAGCAGGCGCAACAAGCCATCAGTGCTTATGCTGATGATGAGTCTGATAAAACCCAAATTCACTTCTGTGCAAACTGTATGCATCAGATTAGTGGAACCATGCAGATTCTGGAGTTTTCTGGAGCTTCGCTACTGGCTCAGGAAATGGAAAAATTAGCAGAAGCCATTGGCGATGACGCTGTTGAGTCAAATGATTCTGCATACGAAGAATTTTTATCAGCCGTTTTAAGGTTACGTAGTTACCTTGCTCGTTACAGCGAAGGTAAAGCTGATCTGCCCGTATTACTACTATCAACAATTAACGCCATTAGAGTGTGTCGCAAAGTAGAGCCTCTTGGTGCCGGCGATTTAATTAGCATTGAAGTAGAAGGCGTCTCAGCTCCAGATGCACCAGAGAAAACAGAGTTAAAAGGCGACATAGTTGCTGAAGTAAAAAGCTTACGTATGAAATTTCAGCAGGCCTTGCTGGGGGTCATGCGAGAAGTTGATTCAGAAAAAAACCTAAAACAGATGCAAGCTATTACCAAGACCCTATGGGGCTTGGGAGAGCGGGTACCATACAACACTCTATGGTGGGTTGCGACCGTATTTTTTGGGCATGCAGATACTCTTTTAAAAGAGCAGAAGAATTCCGTTAAAGGTCTGTTCAGTCAGTTAGATCGTCGTCTTCGTGAATTAATCGACCAAAATGTTAATAATGAAGGCGAAAAGAAGATTCTTGCGAACCTGCTGTTCTATATTGCTCAAATGGATAAAGATGACAGTGATGTAAAAGAGGTTCAGGACAAATTTAAGCTGAATAAGTTACTCGAATCTATTGGTGATTTAGAAGCAGAAACTGAGGGGCTGGAAGGTCCGGGAACTGATAGTTTACGCATTGCGCTTGGCGTTATAAGCCAGGATCTAGCTGACATGAAAGAGTCGTTAGATCTGTATATACGAACCAAATCTCAAGACGATGAGCCACTGGAAGAAATGTTACCAGTGATGCAAAAAATATCAGATACGCTTTCTATGCTGGGTTTAATGGAATCCAGAGAAATCGTTGAAAAGAAGATGAAAGCTGTATCAGACTTGATTGATGGAACTGAATCCGATCGTCAGCAGGGACTGGTTTCAATCGCTGAAACTGTACTGAAGCTTGAAGATTATATCCAAATGGCTATGTCGATGGACAGCAGCCAGCTAGCCAGAGAAACAAAGGGCGCTGATATTGCAGACTCTCTGCAAGTGGTTAACGCTCGTTATCAGTTAGTCCAGGAAAGTCGCGGCAACCTGTATAAAGTGAAAGACGCGATTACAGATTATCTTGATGAAAGTCACAACATTAAGCGTTTAGAGAAAGTCCCTGAACTTCTGAGTGAAGTAGAAGGTGCTTTAAACTTTGCACAATTAGACAACTTGCTGGAAGTCGTCCAAAAAACGAATCGCTTTATCGGCCAGTACCTGATTACTGAAAAAGTTGTGTTGAGTGAGAGCGAAGTTGCAACATTGGCTGATGCGTTAAGTTCGGTAGATTATTATCTTGAGGGATTAATGTCTTCTGGCTTACACGGATTACCTATCGTACTCAAACGTGCGGTAGATAGTATTCATGAGCTTGAATCTCATTATGGAAGCCTTGAAAAAGACTCACTGCCAGTCTTGGAAGATTCATTAGACATGCCTGACATGGAAATGGTCGGTCAGGAAGAACCTGAAGAAGACCTGATCCATGATGATTATGAAGAAGCCGATGAAGGCGCTGAAACCGTAGAGACGGCCGAATATGCGTCAGAAGACGATGATGATCTGATTGACGATGAAGTTCGTGAAATATTCATCGAAGAGGCAGACGAAGTGCTTGAAGAGATGCATAGTCTGTTACCAGAATGGAAGAAAGATCAAGGCAATGAAGACGCCTTAACCACGATCCGCCGAAACTTCCACACGCTTAAAGGTAGCGGCCGTATGGTTGGTGCTACTGAAGTCGGGGAGTTAAGTTGGGCCATTGAAAACATGCTTAATCGCCTCATAGATAACAGCATCGAGTTTAGCCCTGAGTTGATGGAAACTGTAGAGTCAGCGGCGCAACTACTACCACAGATGGTCAAAGACTTTGCTACAGGGAAAAGTGCGGACTTCCCACAGAGTCTGGCCGACCGTGCCGATAAAATCACCAAAGGTGAATTTGTTCCTGAAAAAGAAGAGACTGGCGATGAGGCATCTACATCCGCACCAGAGCCGACCGGCGAAGAGCAGGTAGAAACTGTTGAAGATGATAAAACCCCTGAACAAGAATTATTTGAGGTATTTAAGCAAGAAGCAGACGACCATATTGCTAACCTTGAAGCGTTCTCCAGCCAAATTGATCAAGGAATTACACAGAGCCATATCAGTGATAACTTACTAAGATCGTTACATACCTTAAAGGGTGTAGCTCACATTGCCGATCTGAAATCCTTGGCTAAGATCATCGGGCCGGTGGAAAATTACTTCCAGGAGCTTAACGCACAGGGTTTAAGAGCAGAGACAGAGGACATGTCTTTAGTCGCACACACTAAAGACTTACTACAATACATCATTGATAATCCAGAAGACGACTCCGTTATTTCAGCTCATGAAAAAGCATTAATGGAACAGCTGGAAAAAGCGAAAGAACTACATGCTGATAGCGGTAGTGAAAAACGCGACCCAGAATTATTAAAAGACGTCTTCAATATTGCGGCAGATGTTCTATCAGATATTGATGCAACTAATCTACAAGAAACAGCCAAAGAAAAACGAACTGAGGCAATATCAGATTTAATTGCATCCATTGATCGCCTGTCTGCCATATTGGCAGAGGTTGAAATCGATGAAATACAGTCTGTAGTTGATAGCCTAAATGGCGCATTGCAACGAAATATGAAAGCCAGTGAAGTTGATACTTCATTGGGTGCTCTGATCACAGAATCTTATACTCAATTAGAAAACCAGTTTGACTGTCTTGCGGCAAATTTATCAATTCCTACCGCAAAAGATCTAACTCAGGCTCTTGATACATGGGAACCTGAGCAGTCAGAGTCATCTTCTGAGTTTGATTTCCTTGATTTAGAGCTAGAGGACATGGACACATCCGAAGAGGCATCTGAGGAAAGTAAACAGTCCGTTGAACCATCTGATGACAGTCAGGAAGGAAAAGAGCCTGAAGAAGAGACTACAGGTGACTCAGATTTGAGTGGTCTCGAACTGGTCGATCTCTCGACTGGTGGAGACGAAGAAGAGAAGAAAGAATCAGTAGCTGACAGTCATGCAACAGACTTGGAATGGGATTTAAATCTCGAGGGCATTGCCGACGAGGAAGAAGCGCCAATACCATCTGAAAAGCCAGAAGAAACAACTGGCGAAGACTTAATGGATGATGAGGCGGCAACAGATGAACTGGCAGCAGAACTCGATGAGCTGGCAGCAGAAGTTGACGAAAGTGAATCCGTTGAAATAGAAGGTGATGATCAGTCTGTCTTCAATGAAGATATGCTTGATGAAGACTTTGAAACTTCCATTAACGATATGCTTGGAAGCAAGTCTGAAGCAGATGAAGAAGATTCGAAAGCCGGGGCAGAAGAGTCGAACGTTCCCGATGAAGAAGATGCTCTTGAGTTAACAGATGAAGCTGATACAGCAGAGATAGAAGCAGAAGAGCCGCTAAAAGAGAGTGAGCAAGGTGAAGAGCCTGCGGTTGAAGCTAAAGAGCCAATAGCTGATGATGTGGCAGCTTCTGCTGACACCGTCAGTTTAGATATGGAAATGGATGATGAGCTCCTGGACATCTTCACTGAAGAAGCAGAAGAGTTATTTGACAGTGATGCGCAATTATTAGCTCAATGGAGTAGCTCACCTTCCGACCTGTCTCCAATTGGTGAGTTGCAGCGGAACCTGCATACCTTGAAAGGTAGTGCGCGTATGGCTGGCTTTACGCCTATTGGTGATTTAGCTCACTGTCTGGAAGATCTATACACAGCGATAATAGAAAAACGAATAAAGCCATCTTCAGAAGCAATTAAACTAGCAACCAAAGCAGAAGATAAGTTGATTTCAATCTTTGGTGCTCGATCTACTCCGGATAAGATTCCATCACCACAAACGATGGTAGATGAAATTCAATCCTTTATTGAGATTGAAAAATCCGGTGGTAAAGCGAAAGTTAAAGCAGAAGAGAAACCACAAGAAGCAGTCGAAGAGAAAGACATTGAGACTGTTGCTGAAGAGAAGCCGGCTAAAGCTGCGGAAGAAGTAAAAACTGAGCAGCCAGTGGTCCCAGAAGAGAAAGACGATGTCTGGGAACAGGAGCTGGTGGACTTGTTCCTCGGAGAAGCGCCTGAGTTATTAGGAAATTACACCACAGCAGTTTCATTCTGGGCAAAAGATTTCTCTAAAACCGAGCCTTTGGATGAGGCGCTGAGAAGCCTGCATACACTCAAAGGCGGCGCAAAGCTTGCGTTGATTAAACCGATTGCAAATTTATCTTCTGAGCTAGAGCATACCGTTAAGTTATTAACAAAAGATGCACGGGCAGGAAAACAGCGTTGGGTTGAAGTGTTGACCGCTGGTCATGACAACCTAAATGATATGGTTGAGGCTGTTAAAGCAGGCAAAATGCCAACGGTACCGTTTGACTTTGAACGTCGTTTATCTAATGAGAATGATGCCATTCTTGCACAGCTTGATCAGTTAGATAAACGCGATCTTGCCGAGTCCGATGAGCAGGCAGAAGTAAAAATCATATCGCTGACAGATCGCCAGAAAGAGAAAGAGCAGGCGGCAAAAGAAGCAGCGAGCAGAGATGTTATTCGTGTTCGTTCAGAAATTCTAGATAACCTGGTTAACCTCTCGGGTGAGAGTTCAATTTTCCGTTCACGTTTAGAGCAGCAGGTTGCAGACTTGAACTTCAACTTGAACGAAATGGCCTCGACGGTTGATCGTCTTCGTGATCAGTTAAGAAATCTAGAAATCGAGACCGAAGCACAGGTCTTGTATCGCCGTGAGATTTCCGGTGAATTTGATGACTTCGATCCCCTGGAAATGGACCGATATACTCGTCAGCAGGAGTTGACGCGAAGCTTACTTGAGGCTGCAAGTGACTTGCTGTCTATTCAGGAAACATTAGATACCAAGGTCGGTGATGCTGAAGCAACATTACTGGCGCAAGGTCGAGTAAACACAGAACTTCAGGACCGTTTGATTCGTACACGAATGGTACCGTTCAACAGTATTGAAAGTCGTTTACGTCGTATGGTTCGTCAGATATGCAGTGAGTTGAATAAAGACGTCGACCTCAACCTGACGTCCGAAGGCGAAATGGACCGCACGGTAATTGAGCGTATGGTTGCACCATTGGATCATATGTTACGTAATGCTATTGACCATGGTATCGAGAGTAAGGAAGAGCGTAAGCGTGTAGGAAAACCAGCCAAAGGTCAGATTAACTTAAGCCTGACTCGCCGCGGTAATGAGGTTTACATTGAAATAGCGGACGACGGCGCCGGTATCCGTAAAGAAAAGGTAAAAGCGCGTGCTGTATCTCAGGGCATGATTGATGAGTCATATCAGCCTTCAGATCGAGAGCTCTATCGTTTAATTTTACAGCCAGGTTTTTCAACGGCCGAAAAGGTAACACAAATTTCGGGTCGTGGTGTTGGTATGGACGTGGTTCACAGTGAAATTCTACAGCTGGGTGGATCGCTCAACGTTAACTCAGAAGACGGTAAGGGCACCACGATGACGGTTCGTCTGCCCTTTACGCTGTCGTCTAACCAGGCGTTGATGGTTAAAGTCAGAGGCGAGCCATATGCGATTCCTCTGTCCAACATTACAACTGTAGCTCGTGTGAATGCAGAAGAACTCCTTAAAATTTATCAGAGTAAGGATGAAACCTTTACTCATCTGGGTGAAGAGTTTGAATTGCGTTACTTGGGACAGATTCTAGATAGAAATTCCGAAATTGTTCCTCCGGTAGATGATTATGTACCCGTATTAATCATTCAGGGTGAAGGTAAACCGATAGCGGTTCATGTAGACGAGTTACTGGGCTCTCGTGAAATTATCGTTAAGAATGTTGGTCGTCAGATTTCAACAGTTCCGGGCATTTCCGGAGCGTCGATTACTGGTGACGGTACGGTGGTATTAATTCTTGATATGCAGACCTTGGTGGATCGTTTCCACGAATGGGACTTCGCGCATGAAGCGGGGCTTATTGAAGAGTTTGTCGAGGAAGATCGTGTTCCAACTGTTATGGTTGTGGATGATTCGATTACGGTTCGAAAAGTTACAGCCCGTTTATTACAGCGTCATCAATACCAGGTTATGGCTGCTAAAGATGGTGTCGATGCAATTACTCAGTTACACGATGATGTACCAGATGTCATGTTGCTGGATATTGAAATGCCACGTATGGATGGTTTCGAGTTAGCAACCATCATGCGACATGATGAGCGCTTGAAAAATGTGCCAATCATCATGATTACGTCTCGTACTGGTGAGAAGCACCGAGAGCGAGCAGAAGAGATTGGTGTCAATGAGTATCTGGGTAAGCCTTATAATGAAGAAAAGCTATTGGCGACCATTAAAGAGATGCTAGAGCTTGAGGATTAAGGAAAACCCTCATGAGTACATTGTTAGTTCTTCTTGGCGGTTCAACTGGTGGGCCTGCAGCGGTAAAAGAGTTTATTGATGCTTTGCCCGAGAGGCCTTTGCCTGTATGTTTTGTACTGGCAAACCATATAAGCCATGAGTTTTTGCCAAACCTGCAAAACATGCTGGACGACCATCCGCATGTCAGTGCGGAAATTATCGATGGCAATAAAACGATAATGCCTGGAAAGTTATATATAGCGCCAATAGAGCACAGAATCTGCTTCAATCCAGAAGGGCGTATCTATGTCGTTGATGAACCGTGGCGTGCGCCTTATGCACCGAATATAAATCAGATGTTCGAGTCAGCGCTTGATATGGAAAAGTTTGAAAAGCTGGCAATCATATTCAGTGGGATGGATGATGATGGCTCTGCAAGTGCTGAGTTATTGGATTCTAAAGAAGTCGAAATCTGGTGCCAGACCCTGGAGAGCTGTGTTCAAGCCTCAATGCCGTTAAGCATGATGCGGACTGGAAAAGTAATTTATAAAGATAACCCGAAGGGACTGGCGACACAGCTGGCCGATTATTTAGATAGTCGAAATTCCGTTGACCAATATGCGTGAGAGTTTGTATGACTGAAACAGCAAAAGACGTTTACAGCTTTTTAATTCCAATGCTTGAAGACAGCTTGATTCTGCCGAATACCATTGTGGCTGAAATTGTACCTTTTATGAATGTTGCCCTTGATGAAGGTGCTGAAGAAAGCAATGAGTGGAAAGTTGGTAGCGTGATGTGGCGTAATATGAACATTCCGGTAGTATCCATGGAGCGTATTCAGGGTCACCAGGATTTGGGTGATGTGAGACGTTCGCGTATCGCCATTGTCTACACACTCAATGGTAATGAAGAGATCCCTTTTGTCGCTTTCATGGTACGGGGTATTCCACGATTGGTTCCAGTGGATGATGACAATAGTGAGTTTGTTTCGGAAGATCAAAAACCGTTAAAAGACGGAGTGAAAGCTTGGTTATCGGTTGAAGGGCATCAGGCCGTGGTACCTGATCTGGATTACATAGAAAGTAATCTTGGCTAGTCTTCTAGATACAAAAATTTAAAGAAGGAAAAGAGCTGTTTTTACAGCTCTTTTTTCGTTAGAAGTCACCCCAAAGTACGTTCATAACAGAAACCGCAGATAGAGCAGCGGTTTCAGTACGAAGGACGCGAGGTCCTAGCTGTACTGGCTGACAACCATTCCTCTTCACCTGCTCAATTTCGATATCACTGAAACCACCTTCAGGCCCTACCCAAAGTGAGATGGGTTTTGTTACATCTAGGTTTGAAATCTCATTAAAAGGTTTGGCAGCCTCAGGGTGTAGAAAAAAACTTTGACTATCCAGGGTAGGGATAGCCTCGTTAAAACTGATGACTTCATTGAGTTTGGGCAACGTTGAGCGGCCACACTGTTCGCAGGCACTTTCGATAACCTTTTGCCAATGGTCGAGCTTCTTCTGCCAACGCTTGGCATCGAGTTTTACTCCGCAGCGTTCGGTTATTAGAGGAGTAAATTCTTTGATTCCAAGCTCTACACCTTTCTGCAGGGTCAAATCCATTTTATCGCCACGAGAGACACCCTGATAGAGGTGAATATGCAGAGGCGATTCGACATTGACCGTTAGTTCGTCCTTAACATGAACGGACACAGAGTTACGTTCTATCTCAACGATTTCTGAGGGAAAGTCTGAGCCGTTACCATTAAACAGAACAACTTCATTACCGACTTTAAGCCGAAGAACGCGACTGAGGTGGTTACTGGGCTCTCGACCCAGAGTAACCACCTGGCCAACTCGTAACTCGGCGTGCGGCGTGTATATGCGGCTAATGCGCATCGTTTAGTCCTTAACCGCCAGTTGAATGCCTTTCCAGGCAATATCTGCTAGCTTATCTATCTCTTCCGGAGTAATAACGTACGGCGGCATGAAGTAGACGACATTACCTAATGGTCGCAACAGGGCGCCACGAGACAGTGCGTATTCATAAACGCGCATACCGCGACGTTCTTTCCAGTCGTAACCTTTGCGAGTCTTTTTATCCTGAACCATTTCTGCGGCGAGGATCATACCGGTCTGACGCACTTCGGCGACATTAGGGTGATCCGCGAAGTGAGCGGTTGCTTGCGCCATATGATCAGCCAATACGCGGTTGTTTTCGATAATTGGCTGTTCACGGAAGATTTTCAGCGTCGCATTAGCAACGGCACAACCGGTCGCGTAGCCGGTATAGCTGTGCGAATGAAGGAAGGCTTTCAAGGTTTCGTAGTCATCATAAAAGGCTTCGAAAATCTCTTCACGCGTCATCATCACCGACAATGGCAAGAAACCAGCCGTCAGGCCTTTCGACATACACATAAAGTCAGGACTGATATCTGCCTGTTCACAGGCGAATAAAGTACCGGTTCGACCAAAACCGACCGCAATTTCATCGGCAATTAAATGAACGCCGTATTCGTCACATAATTTACGCAGTTCGGTTAAGTAAACCGGGTGATACATACGCATACCGGTAGCACATTGCACTAATGGCTCTAGAATTACGGCGGCAACGGTTTCATGTTTCTCTTCGATTAGCTTGCGCATATGCACAAACTGGCGGCGGGAATAGTCTTCCCAGCTTTCGCCCTCTTCGCGGTAATAGCAGTCAGGCGATGGCACCGTCATAACGTCAAACATCATGGTTTCGTAAGGCTCTTTGTATAGCCCGACGTCTGACACCGCCAACGCACCGGTGGTTTCGCCGTGATACCCGTTTTCCAGAGTGACAAACTGAGTCTTTTCCGGTTTACCTTTCAGCTGCCAGTAATGAATGCTCATCTTGAGTGCAATTTCGACTGCCGAAGAACCGTTTTCACCGTAGAAAACACGATCTAAGCCCTCTGGAGTAATCTTAACCAGATTTTCGGCCAGTTCGATGGCAGGTTCATGGGTAAAGCCAGAGAAAATAACGTGTTCCAGCTGATCGACCTGATCTTTCATCGCCTGAGCAATGGTTGGGTTGGCATGACCAAATAAATTAACCCACCAGGAACTTACGGCATCGATGTAGCGATTACCGTCAAAGTCTTCGAGATAAACCCCATCACCTTTCTTAATCGGCGTCATCGGGTATTTTTCGTAGTCCTTCATTTGACTACATGGGTGCCATAAAACGGCCAGATCGCGCTCTTTCAGACTTGCGTTATTCATAGTTAAATCTTGTGATTGAATCAATCGTGGCGTCATTATCGCGTATTTGAGGGGAAGTCTCAAAGGGTGGTTGTGTAAGATATGTTGGAGGCAAATCCTGTAGGTTAGAGTGCGTCTTGACGCAGAGGCTGTCCCTCGGTTGGTACTAGAAAATATAAAAGCTTTAAATGGTGCGTTACAACGCACCATAAGCTAGCTATCCTTTGTTGTCGAATAGATTAATTTATTTTGTATTTCCTAACACTGCGCGCCCAGGCATCAACAACGTACACCGCTCCATCTGCTCCTAAGGCGATGTCATGACCAAGGTTTTTTAAGTCCGCATCTTCTTCAGAATTAAAGCTATTAATCATATTACCGTCAGTATCGAGTATTAAAACTCTTGATCGAGTATTATTGGGCTGATCTCCGCCATCAATAATAAATATCTGTTCATCCCTTGATATAGCAATGCCGTAGGGGCGGCCAACAAGTTCAGTGTTCCATTCTGTAATATATTTGCCCGTGAGATCGAAAATTTGTACCCTGGAATTTCCCCTGTCGGCGACATAAACGCGATCGTTGCCAATGGAAATACCATGAGGACGATTAAATTCTCCTGCTTTATTTCCTGGACTTCCCCACTGCATTTGAAATGCACCTGATGAATCGAATTTAATTATTCGTGTATTATCGTAGCCATCGCTGACGTAAACACTTCCGTCTTCAAGAACACTCAGATCAGAAGGAAGGGCGAAATGAGACTGATCCTTCCCAGTCACACCAGCTTCGCCAATACTGAAAATTAATTCACCATCATGTGATAGCTTATGAATCTGTTGAGACCCAACATCTGTGACCCAAACATTGTTGTTTTTATCTACTGAAAGCCCATGTGGCATAATAAAAAGATTTCCTCCCCAGCTATTTATAAGCTTTCCTGTAGAGCCATCAAACATTAGGACGGTATCTTCACTAATTTTATCGGCAGGAAAAGGCTCTATCCATTTGCGGTTTGCACGGTGGAAAATAAATACGTGATTATGGGAGTCGACAGCAACACCTGTTGCTTGACCCATAGAAATTTGAGCTGGCATATCAGGCCAGTTAGCGACAATAGAGTAGGTACTTTTTGACTCTGCCATACTAGAGTTCGAGTGCAGAGAAAATAATATAACGATAAGACAGATATAAATTTTGGAAAACAAATGATGACTCCTTTCAAACATTAATTGTAATTATATAAACGTCTATATAAGACTTTAGTGTCGTGAGTCTTTCTTTACAAGTGTTAAGCTTAAATCGCCACAAAGATCATTTGGGTAAAATTGGCACCTGGATTCATGTGTTATTTAAAGTGTAAGGTTTAAAGATACATTAAAAAAGCCGGCAAAAGCCGGCTTTCTTAAATCACGTTTCTTATATCACAGAACTGTGACTAGTAACGATAGTGTTCAGGCTTATAAGGGCCTTCAACTTCTACGTTGATGTAAGCTGCTTGCTTGTCCGAAAGTGTTGTTAGGCGTGCGCCGATACGCTCAAGGTGTAGCTTAGCCACTTTTTCATCCAGGTGTTTCGGTAGGATGTAAACGTCGTTATCGTACTTGTCGCCGTTCTTCCAAAGTTCGATTTGCGCTAGAACCTGGTTAGTGAACGAGTTCGACATCACGAAGCTTGGGTGGCCAGTCGCGCAACCAAGGTTAACCAAACGACCTTTGGCTAATAGTGTAATACGCTTCCCGTCTGGGAATACCACCTGGTCAACTTGATCTTTAATGTTGATCCATTCGTAGTTTTCCAGGCTGGCAATATTAATTTCGTTATCGAAGTGGCCGATGTTACAGACGATAGCCTGATCTTTCATGCGCTCCATGTGCTCATGGCGGATGATGTCGTAGTTACCGGTTGCAGTAACGAAAATATCAGCCTGTTCAACGATGTTTGGATCTTCAAGGTCAACCACACGGTAACCTTCCATCGCTGCCTGTAGTGCACAGATAGGATCGATTTCTGTTACCCATACTGTTGCGCCTAGACCGCGAAGTGATTGTGCAGAACCTTTACCGACGTCGCCGTAACCACAAACGATAGCGACTTTACCGGCGATCATAACGTCAGTTGCACGCTTGATGCCGTCAACTAGCGATTCACGACAACCATACAGGTTATCGAACTTAGATTTAGTTACAGAGTCGTTTACGTTAATCGCTGGGAATGGTAGTTCACCGTTTTTCTTCATCTGATACAAACGAGCAACACCCGTTGTCGTTTCTTCAGTCACGCCCTGAATCTCAGCCAGAGTGCGCGAGTAGAAAGTATCGTCTTCAGCTAGTTTTGCTTTGATTGATTTGAATAGAGCGATTTCCTCTTCGCTGCCCGGGTTATCCAAAACGCTGATGTCTTTTTCAGCACGGCTACCCAAGATCAACAGCATAGTCGCGTCGCCGCCGTCATCCAGGATCATGTTTGGAGAACCGCCGTCACCCCATGTCATGATGCGATGCGTGTAGTCCCAGTACTCGTCCAGCGTTTCGCCTTTGTATGCGAAAACTGGAATACCCTGGTCGGCCATAGCTGCTGCCGCGTGATCCTGCGTTGAGTAAATGTTACATGATACCCAACGAACTTCAGCGCCTAGCGCAATGAGCGTTTCCATAAGCATGGCTGTCTGGATCGTCATGTGCAATGAGCCAGCGATACGCGCGCCCTTTAGCGGCTGTTCGCCTTCGTACTCTTCGCGAATCTGGATCAGACCAGGCATTTCGCTCTTGGCCATTTCGATTTCTTTGTGACCCCATGAAGCGAGGTTAATATCTTTTACGATGTAATCTGTCATGTTGTTCCCAATAATTGGTTACGATGAATGTAATGATAAAATTCTTGCTGTTTCAATCGATGAAACAGTTACAGCCCAGCGGCATCACGTAGAGCATCAGCTTTATCAGTGCGCTCCCAGGTGAAAGTATCTTCTGTACGACCGAAGTGGCCATACGCTGCTGTGGCTTTGTAAATAGGGTGTAGCAAATCAAGCATCTTGATCAGGCCGCGAGGGCGTAGATCGAAGTGCTCACGAACCAGTTGAACCAGACGGTCTTCACTGATCTTGCCGGTACCGAATGTGTTGACGCTGATAGACGTTGGCTCGGCAACACCGATAGCATAAGAGATCTGAATCTCGCATCGATCCGCCAGACCTGCCGCGACGATATTTTTCGCAACATAACGGCCAGCATAAGCGGCACTACGGTCGACCTTTGATGGGTCTTTACCAGAGAAGGCTCCGCCACCATGACGCGCCATACCACCATAGGTATCAACGATAATCTTACGACCTGTCAATCCGCAGTCGCCCATAGGACCACCGATAACAAACTTGCCGGTTGGGTTAACGAAGAACTTGGTATCGCCTGTGACCCATTCTGTCGGAAGAACTGGCTTGATGATTTCTTCGATGACCGCTTCTTTTAGAACATCTTGGCTGATGTCAGGAGTATGCTGAGTTGATAAAACAACCGCTTCAATACCCACTGGCTTATCGTTCTCATAGCGGAACGTCAGCTGACTTTTCGCATCTGGACGTAACCAGCTTAAGGTACCGTTTTTGCGTAGGTGAGCCTGGCGTTCTACTAATCTGTGTGCGTAAGTCACCGGTGCTGGCATCAACACATCAGTTTCGTTACTGGCATAACCAAACATTAAGCCCTGGTCACCCGCACCCTGAGCTTCCGGATCTTCGCGGTCAACGCCTTGAGCAATATCAGGACTTTGTTTGCCGATAGCATTTAATACGGCACAGGAACTGAAGTCGAATCCCATGTCAGAGCCTGTATAGCCAATTTCTTCGATGGTTTTACGAGCGATATCTTCGATATCAACCCATGCTTTTGTCGCGACTTCACCAGCGATCAATACCATGCCGGTTTTTACCAAAGTTTCTACCGCCACACGCGCATTGGTATCCTGTTCGAGGATAGCGTCTAACACAGCATCGGAAATTTGATCAGCGATTTTATCTGGATGGCCTTCTGATACAGACTCAGAAGTAAAAACTGAATAATTGCTCATTATCTCACTAGTACCTTCAATTGTGTGATATACACTTAAACATAGACCGTCAGGTTTCCCGTGACGGTCAAAATTTAATCGAATTTTACATGTTTTGGACGTCTAAAACATCTATTTTTACATCTTTCGGTGTGAAAAACACATGAATATAAATAATTAGGTCATAGTTTTAATATTACAAGTAACGGTTTATGATGCTTTAAAGTATAAATTCCAAATTAATGACAGGATTTCATTCGATTCATGGGTAGAGTACCAGCACATAAGAAACATAAATTTGATGAAGGTGAGCCGCTCGCTCCCTGGCGCGAGAAGATACACGAAATCATTTTTGAGGCGGATACTGGATGGGGTAAAGCTTTTGATGTGGTACTGATCATCAGTATCTTTGCCAGTGTCATTGCCGTGATGCTGGATAGTGTCGATACCATCTCTGCTCAATACGGTAAAATTCTGTGGGCCGCCGAGTGGAGCTTTACGATTTTATTTACTGTCGAATACATTCTCCGACTCATCTGCGTCAGACGTCCCATGCTTTATGCCCGTAGCTTTTACGGCATCGTTGACCTGCTCTCGGTTATACCGACATATTTAGCTCTGTTCTTGACTGATGCTAAGTACTTCCTGGTGATTCGTATTCTGCGGGTGCTGCGTGTCTTCCGTATTTTTAAACTCGCCAGTTATCTTGGCGAAGCCAGCATGATGATGAAGGCGCTGAAAAATAGTCAGGCCAAAATCAGCGTGTTTCTCTATACCGTGATTCTTCTGGTGGTGATTTTTGGTTCACTGATCTATGTTATTGAAGGAGCTGAAAACGGCTTTACCAGCATTCCAAAATCGATCTACTGGGCGATCGTGACTCTGACCACCGTTGGCTATGGCGATATTTCACCGCAGTCGCCACTGGGACAGTTCATCGCTTCCTGCATCATGATAATGGGCTACGGCCTAATCGCTGTTCCGACCGGGATTTATAGCGCTGAAATAACCAGGCAGGCAATTAGCGATCATAAAACGAAAGAAGTCACTAATAATGCCTGTCCAGTGTGCGCCTATGAAGGTCATGATGCAGACGCGGAGTATTGCAAGAAATGTGGGGCTGAGCTTTAAAACCGTTGACGGATTTCAGAGCTTTTGATTTATTGCTCGGTATAAAAAGACACACCATCTAAATATAGTTGGCCATAGACTTTGGCCTTATCCATTTCCATACGCTCTGAAGAAAGGTGGAGTTCTTCCAGGTTACGTTGAGTAATGTTGAGATGCCCTTCGAGAATTTTCAGCGCATTTTCCATGCTGTAGGTCATCTGGTGAATTTTAGCCATATCCTGAGGCTTTAATTCTTCAGCCTTTAAAAGTGCTTCAAGCTGAGAATTATATGTCTGTAAAACCTTTATGGCTTCTTCTACAGTGTTAACGTCCTCACCTTTGTAATGACGGACTTCTGCAGCGTTAACCTGAGACGCAGCAAACAAAACGGCGAGTGTTATTACAAACTTAATCAATTTCATGGATTATCCTTTTGGAAATAAGAATCATTAACATTTTAAGCAGGGTTGCCGTCCGTGCAACATGACTTCGATCAAAATTATTTATCTAGACGTAGTAAACGGTGCTCGTCATGACCTTTGACATTATGGTCATGCCGAATTTTATGGGTTTGGGTAGCTCTGCTGCACCATTGTCGATGGCCGTGGTTGCATGCTTTAGTTCTTCAACATGCATCTGTGAGAGTATGGCCTTGCTCTTGTAGTCCTGCTCAGGAAGCTTTTCCAGATGACTTTCGAGATGTTTGCAAACCTGATTTTCGGTTTCTGCAACAAAGCCCAGGCTCCATTTATCGCCGACTAAACCAGCAGTAGCGCCAATGGCGAAAGAACTGGCATACCAGAAGGGGTTTAAGTAACTTTCGTGGCTATGAAACTCATGAATACGCTCGCTACACCATGCTAGATGATCTACTTCTTCCTGAGCGGCCTGTTCCATCTCCTGACGGACGTCTGGTAGCTTCGCGGTTAGGGCCTGGCCTTGATAAAGCGCCTGAGCACATACTTCTCCAGTGTGGTTAATACGCATCAGACTCGCGGCATGCTTCTTCTCTTCATCCGTCATGTCCTGCTCGGCTATATCCTGTGCAGGGTTGGGACGAGGCTTCGCGTCATAGATGCCCTGAGTTGTTTTTAAAGCTGAATCCGCTACCATACATAGTCGGTCGAAGAAGCTATACTGGCGCATAAAAAGTTACCTGATTACGTTTGGTACTATTTTAGCGTTAATTGATAAAAATAGAAATAATGGAGCCACTGCGCATTATATGGGAAGCAAAACTGAGCAGAATGATTTAAAAATTCTGATTGAATCAAAGAACCCAATTCTGGTAATCGAAACGCATGAAGAGTTGCGAGCCATTAACCTGATAAATCAGGTTGCAATGAAGTTAAATCAGCCGGTGTTTGGCTGGCATTTAACCGAAGGGTTACGCCGCTTTGAGGTGGATGGAGAACATTTTTCACCTTTGAAAGATACTGCCGAGCCAGCTAAGTGTTTACGTCACATCAAGCGAATGCAAAGACGTGGTATTTATGTGTTGTGCGACTTCCATCCCTTTATTGGAAGGGAACACCCCGAAACCACGCGTTTGTTGCGTGATATAGCACTGGATTATGCTAAAGATCACCAAACTATCATCTTAATCAGTCATGGTATTAAATTACCTGAAGAGCTAAAGAAGCTCTCTCGGAATTTCACATTGAGTTTACCCAACGCGGAAGAGCTGGAATCTATTATTCGTAAGGAAGCGGCTCGCTGGGGTGTTGAGAACCCAGGACGAAAAGTCCGTACAGACAAAAAGGTGATGCAAAGGCTGATCAGAAATCTAACGGGCCTGACTCGTGGTGATGCCGCGCAGGTGGTGCGTAATCTGATATACGATGACGGTGCTATTACCGAGACAGAAGTTGAGCAGGTTAATGAAGCCCGTTATAAACTTCTGGATTTGGATGGTGCTGTGCACTACGAATATGAAACAGCGCATTTTGCAGAAGTCGGCGGGATGGACAGTCTGAAACGTTGGTTGGAATTGCGCCGTAAGGTATTTTTAAGCGAAACAGATACAGGTCTCGATCGGCCGAAAGGGATTCTTTTGATGGGCGTTCAGGGTAGTGGAAAGTCGTTGGCAGCGAAAGCCGTGGCCGGAATGTGGCAGATACCACTGCTGAGACTTGATTTCGGCGCTCTCTATAACAAATGGCATGGTGAAAGTGAGAAGAACCTCCGTGAAGCGTTAAAGCTTTCACAGGTTATGTCCCCCTGTGTGTTATGGTTGGATGAAATTGAGAAAGGGTTGAGTACATCGGATAATGATGGTGGCACTTCAAAGCGAATGCTGGGTACTCTATTGACCTTCATGCAGGAAAATAAAGCGCCAGTATTTTTTGTGGCAACGGCAAATGACATTAGTGCTCTGCCACCTGAATTAATTCGTAAAGGTCGATTCGATGAACTGTTTTTTGTGGATCTGCCTGAGGCACCTGCAAGACAGGAGATCTTTAGAATTCATCTGGAAAAAAGAAAACAGTCCGGCTTGAACTTTGATTTAGTCTTATTAGCTCAAAGTACAGAAGGGTTTAGTGGTGCTGAAATAGAGCAGGCCGTTGTAGCTGGATTATATGCTGCTCATTATCAAGAATCCGAATTATCGACCGACATGATATTAGCCGAAATAGAACAAACCAAACCACTATCGGTGGTCATGGCAGAGAAAATTTCAGCATTACGCTCCTGGGCTAATCAACGTGCCGTAAAGGCGAATTGAGGAGAATTGACGTGAAATTAATTTATTCAACTGCTTCACCTTATGCGCGAACTGCAAGAATCGCATTGCGAGAAATAGGTTTAACTAAGAGTGTTGAAGAAATTGAGCAGCATCCATTTGATAATCCCAAAGAGCTTATTGAGGCAAATCCGTTGTGTAAGGTTCCGTGCCTGATTGATGATAAGGGAATGGCGATATTTGATAGCCAGGTCATTTGTGAATATCTGGATCAGTTTTCTGATGAAACGTCACGCCTATTCAAAGAGGTCGATAATAGCTGGCAATTAAAGACACTGTATTCATTGACCCGTGGTCTGCTGGATACGGCGGTTGCTTTGCAACAAGACAAAATGCGAGGCGAGGGTCAGTCTGACTTTTGGCAGGAAAGATTTACTGGAGCCTTAGATAGAGGTCTTAAGTATTTACAAACTCATTTGGCAAGCTATCCCAAGCGTTTTGAAATACTGGCAATTAATACGGTAGCGCTTGTTGATTATTTAGAGTTCCGTCACCCGGAATTACGAGTGATGGATAAGTTCACGAAATTACAGATGTGGTTTGATGAGCAACAAAGCCGTTCAAGCGTTGCTCAAACGGCTCCTAAATAAACACTTCTGAAATCCAGCTTGGCAGTTTATTTCTTCTGCCAGGCACCACCAATTTTGACGTAATGCCCCGACTGGGTGCGATCGATATTTCTTCGTGCCGCAATGGCTTCAATTTCAGCTAAAGTTTTATTGTTTTTCTTAGCCTGCTCAGCATAGATGTCACGACGCTGATCGTTAACGTTTTCAACTAAAGCTCTAATCTCAGGTGTGGCCTGTGCCGGCTTGACGATACCAACGTACCCAGTATCTAATTCGCCAACAAGTCCTTGATCCTTCAGCTGACCTAAGTTTGCTGCAAATACTTGTGCTGCCAATAACAAAGCGGCACCTGCCGTTAGTAAAAATTTTGTCAGAGTTTTCATATGAACCTCTCTCCTATGGGTAACCTAAAACAGTCCCGATTCTTCAGTTAGGGCTTGATCCAGCGCTTTCTCTACTTTAACCACAATTTCATGCTTAATGGTAAAATCACCAATAATATGAATTGGCTTTTCAGGAGCTTCCAGTTTTACTGTACAGCCGGAAGCAATAAAAAGAGCGCTAGATAGCACGACTAGTGTGCTGAGCTTGGCTACGGTCATACCAATTCCTTAGTTAATTTGCGATAACTTACAGTGTAAAACAATAACATGAATTATTGCTGAATGTTGAGCATTTGTTTTTGTTCCAGATCGTCCAGAATTGGCTTGGTCATATCACCACTAACCAACATGGCGTAAATCAAATTCGGCAACTCTCCGCGTAGGGTCAGGTCGAGCTTAATTGGGAAACCATTGTAGAGGTCAGGGTTGGAGCCAAGCACATTAAGCTCAATGACATAATGACCCTGGTTATTATAATTTAAGGTGCCAGAGAATGACTTGTATTGAAAGTTTTCTAGAGCCTGGAATGCAATATTGGCATCTTTACCCTGCTCGGATTTAATATGAATAACACCTTCCGAAACAGCGGCAAATTTTCCATCCACTATTTGTTGACCCTGCTCCGAAATTTTCAGTGGCAATGTAAAGTCAAATAGGCCTTTTATATTGAGCTTTTCACTATTTAAAGCTTTCAAAAGAGCGCCAATATCAACGGCCTTAAGGTTAACCGTGAAGGGTTCGATGCCATCTTTATTAACCGCCAGTCGCGGAATATCAATATTACCCTTAAGTAAAGATCCCTTTAAATCTGTAACCACCAAACTATCAATTGTGTGGGGCATAAGGAAGGTAATATTGGTCACCGATATGTCAGTAGCCAGTTCTATTTGTTCAATATGACTTTTTAATGTGCCACCAAGTTTTGAGTTTGGAGTTAGCGTATCCTCGACAGTCCAGTTTTTTATATAAAATTCGTCGTAATTAAGGTTAAGGTTATCAACGTTTAACTTACCATTGAATAAAAGGCCAAGGGGGTCTCCATCCAGCGAGTTGATTTCAAGCTGACCCGAATTAAAACTTAGCTGAGGATAGTTTTTGAGAATAGTGAGCCACCTAGAAATTGATGAGATCGGCAAAGATGACTGCTTTACTTTTAAGTTGTGCTGAGACGACTTTAGATTAAAACTGTAACGAAACGGTACGGTAGACTGTTGGTGTTTTATAGTGCCTGCAGCAACGAGATTAGAGGGTTGTTTAGTCCAGTCCAACTTTCCGGAAATATCAGAAACACCAATTTGCTGACCGTTATATTTAGCATTATCAAACGTAAGCTGGCCACTGGGTGTCTCGCTCAAAAGATATTTTAAAGATCCTTTGAGTTGGTTGAGAGTTAAAGGTTGTTTTTTGAAACTGAGTTTTTCCAGTGTGTACTGGCCTTGGATAGCACCTTTGGGTTGCTCTTCACTTAGGGACATTTGTAAAGTTGTTGCAAGGTTTTCTGCAGAAATTTCTTCGTCGTTTAAAGTTAATTTTCCGTTAACTGGTTTTATGTTCTTTACCTGCCATTGGTGCGTGTTGTCTTTAGCCTGATTAAAGTTGATGACTGATGAGCCCGCCAGTGACCAGTCGCCAGCTATAAGTTTACCGTGAGAGTTATCACCTTGGTAGCTGACTGTGTCCAGCCCTAACTTACCTTTAGCTGTAGAGAGGTTTAGAACGGAATCCTTAATAGAGACCTTGGACTCTAGCTGAAGAGTGTTTATACGGCTATTTATCTTATGCTTGGGCGAATCAAAGTTAACCTGTAAGTCCCTTAGTCCCAGTTTGGTATCGAGCAGTAATTGTTGAGACTTGTCAGTAGGATTTTTTGACAGGTCATAGACCAGGCTTTTTAGGACAGCATCCAGATTATACTCAGGGGTAGTCAGTGATAAAGCAATCTGACCCTGCTTGATTGTAAGCAGAGATGTGGAAGGGGCATAACTAACAACAACCTCAGAGTCTGTCATCGCCGATACCGCAATATCTGATTCAAATTGATCGATATTGGTCTTGAGCTTGTATTGTTGTAAAAAACCGGTAGCAAGATCGTTGAGACTAAAATGATGGCTGTTAATAGTGGACTGGAGATTGCTATCAGAATTAATAATAAAAGTGAAAGGTGTTTGCGACCAGTCTGCCGTGGCATTCAATTTAAAGGAAACAGGACCAATACCAGGTTGAGGATAAAGTGTTTCGGGAGCTACCAGTCCATCGCCTTGCAATGACCATTTCTGACTGGTTATTGGAGTAGCTTCAAGGTGTATTTTATCCTGCTGGTGTGAAACGGTCAGGCTTAGTCCTGAAAGAGCCGGTCGTGAAAGAGCTGCCTCATTTCTTTTGGCATCGACATTAAGTTGGAATTGCTTCTTCAGATACTCAACCTGGCTATTTAATGAAATTGATGAGCCTGAGTCACGAATCACTATTGCTTTGGACAGAATTGGCTGTGGCGTAAGCCCTTCGATTAGCAGTTGATTAAGGCGCATTTCTGCAACAGGAATGTGAGGCAAAGCAATAGAAGACAGAGGTTTACTTTGAGCCGGGGAGTCTTTGCTTTGCGAGACAGAAAATAACGCATTTTGTGCCGTGATAGAGGTTAGTTTTCTTTGCCACAGTGAATAACCGAGCGTGACTTGCTCAAGCTTTAGACGGTATTGTTGCTTTTCACCAAGCTGTAGGACCAGATGATCAATTTCGGTTGAACTCAGGCCGGGGTGTTTTAATTCAAGCTGCTGAAGCTCTATCGAAGGAGGCAGAAAACGTTTTACCTGAGATGGTACCCATGATGGTGCCGTCCAGTAAGCAATAGCGAAAAGAATGACCAGAATACAAAGTATCCATAGTAAAACTTTAGCTATTTTTTTTAACAATACTTTTTTAGACACGGTAAAACTCAAGTCCTTGTGATCCTAAACAAGTGTACCATGAACAGTGTAGCGGATTAGACTGAATCTGTAATGAATGGTTTCCGTAAAGCTGGCAATAAAAAAGGCGCCGAAGCGCCTTTTTATGTCTTACGAATCTAAGACGGTAGCTAGTGATGTTACTGTTCCCGAGCAATGGCGCGGTGGCCAATGTCTGTGCGGTAGTAAACCTTATCCCAGTTGATTTTTTCAACTGCCTGATAGGCTTTTTTCTGTGCTTCTGTAACGTTATTACCCAGAGCAACAACACACAGTACGCGACCGCCACTAGTGACAATGTTGCCTTCTTTCTCGGCCGTACCAGCATGAAATACTTTACCGATAGTGTTGATATCATTGACTGAGTCTAACCCAGAAATCACATCACCTTTAGGGTAGCTTTCTGGATAACCACCGGCAGCCATGACGACGCCGATAGCAGCACGCGGATCCCAGTCAGCTGTAGCCGTATCCAATTTACCATCAATAGCAGTAAGGCAGAGCTCGACCAAATCGGACTTAAGACGGCTCATGATAGGTTGAGTTTCTGGATCACCGAAGCGACAGTTGTACTCAAGAACTTTAGGAACACCATCACTATCTATCATGACACCTGCATAAAGGAAACCTGTGTAAGGATGACCTTCTGCTGCCATGCCCTCAACCGTAGGTACGATAACTTGCTCCATAATACGGTCGTGCATCTCAGCAGTCACTACGGGCGCTGGAGAGTATGCTCCCATGCCCCCTGTGTTAGGACCTTTGTCGCCGTTATCGCGAGCTTTGTGGTCCTGAGAGGAAGCAAGAGGAAGAATATTTTTGCCATCGACCATCACGATAAAGCTGGCTTCTTCGCCCTGTAAGAACTCTTCAATCACAACACGATGACCAGCATCGCCGAATTTATTGCCGGCTAACATATCGTCAATCGCGGCATCAGCTTCAGCTTCATTCTGCGCTATAATGACGCCTTTACCGGCGGCAAGACCATCTGCCTTGATGACGATTGGTGTGCCCATTTCACGGACGTAAGCTTTAGCAGGTTCAATTTCTGTAAAATTCTGATAAGCCGCTGTTGGGATCTTGTGTCGCGCCAAAAAGTCTTTGGTAAATGCTTTTGACCCTTCCAGCTGAGCAGCACCTTTGGTAGGACCAAAGCACTTCAAACCAGCATTCTTGAATGAGTCTACAACGCCAATAACGAGAGGAGCTTCAGGGCCAACTATCGTCAGCTCAACGTTATTATCTTTAGCGAAAGCTACTAGCTCATCGATTGCTTCAACGCCGATCGCGATGTTTTCCACTTTATCTTCTAGTGCTGTACCTGCATTGCCAGGTGCAACGAAAACTTTACTGACGTTATCTGATTGGGCGGCTTTCCACGCAAGTGCGTGTTCACGTCCGCCACTACCGATAATTAAAACATTCATTATCTCTATTCCTTACGCCTGAGAATTAATGACGGAAATGACGCATGCCGGTGAAAACCATGGCTATGTCGTTTTCATTAGCCGCTTCGATAACTTCATCATCGCGAATAGAACCTCCCGGCTGAATCACAGCTGTGATGCCAGCTTCAGCTGCTGCATCAATACCATCACGGAATGGGAAGAAAGCATCTGAGGCCATGACTGAACCACGAACTTCCAGGTTTTCATCCGCAGCTTTAATTCCTGCAATTTTAGCGCTATAAACACGGCTCATCTGACCCGCGCCGACACCGATAGTCTGGCCATTTTTACAGTAAACAATTGCATTGGACTTAACAAATTTAGCGATTTTCCAGCTAAACAAAAGGTCTCGCATCTCTTCTTCAGTCGGTTGGCGTTTAGTAACGATCCGTAAATCACCCTCAAACACCATGCCCAGATCACGATCCTGAATAAGAAGACCGCCGTTAACACGCTTGTAATCGTATGAAGGAACCGCTTGTTCCCACTGACCGCATTCCAGTAGGCGAACGTTTTTCTTCTCTGCAACCACAGATTTCGCAGCGTCATTGATACTTGGTGCAATAATAACTTCAACGAATTGACGATCGACGATTGCTTTTGCTGTTTCAGCATCCAGCTCACGGTTAAAGGCGATAATACCGCCGAAAGCAGAGGTTGGATCCGTCGCAAATGCCAGGTCATATGCCTGACCAATAGTATCAGCGATTGCAACGCCACAAGGGTTGGCATGCTTAACAATAACGCACGCAGGTTCATCAAAACTCTTAACACATTCAAGCGCAGCGTCTGTATCAGCAATATTATTGTACGATAGCTCTTTGCCTTGAATTTGCTTAGCCGTCGAGACGCTTGCTTCCTGTGGATCATGCTCGACGTAGAATGCAGAATTCTGGTGTGGGTTCTCGCCATAACGCATATCCTGTGCTTTTTTGTATTGCACTGAATAGGTTGGCGGGAAGTCACTTTTATCTTCAGCTGCCTGAACACCGAGATAGTTTGAGATGGCAGCGTCATAACGTGCAGTATGTGCAAAAGCTTTAGCAGCTAAGCGGAAACGGGTATCTTTATCGACCGCACCGTTCGATTCAATTTGTTCTGCTACCAGTGCGAAGTCTTCATTTTCAACGACGATAGTCACATCCTGATGGTTTTTAGCTGAGGATCGAACCATCGTTGGGCCACCGATATCGATGTTTTCGATAGCATCTTCTAAAGAACAGTCCTTACGTGCAATAGTGCTCTCAAAGGGATAGAGGTTAACCACGACCATATCGATACCGATAATATCGTGTTCTTCCATCACTTGGTCATCCATTCCACGACGTCCTAAAATAGCGCCATGAACCTTTGGGTGAAGTGTCTTGACGCGACCGTCCATCATTTCAGGAAAACCAGTGTAGTCAGAAACGTCGGTAACAGTGATGCCATTATCACGCAATAGCTTGGCTGTACCACCAGTAGATAAGATTTCGATGCCTTTACTCGATAGAGTTTGGGCAAATTCAACTACTCCAGTCTTGTCTGAAACGCTGATCAGGGCGCGTTTCACCGGACGATAGTTAGGCATGTTGTAGCTCCTTAAAAATTAAGGGTTCTTCGTTAGAACCCTTATTTTAATTCGAAAGATTTACAGTAGGTTGTAACGTTTTAACTTTTTACGCAAAGTACCGCGGTTAAGGCCAAGTACTTTTGCAGCTTTAGTCTGGTTGTTACGAGTGTGCTCCATAATGGCACGCAGAAGAGGTTCTTCGACTTGAGTTAACACCAAATCGTAAACGTCGTTCAATGGCTGACCTTGCATTTGCTTCAGGTACTGTTGCATAGAAATTGCAACGTGTTCACGCAAAGTAGGGTTTGATTGGAAGCTGGCAGAGTCGTTCTGCACGCTGGTTTGGTTGTTAGTTGTCGTGTCAAAAATTGTCATGCTGCTATAGCCTGTTGCTTTTGTTCAAAATAACGGTTTAAAACGTCTATTTGCTCAGCACCGTCATCTATACGATTAAAGGTGCTACGGAACGTTTTGCCGTCTGCCTGCTCCTGCAGATACCAGGAAACATGCTTTCGTGCAATTTTAGGACCCATATGATCGCCATAGAACTGATGTAGCCCTTTGACGTGACGTATCATCACATCCTGTACTTCATCAATCGTTGGCGGCTCAAGGATCTCGCCCGTTTGCAAATAGTGCCAAATTTCTCGGAATATCCAGGGGTTCCCCTGCGCCCCTCGACCAATCATCAATGCGTCTGCGCCAGTATGCTCAAGAACGTACTTGGCTTTTTGCGGACTGGTGATATCCCCATTCGCAATCAGAGGAATTGAAATTGCCTGCTTGATTGCTGCAATAGTGTCGTATTCTGCATAGCCCTGGTATTTGCAAGCACGTGTTCTGCCATGTACGGCAAGAGCCTGTATACCATTGGCTTCTGCGATCTTTGCAATCTCGACGCCATTGCGGTTGTCAGGGTTCCACCCTGTTCTAATTTTTAGTGTCACTGGTACGTCTACAGCACCAACTACTGCTTTTACGATATCCTCGACCAGGTCGGGATACTGTAATAAAGCTGAGCCTGCTGCTTTCTTACAGACCTTTTTTGCCGGGCAGCCCATGTTGATATCGATGATCTCAGCGCCATTTTCAACGTTATGTTGAGCAGCTAAAGCCATCATCTCAGGTTCTGCACCAGCTATTTGAACCGAACGAATACCGGGTTCCCCACGATGGTCACTCCGCATTAAGCTTTTTTTTGTGTTCCAAAGCTTAGGGTTGGAGGCAATCATCTCAGAAACGGTCATTCCAGCTCCAAGCTCTTTGCACAATAAGCGGAAAGGACGATCCGTTACACCAGCCATGGGTGCAAGTATTAGAGGATTGTCCAATTGATACTGTGCGATTTGCATATAGTGCTGAATTACGTTTCTTCAGGAGGAAAAGACATAGCCTCTTCATACCGACCTTTTGCAATCCATTTCGCAAATAGCCGCGAACTCCTGTACTACAATATTGGGTTCAAATTAAGGTCGCCAATCATACACCTTTTGCCACAGCTTTTGAATGAAAATTGTTTAAAAAACCATCAATTTTTAGCTTGACAAATGGTTACGAACTGCTAATTGGAGCAATAAATACGCTTATTTAACTAGTTCGACCTGGTATCCGCTGTAATCGGTAATCTCATTATTAAACGTAAAGGCAATGTGGACCGACTGTTGTGGCTTGATGAGATCGTTGTGATTCACTTCTGGTAAGTAGTGCTGCGGTTTATAGACCGGACTGGCAAACTGATTACCTTTGATATCACTCAATATGACCTTAATTTGTGGGTAGGGTTGTGAAAACTGAGCGACATTTTTAAGCACCATACTGACTTCTTTTTGTCCTGTACGGGTAATATTAACCTCAATGGCATTGACCCGATACTGTTCCAGATCTTGACGGGGAGCCAGCTGACAACCAAACATGGAGCATGAGAGCTGGTATATCGGTCGTAATGTAGTGTCCTGTGCCAGCGTCTCTTTATTGGGCCATAGATAGAAAAACCAGAATGACAAGTAAATTAAAATCAAAGTGGCAAAGCCATAGAATGCCCATTTTAATGTTGATAAATGGTTCCTGGATTTTGCTTGTCCACTATCAACATCCATACTATCCAGCTCGTAATGGGCAGAACGGTCAATTTCATGCAGCTCAGGTATCGTTTGAGAAACGACTTTATCTTCTGCTTGCTCAACAGTATCAGACATCTGTGCTTTCTGACTTTCCTTATCCAAGGACACCAACGAGTCCGTTGCCAAGAATAGCGAATGGCAATTACCACACCGAACATGGCCTGAGGCAACCTCAAGATGTTCTTTACGGAGTTTAAATACCGACTTGCAATGCGGGCAGTTGGTTAAAAATGTTTCGCTCATAAGGATTTATCAATCAATAGATCAAGCCATAACAATAAGAAGCTGTCATTGGTTATCAATGCTTTTTACCTGAAAGCCTCGCCCAGTCTTCTTCAGTAGAGACGGGATCCATAGCAAACCACTGGCTATAAAGTTCTTTTAATTCTTTTGCCTGACTCTCAAGAAGCCCCGATAATACCAGATTTCCGCCTGGTTGCACGGCATTTGCAATGGATTCTGCCAACTGGCGCAAGGGTTCGGCTAAAATATTGGCCAGTAAAATATCGGCAGGAGGTAACTCGACCTCATCCGGTAGCCCGAGTACCAGTCGTTCGCTGCTGATTTGATTACGCTCTAAGTTTTGTTTGGTGGCTTCGATGGCCTGAGGATCGATGTCGGTGGCGTAAACTTTTTCTGCCCCAAGAAGCAGAGCAGCAATAGCCAGAATGCCGGAGCCGCAGCCATAATCGATAACTGTCTTACCTTTTAAGTCCGCACCATCGAGCCACTGTAGGCAGAGCGAAGTGGTGGGGTGCGTGCCGGTGCCAAAAGCCAGCCCCGGATCCAGTTTGATGTTAACAGCATGGGGCTCGGGCGCTTCGCACCAGCTGGGGACGATCCACACTCTTTTACCAAACTGCATGGGTTTGAAATTATCCATCCAGCTACGCTCCCAGTCCTGGTCACGAATAATTTCCCAATCATAACTTTCGCCAACGTGTTGCGAATAGTCGCTATCTGCTAACAGGTTATCAATAACCTGAGTGTTTGTTTCGGCATCAAACAGTGCCAGAACGATCAAATGCTCCCATAATGGAGTTTCACCGGGAAGGGGCTCCAGAATCGGCTTATCTTCAGCATCCAAAAAGGTTACCGCCAATGCACCGAGTTCCATTAAGTAGTCACTTAACGAATCAGCATCGGAATGTTTGTAGTCGAATTTGAGCTGAATCCAGGCCATAGGAATCTAATCGTATAAAATTTGCGGCTATTATAAGGGGAAAGGTGAAGAACTACTAATTTGTGGAGTGGTTAATTGTAATTCTATTTTTCGACACTCGTCGAGTTCCTTTCTCTTATTTGTGTAAGAGAAAGGAACCAAAGAGAAGCACACCCCTATATTGAGGTCATTCGCAGAATGACTTCCAGCTTTGCTTCCAAAATACTTAACGTACCAGAGTTTACAGCACCTCCTTGTGCTGAAAACTCTTATCAAAATCATCCCGATTTTGATCACTATATTTTGAAATCAAGCGGCTCAATATAATGGGGAAATAATGCATCATTACGTAGAGGTGGACCAAGCCTGATGCTGTGGAACATAACAATTGGTTTGGGTAATTAGCTAGTGATATCCTATGGTTTGCTCGGACTAATAGACCTAAAAAAAGAAGGAGTTTTGGTTTTGTACAAAAAATTAATAGTGAGTTTGCTTTTTGTTGCTTTAGTTGTGGGGATTATCTTTGCAGTTTTTCCTGAGAAAGATTGTGGTGATCGTGCTTCTGGGTCTGAAGCAGAACGTGAAATTAAGACTATGTTAAAGGCCGAGTTAGTTAAACAAGAAACAGCAATAGAGGTAGAAAAGGAGCTGCGTGAGGCGCGGGGAGAGACCTTTCAAATCGTGGATACTGGAAATAAAAAGAAAGAAGAAAATCCTGACCATGCGAGTAACGGTAACGAGGAAGCGCTAGTTAAATACGACGGCGACTACAGAAATGATTTGTTGACACGCTTTATGCAGGATGACTTTGAGCAGTTCATGGAGGAGAAAAACTTGCAGGTGAATAATGTACAATGTGAGGATGCTGTCTGCGATATTGATTTTTATTCAGCTGTACCGCTTAACAATAATGAAAATTTACGTAACGATCTTATATTGGATATCGCGATAAAGTTACAATCCGAAGGGATGTTAAGTGAGCAAAACAGGATATCAGATTCTGAGAACAACTTTGAGAATATCAGATTTAGTGTGCGAATGGACGGAGAGGGTAATTAAAGTTTAATAGATTGAGAAAGGTATTTTCAAAAAAAAGCCGGCAAATGCCGGCTTAAACTTACTTTTAAGAGCAAGTGACTCTTTTACCAACTATTCGTGTTCACCAAACATATGCTCTTCCAGATAGTGGATGTTGGTTCCACCTTTTTGGAAGTTAGCGTCAGCAAGAATTCGTTTTTGTAATGGTATATTGGTTTTAATACCGTCGATAACGATTTCTTCTAACGCCATTTGCATGCGCTGGATGGCTACTTCGCGAGTCTCGCCATATGTAATCAGCTTACCAATCATTGAGTCATAGTAAGGCGGTACTTTGTATGAAGCATAAATATGCGAATCGATACGGATACCCGGACCACCTGGTGCATGAAAACGCTTAATCGTACCCGGAGATGGAATGAAGGTATCCGGATCTTCAGCGTTAATACGACACTCAATGGCATGGCCTTTAAGCTGGATATCTTCCTGTTTAAAGGATAGCGGCTGGTTGCTGGCGATGCGAAGCTGTTCTTTAATAATATCAACACCTGAGATCATCTCAGAAACAGGATGCTCTACCTGAACACGAGTGTTCATTTCGATAAAGTAGAACTCGCCCTTTTCATATAGGAACTCGAAAGTTCCCGCGCCTCGATAGCCAAGCTGGATACAGGCCTGTACACAACGCTCGCCAATATGCTTACGCATTTGATCGGTAATGCCCGGAGCTGGAGCCTCTTCCACCACTTTTTGGTGACGGCGCTGCATTGAGCAGTCGCGCTCACCTAAATGAATGGCGTTACCATGACCGTCGGCCAGTACCTGAATCTCGACGTGACGCGGTGTTTCAAGGAATTTCTCCATGTACACCATGTCATTGCCAAATACAGAACCTGCTTCGGACTTAGTCAGGGAAATCGCTTTCAGTAGCTCGCCTTCATTACGAACCACGCGCATACCACGTCCACCGCCGCCACCGGCAGCTTTAATGATTACCGGGTAGCCGATGCGCTTTGCCATCGCAAGGTTATCTTTTTCATTATCGCCCAGAGGACCATCAGAGCCTGGAACACAGGGCACGCCTGCTTTTTTCATGGCTGCGATAGCTGAAACCTTATCGCCCATTAGGTTGATAACGTCAGCGCTTGGGCCGATAAATGTAAAACCGCTTTTCTCTACCTGTTCTGCAAAGTCAGCATTTTCGGCAAGGAAACCGTAGCCGGGGTGAATACCTACGGCATCGGTAATCTCGGCAGCTGAGATGATCGCTGGAATATTAAGATAGCTTTCTGCTGCTGCCGCTGGACCAATGCACACAGACTCATCGGCAAGACGGACGTGCATTAAGTCTTCGTCGGCTGTTGAGTGAACCGCGACAGTTTTAATTCCCAACTCACGACAGGCTCGCAATATGCGCAAGGCGATCTCGCCACGGTTGGCTATGACCACTTTTTCTAACATAACTCTATACCTACTGGTTGGGGGTTACTCAATGATGAACATAGGCTCGTCGTATTCAACAGGTTCGCCATTCTTGACTAGAATTGCTTTTACCTTGCCAGATACGTCGGCTTCAATTTGGTTCATCATTTTCATCGCTTCGACAATACATAAGACGTCACCAGCATTAACCTGCTGTCCGACTTCAACAAAATCTTTTGCGCCTGGCGATGGTGCTGAATAGAAAGTACCTACCATTGGCGAGCGTACTTGATGACCGCTGACTTCTGGAGCCGCAGGAGCTGCTTCTGGAGCAGCCGCTTCAGCTGCCGCAGGTGCTTGAGGAGCTGCTGGTGCTGGCGCCGCAGCATAATGAATTGGCGCTGGTGCCGGAGTGCTTGAAGAGCGTGAGATACGGACGGACTCTTCACCCTCTTGAATTTCAAGTTCTGCAACACCTGAGTCTTCAACCAGCTCAATAAGCTTTTTAATTTTGCGTAAATCCATAATTTCTACCTACGTTAATTTTTTTTGATGATATTAATGGCTGCATCGAGTGCATAGCGGTAACTGTCAGCTCCGAATCCTGCAACGACGGCTTCAGCAACATCACTGAAATAAGAGTGATGGCGAAAGGGTTCGCGCCGATGAGGGTTAGAAAGATGCACCTCGATAAAGGGAATCTCCACGGCTAACAGGGCATCGCGTATGGCGACGCTGGTATGAGTGTAAGCCGCTGGATTAATAACAATTAGTGACACATTATTCGATTTTGCCTGATGAATAATGTTAATTAGTTCACTTTCTGAGTTACTTTGTTCTGTTTCAAGATCGATACCATCCTTTTCTACCTGCTTTTTTGCAGAAGAATTGATGTCATTTAAGCTGAGATCGCCATAAATGTCGGTTTCTCGCTGTCCCAAAAGGTTCAAATTTGGGCCGTGCAGCAATAGAATTTTAGACATAAAGTCACTAAAAGTCAGTAATGTGTATTTAAAAGAACGTAACTCCGGGCTATTCCCCAAAACTGTTCTCTGAAGGTTTAAATGAGCATTTCTTGGCTCTGCTTTAAACGTTCGCGCATTTTACAGTAAATTACCAACAAATAACTACTTTTTGCAAGCCTGGTCGGACTTGATAGTGGTTTTTTTTCACAATACTCAAAACTAGGTGATCGTACTCATTTTATAATTGTTTAAAATCTGATAGTTTTAAACAAGATAAGACGCGGGGGATATCAGCTTAAGCTGAACGAAAAAAAACTAATAGAGCAAACAATAATAACCAGAAGAAAGATAGAAAGGAGACACCATGTCAGATGATTTGAAGCTGCTCTACCTCGAAGATGATCAGAATCAGGCTGATGATTTACTCGCCATACTGAAGGACTCAGGTTATGGCTGCACTCACTGTAGAAATGCTGGAACATTTTTGGAAGCCTTAAAAACTGATGACTTCGATCTGCTCATCATGGATTGGGAGCTGCCGGACATGTCTGGCATTAAGGCTTTAGAGCAAGTTCGCTCCTTTATGAACTGGAAAGGGCCTATTTTGTTTGTTACGAATCGTGACTCAGAGCAGGACATTGTAGATGCTTTAGAAAAGGGAGCTGATGACTACATGGTCAAACCGTTCAAGCGCTCGGAGTTGCTGGCTCGCTTGAGTGCTTTAATTCGCAAGGCAGGCCTGCTGGATGACCGGGGTAAAATTGAGGTTGGATCCTTCACGGTTGATCAGTCAAATCGAAGAGTCCTGGTTAATGGTGAGCCCGTAATGCTGACTACTAAAGAGTACGAGTTAGCGGTAATTCTTTTCAAAAATGTTGGTCGCCTGTTTTCACGCAAGTATTTGCTAAAGCATATCTGGGGTATTGAGTCTGACATAAGCACACGGACAGTTGACGCCCACGTCAGCTCGTTACGAAAAAAGCTTAAAATCAGGGCAGATAATGGCTATAGGATTAAAACTGTTTATCAGCACGGATACCGATTAGAGCGGGAAACTGAAGCCGGCACTCTAGTGTAATTACATGGTTATTCATACGATAACGCCAATAAGCTTGAAATATTGATGCATTGGCTCTTTTGTAATCCTAAATGAATCCCTATGTGTTTTGAGGATTACTAAAAGTAATCATAACAATGAAAAAAGATCGTTTTTCTAATCTCAAATAGCCTCCTACAATGGCCATTCTTTAATCAATTTAACCTTGGAGGCAGGGCATGTACAAAAATATCCAGAAGCATTTCGCGATGATCGGTTTAATCTGTGCCATCGTCCTGTGGGCAGCTTCATTTGTTGCCATGAAGTATGCCATTGCTGAGTTTGGCCCTATTCTGACAGTATTTCTACGAATGATTTTAGCGGCTGCGGTGTTAATTTTCTTCTTGCCTCCTATGGCAAAAAAACAGCAGTACCAAAAAGGTGACTGGTGGTTGCTGCTATTACTGGCGTTATGCGAACCATGCCTTTACTTCATTTTTGAAAGCTATGCATTGACCTACACCACTGCTTCGGAAGCTGGCATGGTGACATCGCTACAACCAATCATCGTTGCTGTAGCGGCTTTTTATTTCCTAAAAGAAAAGCTCAACAGTCGTCTGATCGTCGGTTGTTTGATGGCTATGGCAGGCGTTATATGGTTAACCTTAAGTGGTGAAAGCTCGGAGCATGCTTCGAATCCTATGTTAGGTAATGCCCTCGAGTTTGGTGCGATCAGTGCGGCTGCGGCATACTGCCTGCTAGCTCGTAAATTATCGCAGCGTTATTCGCCAGTATTTTTGACGTTATTACAGATGATTATGGGTACGATATTTTTCCTGCCATTCTTATTGGTTCAAGAAGCTCCAATTCCTACCGATGTGTCTGCTGAGGCTGTAATGGCGATTTTGTTTCTAGCTTTCGGCGTCAATATTTTTGCCTTTACGTGCTATAACTTTGCCTTTAAAACCATGCCGGCGAGTCAGGTTGGGAGTTTAATGAACCTGTTGCCAATAGGGACCTTATTCTTTGGTTGGCTGGTACTGGATGAAAAACTGAGCGGTGTTCAGTATATGGCTGCAGGGCTGGTGTTATTAGGGGTTATCTGGTCACAGACGAAGCCTCGAAGTACGGTCTTTATTGAGCACTATGTGGTGCGTAAATCAATGCGCGAAAGAGCCAGACAAAGATTGAAACGGGGGTTCAGACTCTCCAGGTCGAAAGCTAAAGTTTCAAGCTAATAACATTATTAATAAAAAGCCCTGATCATCAGGGCTTTTTATGGTTTATTGTCCGAAGGCGGCATTGATTCGCTGTCTAAAGGCATCAGCTTCCTCGAAGCCGTTTGCTCTTAGTGAGCTGAGCTCAGTGCCGTTTTTGTCAAAGAACATAATGCTGGGCAATCCGAGGACATCGTAAGCCTGCATCAGCTCAATATCTATCGCGTCATTGTCAGTCACGTCAGCTTGTAACAATACGGTATTGTTAAGAGCTTCAATAACACCTGGATCGGTAAAAACCTTCTCCTCAAACTCGTAACAGGAAGCACACCACTCTGCGAACAAATCAAGCATAACCGTTTTACCCTGTGCATTAGCCGCTTCAACTTCCTGATTCAGATCACTAAGACTTTTGATGCGTTTAAATTCCAGGTGACCTGCTTGAACTGCACTTGCGGTAGTTTTGACCTGAGTGGTCTGCCCCAGCTTCTGTAAAGGCTGTAGCAGGTTTCGCTGGCCCTGAGAGCCACCGATGATGAGCAGGGCTCCATAAAGCATAGCAACCAGTCCAAGTCCTTTTATGAAGGTCTTCCAACCATTGTCCTTGAGCTGATTGTTGAACAGAAAAAAGCCCGGAATAATGGCCAGTAGTCCCCAGCCATACATGTAAATAGAACTTGGTAGCAAGTGTTTTACAAGGTATAGGGCGACACCCAGCATGGCAACACCAAAGGCAGCCTTAATACCAGTCATCCAAGGACCAGCCTTAGGTAAAAATTTACCTTCGGTAACACCGATGATAATCAGCGGAATTCCCATGCCAACACCCAGACCGTACAATGAAACTGCACCAAGAACTACGTCACCCGACTGGGCAATGACTAGCAGAATAGCAATTAGTGGCACCGTGACGCAGGGCGAGACGATAAGTGCTGAGATACCCCCCATGATAGCTGTGCCGACATAAGATCCTTTTTTCTGCTGATTACTTTTTTCCGAAAGTTTTGCCTGTAAACTTGACGGAAGCTGCAATTCATAAAAACCGAACATCGACAGTGACAGTAAAACGAATATTACCGCGGCCGTGATAACGACCCCGGGACTCTGGAAGTAGCCTGAGATAGATTGACCTGCCAGAGCTACGACTATACCTAGAATGGTATATACAATGGCCATGGCCTGAGTATAGGTCAGCGATAAGAAGAAGGCCTTGCGGGTGGTGATATTTTTCCCCTGACCTGCAATGATGCCCGAGATAATAGGAATCATAGGGAACACGCAGGGGGTAAAAGTCAGTGCCAGACCTAATAGCAGGAAGTATGAGAAATTCGATAACAGGCTTTCGGTAGTTAGGTACTCTGTGTGCTTTTGTTGTTCACTGACAAACAGTTCTTTGTTTTCAGTTGGTTGGACTGCCTGCGCTTTATCTGAAGATTCTTGTGCCGGATCATTTGATGCAATATTAACCGTATGATTAAGGGCTACATCAGTCGTAGTTGGAGGGTAGCACAATCTGTCTTCGGCACACCCCTGATAGCCAACGACTAACGTAAAATCACCGTCAGCCTGAATAATATCAACGGAAGCCTCTAAAAACTGATAATGGACCTGAGTCAGACCAAGGTATGGGTCATCTTTTTCTTTGCCTTCTGGAACGTAGAACTGTCCAAGCTGGGCATCGGGGCTGGAGACATTAAGACGCTCGGAGTACATGTAGTAGCCATCTGCAATGTCAAACTTAATCAGTGCTTTATCATCGACAATATCTACGCTGAGCTGGAATGCTTCTTCTACTGTAAGCAATTCTTCCTGATCGTTAAGGATACTGCTCAGATCGATAGGTTTTTGCGTTGCCTGTAGCAAGGTGGAGCTAAACAAAAACAACAACGTTGTCATTAATATCTTTTTCATTACGTAATTCAGCCTTGTATTGTCTACTTAAGACAGTTTAAACGAGTGATTGTTACAGTCTCTTCTCTGAATCCAAAAAAATTACCCCTGCTCTTCTAGAAATACTATGGCATCAGGCCCCTGGAGCATTACTAGAGTCGCCATCATACCAGCTTGGGTACAATTTTCAGCCATTACTGAGGATCAAGGATGTGGCTGCTTATACGGGAAGGCTGTTGCTTACTGTTACAGCAGCTTCAGAATAACACACAGCAGTATAAGACAGTTCTTACTATAAAGTATTAAGCTTAGCTGGACTCATGGTCTTTGGAAGCTGCGAATGCCTTATAAAGTACTTTTTAACCAGTCAAGATAGGCGGAAGAGGCCTGATCAATACCACAACTAATCAATTCGTAAACTTCATAAGGATGCTCTTCATCCAGGAGCTCGCCTAGACTGGCCATGAGGTCGGCTTCAGTTTTAATGACTAAAAGAGACTCTGGATCTTTTTCTATTTTATCCTGCCACTGGTAAACGCTGGTGATGGTTGGAATGATATTGACACAGGCAGCAAGAGAGCGTTCTACCATTTTCTCTGCCAGCATTTCTCCCGTCGCTTGATCGGGTACTGTGCAAAGCGCTATCTGGAACTCACGCTCCTGGGATTTATTAAAGGCCATCCAATTATCCTCAGTATGAACTTGTGTTTAACATCATTGTCCCCATTATAGAGGTATCATTGACAGAGTTCAGCCTGTAATCGTTTCAGGTTGTCTTCAATCAACAAATGGCACATTTATGTGGTTTAGAAATTTTCTGATTGTTCTGCTGTTAATTGCAATTGCAGAAATTTATGTCCTTATTGGCGTTGGAGGTGTGATCGGTACAGCACCAACCGTTTTCCTTGTCCTTCTGACAGGGGTTATCGGTATTTCAATGCTAAGACAGCAGGGGTTCAGTGTATTCGCACGGTTACAGGAGAAGATGCAGCAGGGCCAGCCACCGGCACAGGAGATGGTCGAAGGCGTATTATTGATTATTGCCGGCGCTTTCTTGATAACTCCTGGCTTCATAACAGATATCATCGGTTTTTTATGGTTAATCCCTCAGACCAGGGTCTACTTCGCCAGATTGCTGATTAAAAAAGGGACGTTTAAAGTCCAGGGAGTGAGCTCCAGTACTTTTCATCAAAGTGATAGAGGACCTTATGGTTATCCTAAGCAGCCCGAGGACGACAATACCATTGATGGTGAGTACGAGCGAACTGATGAAAAGAATCATGATCGGCTAGAGAAATAAGTCATTAAAGTCAAAAAAGTTAAAAAATTAGCACTTTCCCCCCTTGAGTGCTAAAAAAATGACCCCATATCTTCCCCAAACATTTTTCGTAGTAAGTAAAAAACTTTCTATTAGGAGAAAAAACATGAGCTTACGTCCATTACATGACCGCGTCATTGTGCGTCGTTTAGAAGAAGAAACTACAACTGCTGGCGGTATCGTCATCCCAGACAACGCTAAAGAAAAACCAAGTCGTGGCGAAATCATCGCTGTTGGCAACGGTAAGCCGTTGGATTCTGGCGATGTTCGTGCCCTGGATGTAAAAGTTGGCGATAAAGTATTGTTCGGCAAATTCGCTGGTACAGAAGTTAAAGCTGATGGCGAAGAGCTTCTAGTATTACGCGAAGACGACATTATGGCTGTTATTGAAGGCTAATAAGAACACATTCAACGAATTTAGAGGAATTTAATCATGGCAAAAGACGTACGTTTTGGTGATGAAGCCCGAAAAGGTATGCTGAAAGGCGTAAATACGCTGGCAAATGCAGTACGCGTTACATTAGGTCCTAAAGGTCGTAACGTGGTTCTGGACAAGTCATTTGGCGCTCCAACTATCACAAAAGATGGTGTTTCCGTCGCGAAAGAAATCGAACTTGAAGATAAGTTTGAGAACATGGGCGCACAGATGGTTAAAGAAGTGGCGTCGCAGACAAACGATATCGCTGGTGACGGTACAACTACTGCTACAGTACTTGCCCAATCTATCGTTAACGAAGGTTTGAAATCAGTTGCGGCTGGTATGAACCCAATGGATCTTAAGCGTGGTATCGACAAAGCTGTTATCGCGGCAGTTGAAGAGCTGAAAAATGTATCAGTTCCATGTGAAGATCAAAAAGCGATTTCACAGGTTGGTACAATCTCTGCTAACTCTGACGAGAACGTCGGTAAAATCATTGCTGAAGCAATGGAAAAAGTTGGCAAAGAAGGCGTTATCACAGTTGAAGAAGGTTCTGGTCTACACAACGAACTAGACGTTGTAGAAGGTATGCAGTTTGACCGCGGTTACCTTTCTCCATACTTCGTAACAGATACAGAAAGTATGACGGCTGATCTTGAAAACCCATACTTGCTATTGGTTGACAAGAAGATCTCGAATATCCGCGAGTTGCTTCCAACATTAGAAGCGGTTGCTAAATCAAGCCGTCCTCTATTGATTGTTGCTGAAGACGTTGAAGGCGAAGCATTGGCAACGTTAGTAGTAAACAACATGCGCGGCATTGTTAAAGTAGCAGCAGTTAAGGCTCCTGGTTTCGGTGACCGTCGTAAAGCAATGTTAGAAGATATTGCTATCCTGACTGGCGCTACTGTTATCTCTGAAGACCTTGGCATGAGCCTTGAGAACACAGAGCTAGCTCAGTTGGGTGAAGCGAAGCGTGTTCAAATCAGCAAAGACAACACAACAGTGATTGACGGTGCTGGCGACAAAGCTCAGATCGACGCTCGCGTGAAGCAGATTCGTGCGCAGATGGAAGAAACCTCTTCTGACTATGACAAAGAAAAACTTCAAGAGCGTGTAGCAAAACTAGCTGGTGGTGTTGCCGTAATCAAAGTAGGCGCAGCAACAGAAGTTGAGATGAAAGAGAAGAAAGACCGTGTTGACGATGCACTGCACGCGACTCGCGCAGCAGTTGAAGAAGGTGTTGTTGCTGGCGGTGGTACTGCCTTGGTACGTGTTCTTTCTAAACTGGAAGACTTACGTGGCGATAACGAAGAGCAAAACGTTGGTATTAAAATTGCTCTACGTGCAATGGAATCTCCACTACGTCAAATCGTTGCTAACGCTGGTGCTGAGCCTGCAGTTATTGTTGCTAAAGTTAAAGAAGGCGAAGGTAACTTCGGCTATAACGCAGCAACCGGTGAGTTTGGTGACGTGATGGAAATGGGTATTCTTGACCCAGCGAAAGTAACGCGTAGCGCGTTACAGAACGCAGCTTCTATCGCAGCACTAATGATCACTACGGAAGCGATGGTATCTGATCTACCTAAGAAAGACGAGCCTGCTGCTCCAGATATGGGCGGTATGGGTGGTATGGGTGGCATGCCAGGTATGATGTAATTTAACTTGTTACTTTGCTTCAGATCGAGGCAAATTAACTGCGTTAAATAATTATAAAGAGCCTCGCGATAGCGGGGCTTTTTTGTGTCCACTGCATAATTTTTCTATCAATTTTATTCGTTGAGTTATGCATGAAGAGCGGTGATAAGGTTTTAGAGACAGCTGGCATTCTTGTACCAAAAGTGTGTATATTAGGTGTAACAATAACGTTGATTAATAAAACAACGGAATATAGCTGACAATAAGGGGTCGTCAGCTCATAAAGGAGGGAATGATGGCGAGTTCTTATAGCCAGCGACAGATACAATATCAGTATCGCTTAATGTCACCTATGGGCGTTTATCCGAAGTCTACGATTTCAGTAGATGAAGCCACACTGTTTGTGGATGATGATCTGGTTGTGCTGTCCTCGACCGATGACCTGGACGGTGTGGAAATTTACGTCAAAGCCTCAATACTAATCTCCAATCAACAATTAAGCGACAATCTACGTTTTTATGCATTCCCTTATCTCCATCAGCTGGACTCAGAAATAAAGTCTTCAGTTGATATGGTGACGATAAAGTCTGATATCCAGATGAAAAGAAAGCAGCACTTCCGCAGTAAAGGTGGCACGGTTCCTGAGTTTGACTGGTATGAAAACGCAAAGGGAGCATCACTGCCTCCGATATTGGGTGGAGCACCTTATCATTGGCTGCAAACTGATATTGATGAGAGCATTATCAGGAACCTCTATAATCGGTTAAAGCAGCAGCGATGCTCAAGATTAAGAGCGGCCTTAACGGCGTTGGTCGGTTCTAATCAAATGAGCTGTCATTTTCAGTTTCACCAGCAAGCCGTAGGCTTGTTATTAGACGCGCTAAGACTAGCGCAGGAAGTAGAGGGGTTACATTTAGATAGAGCTCAAATCAAAACTATCCTGTCACAGTTAGGGGATAGCGCTGATGATTATTTGATTTCCCGCCAACAAATGGCACAAAAGGTTGGTCCAATAGACTATCACCGGTTATTTGTACAAACCTGTACCCAGTTCAGAAAGTATTTATTGGACCAATAAGGTATTACTTATCTTGTAATCCAAATTTCAACGCGTTGATTTTTTGCTTTACCGTTGCTCGTGCTATTCGATGCAATGGCACCTCGGCTACCATAGCCTTGAGTATAAAATGGATTAACCCCCCGCTGCTTAAGTAAGTCAGTAATGTGATCTGCTAGCTGTTCCGATTGTTCTTTATCTTTCGATTTATTGCCGCTGTCTGCACTGAACCCAAAGACAAATAAATTTTTCAGTCGCCTGTTCTTTACGTATGCGGTCAGGCGTTGAATATCACGTTTAGCTTTATTGTCTAACTCCAGATTCTGATCAAAATGAAATGTAATGGACAATCGTTTCAGGCCCCTGATCATATTGAGGTATCGCGGTGGGTAATTTCGATTAAACCTGACCGTAGCATCATTCACTTTGAGAGAAATAAGGTTATTATCTTCAACCGTGGTTTGAGCCTTGTTATTCAGAACGAAGTCCATGAATGCTTTGGCATGAGGGTTGGTGTTATTGCTCGGGTGATAGAGATAAAGACGACGGCTCAGTACATAGTCTTCTGTGCTTACCGTAAAGCGGTTGGGCTTAAACGAGAGTGCGACCCCGGGTTCTGATACCGCAACAGTTTTGGCATCATTTACATAAGGTAGTGCAACGAATCCTATAGCACCAAAAGTAGAGCTCACCTGTTCCGATAGCTCACCGGAGGATTCATATCGTTTGGCAAACTGAGACAGCTTAACTTTATGTCGTTTTAAGACAAGTGATTTAAAGGTGTCGTAGGTGCCTGATTTATCATCACGGGCAAAAACAGAGATGGGCTGGTTGCTTCCGCCAAGTTGTTGCCAGTTTGTGACTTCTCCAGAAAAGATCATGGCTAGTTCTTTGGTCGTAAGCTGCTTAATATTGAGTTCGGGATGGATGATGACGGCAAGTCCATCGACTGCAATCGTGTATTCATTCTCCATTGAGCGTAAGTCACCATATAACTTCTTGAGGTTTTGACGCTCTTTTTCTTTAACTCGACGTGAGGCCATGGCAATGTCAGTGTCTTTCTCAGCTAAAGCGTTAAAGCCTGTTGAGGAGCCGTGAGCCTTGATATCAATTGCCTGTATTTTTCCATTGGCCATAAAACCCACGACCATTTTTTCCACGGTATGCGTTTCTATAATGAGTGTTTGTGTAGCACCCTGTTCAGTGAGGAATTGCGCGGCTAATGCGGGAGCCAGTTTCTCGCCGATTGTATTCGATCCTTTCATGGTAAAAAGGACATCGGCTGATGATAAAACCCGGGAATCTTCTTGGCTCAACTGAACATTTTCTGCAAGTGAAGAGGTTGTTAGAAGCCATAAAAAAATGGCCGTGAATAAACGACTAGTGGTGCTGGGAGTCATAAGGATGACCTCTATAGGGCAATTTATTTTTATCAGGATTAGGCGCCAATTATAAGGAGTGCTTAGGAACCAAGTGTGACATTTTTATGACAGCTATCCATGCTTTATAGATAGAGGCTTCCAACTGTTAAGCCCAGCATATCTAGTCAGAAATTAATGACCGACCAGAGCAAAGTTTGCATTCAAAATGGCTTTTGTTTCACTGTCTTCATTGAGATGAATGGCAAGGTTTATGCGTGCCCGATTTTTTCTCTGAAATGAACGGATGAATTGTTCAATCAATTGCTCATCATCTATAGAGCACTCAGCGACAATTTTACCATTGATCGGTTTCTTATATTGAATGTCTGCCTTAGCCAGAACTACTGAGCCACTCAGCTGATTATTGGCAGCGATACTATTAACCAGCGACCAGCCTGCAATAGTGGCAACAGTGTAGATGCTGCCAGCGAAGGCAGTATTATGTATGTTCTTATTGGTTTCAAAAGGCGCAGTAACCTGAATCGATTGCGCTGTTAAATTGGCGATATGTATTTCAAGTGCTTTGGTGATCGGAATTTCTCGATGCACCAAGGCTTCAAGCTGTTGCGGGTTCATAGTTGTAAACGGCTGCCTTCGTTAATTATTGCCACTCTATCAATTTTTAAAAAAAAGTTAACCCTTTTTAGGTATGACCACGTTTATAGAGTCAGAAACCATGTTGGTAGAGATTTCATCATTAAAGCGGAGTGGACCATGAAACAAGAAAAAAAGAGTTCTTTTAAATACGCACTATTGGCAACTATGGTTGCTACAAGCTTAACGGCCTGCCAGAACTCGGGCTCTCAGAATGAATACGATAAGCAGAAGGCTGAAAAGCAACGTAAAGAGCAGCAGCTTGCCAAAAAAAAAGTCAGGATGGCTGAAGAAGCTGAAATGATTCAAGTTACTGGTGCCAGAGTGAAACGTAGCTCTGCTGATTTTGCACCACAAGCAATGATCAGCAGTCCCGCGCCAGCTTATGAACCTCCGGTTAATCGTGAGCAGTATCAGAAAATTGAGCCATCGGATATTCATTCGACAATGGAGCAGCCAGTATCCACCTTCAGTATTGATGTAGATACCGGCTCTTACTCGAATGTAAGGCGAATGCTGAACGACGGTTATTTACCACCAGAGGATGCGGTACGTTTAGAAGAGTTTGTGAACTACTTTAACTATGACTACCCAACCCCTGAGAGAAAAGATATGCCGTTTTCGGTGTCGACAGAAGTCATGAATGCGCCCTGGAATAAAAACGCAAAGTTGATGCAGATAGGAATCAAGGGATACGAAGAAATGAGTCAAGAGCTACCACCTTCCAACCTGGTGTTTCTGGTCGATGTGTCGGGCTCAATGCAAAGTCCGGACAAATTAGGGCTGGTAAAGAAGGCATTAAAGCTTCTGGCAAAGGGCAGCCG
Organism: Kangiella sediminilitoris; assembly: GCF_001708405.1. Taxonomy (NCBI): domain Bacteria; kingdom Pseudomonadati; phylum Pseudomonadota; class Gammaproteobacteria; order Kangiellales; family Kangiellaceae; genus Kangiella; species Kangiella sediminilitoris. Next base: position 2,284,302 of record NZ_CP012418.1, on the reverse strand, counting down.
AGAGCAGGATAGCATTTCTCTGGTCGTTTATGCCGGTGCATCGGGTGTGGTACTTGAACCGACAGCGGCAAACGACAGAGTGAAAATAGAGCAGGCTCTGGATAGCCTGACTGCTGGTGGCTCGACCAATGGCGGTGCAGGAATTGAGCTGGCTTACAAAATGGCGGAGCGGGCATTTATTAAAGATGGCATTAACCGCGTAATTTTGGCAACCGATGGTGACTTTAATGTGGGCACAGTCAACCGCGAGCAGCTGATTGATATAGTTGAGCGTAAAAGGAAGACAGGAGTGAGCTTCAGTGCCCTCGGGTTTGGCAGGGGGAACTACAATGAGCACCTGATGGAACAGTTGGCCGATAAAGGAAATGGTAATTATGGCTATATTGATAATCTGCAGGAAGCAAAAAAACTATTAGTCGATCAGCGCGCAGGTACATTAATGACCATCGCCAAAGACGTAAAAATACAGGTGGAGTTTAATCCTGCAGTGATTGCTGAATACCGCTTGCTGGGTTATCAGAACCGCATGTTAGAACGGGAAGATTTTAATAACGATAAGGTGGATGCTGGGGAAATTGGTGCAGGTCATACCGTAACTGCTTTATATGAGGTGGTACTGCAAGACTCGGACGGTAAGCGACTGGAGCCGCTACGTTATGGCTCTAAGGAAACTTCCAGTAAAGAAAGCAAATTAGATGAAGCTGCAATGATTAGTTTGCGCTATAAACTGCCAGAGTCGGACACCAGTACTCTATACCGAAACTATCTTACTTCCAGCCAGTTAAAAGCAGCAGATGGTGGCGACAATATACGCTTTGCCGCCAGTGTTGCAGGATTTGCACAGCTACTGCGTGGCGGTCAGTTTTTACAGGACTGGGGCTGGGAAGATGCAAAAGCACTGGCTCAGGATGCCAAGGGCATGGACGAAAACGGGTATCGGGGTGAAATGCTTCAGCTAATAGGGCTTGCGCAGCTATTGGACGACCGTCCAGCGGCCGGTGGCAGTCAGTAAGCGGAGGCCATTTTGTTGAAGACGCTTGCACAAACGAATGGGAGAGGTCAGTATAAAACCGTTAATGACAGTTTATATGTGAAGGCAACCCCAGTGAGAGACAGTGCAGGCGACAGTGGAAACATGAAGGATACTGCCATCAGTGATGAGGCGCTGATGGCAGGCTATGCATCAGGAAATATCAAAGCTTTCGAAAAACTGTATTTGCGGCATAAAGATCCATTATTAAGATTTTTTTTACGTCAGGTCAGTCGCCGTGATGAAGCCGAAGAACTGTTTCAGGATACCTGGCAGCGCTTAATCAAGCATAGCAAGGCTTATAAGAGCAGCGCCAAATTCACAACCTATTTGTATCATATTGCCCGAAATCGTCTTATCGACCATTATCGAGCGTTAGGCAGACAGCAGGAGTTCACTCAGGACTTTGATGGGTGGGAGGACGATAACAGTAGTCAGATACCGATCGAACCAGAGCATTTAGTACAACAGGAAGAGCATAAGCACCAGTTTTTACATGCTTTGGAACAATTGCCAGCGCTTCAGCGTGAAGTCGTTATCATGAAATTGGAAACAGGCATGACAGTTAATGATATAGCTGAGGTGGTACAGGAAAAGCCAGAAGCAGTCAAAAGTCGATTACGCTATGGACTGGATAAATTGAAACACTATTTACGCGAGCTTAACCCGTCAGTGGTTGAGGGGGCGTCATGAGTAATAAGATGAACGAGCAAGACCGAGACAAAAACATAGGCCGAGCTTATAAGAATGCCAGCAATGAAACGACAACGTCAGAGCTGGATGATTCGATTATGGCCATGGCTCAGGAAGAGGTAGAGGTGCAGGATGCTGGCGACAAAAGTTGGTGGCAACGACTGCGGATGCCTGTGTCAATTGCTGCCTCTCTGCTAGTAACGGTTGGTATTGCTCGTTTTATGGTTGAGCTGGGGTATTACAGCCCTGACTCGATTGCCAGTAGTGAAAACCAGGTGGAGGTGATGGCATATGCGGAGGAGGTTAGTGCTGAGCATGCGCCGATGAAACCTGATGCTCCTACACCGTCTAAACACGCTGAACTAGCGGCAAAAGCAAAAGAAAGCGCGGATGCAGCTCAGGTTAGTGCTGCACGTATTGCCGTTGAAGAAAAACGCATTATGAGCCAGCGTCAAGAGCAGGAAAGGCATGAGGCTGAAGCTGAAATGCAAATGGTGCAAAAGAAATCAATCGAACAAAAGCCGGTGGAATCGGAACCAAGTGCGATTCAATCTAAGGCAGAAGATTCGGCTTTGGCTGATTTTGCACAGGAGACATCTGAGGTGGAGACCATTGTGGTCACAGGCTCTCGAATTAAACGAACTGAGCTTGAAACCGAAGCAAAAGATGATGCTAATCATTTAGGTACCTTAAAGGAAGGCAGTGGGACTGGTAACCAGATTTCCGCCCCAGCTCCCGTTCTAAGCGCTGAAGAGTGGCTTGAAGAGATCAGGCTGGCACTAGAGGCAGAGGATTTGGAAGCTGCCAGGGCTAAATGGTCGGATTTTAAACAATACTATCCGGACTATGACGTTGATAAGTCCTTGAAGGATCGTCTTGAAGCACTCTAAACACTGAAAATCTGGCTTTTAGTGTCAGGATTTATTGCAGATCACCTAGTTTTTCTGAGTTTACTCAAGTAAAATGGCGACCCTAAAAATTTGACCCAGGTCATTGCAAGGCTGTTTCGTTGGTGAAACGGGCCTTTTAATGTCTGGGATGTTTTGTTTAATAATAAGTTCCGCCTAGGCGGGTAAATATTAAGTGGAGAGAAGAGCATGTCATTGTTCCGCAAATTGGCTTTGATTGTTGCCTCGTTCTCAGCATTATTGTTGAGTGGCTGTGGTGGCGATTTAAAGTACAACATGCGTGAAGGTGTGACCGAGATTAGTAGAGAAGTCTACGACCTGCACATGATTGTAATTTGGGTCTGTGTAGTTATCGGTATTATCACTTTCGGCGCAATGTTCTATTCGATGTTCGCGCATCGTAAAAGTAAGAATCCAAACCCAGCTAAATTTTCGCACAGTACAACTGTGGAAATTATCTGGACTGTGATTCCTTTTATCATCCTTATTGCGCTTGCCGTTCCGGCTGTAGGCCTGTTAATCAAAATGGAAGATGCCAGTAACTCTGAGCTGACTGTGATGGTTAAAGGTTATCAGTGGAAATGGGAATACAAGTACATCGATGGTGATGACAACCTAGGAAATGACGTTAGTTTCTTCTCGAACCTGGACCAAAAATCACGTGATTTATCCGTGAACTCTGGTTCTGGCTTCTCTGGTACAGAAATTACTGATGAAAACTACCTGTTGGAAGTGGATAACCCGCTAGTTATTCCAGTTGATACAAAGGTACGTTTCTTAGTTACTGCTGATGACGTTATCCACTCGTTCTGGGTACCAGATTTCTCAGTTAAAAAAGATGCAGTTCCAGGCTTCATTAATGAAGTATGGACAAAAGTTGACGAGCCGGGTACTTACCGCGGTGTGTGTGCTGAGCTTTGTGGTAAAGACCACGGCTTCATGCCTATCGTCGTAAAAGTACTTCCTCAAGCAGAATATGACGCTTGGTACGCAGAGAAAGTGGCTGAAGCAGAAGCTGGTCCTGATCTGAATGAGCGTACTATGAGTCAATTAATGGCAGAGGGTGAAGCCGCATACAACAAGTACTGTGCGTCTTGTCACATGCCTAACGGTGAGGGTAATGGTCCATTCCCATCGCTGGTTGGTACTGAAGTCGTTACTGGCGAAGGCAGCATGGCTAAGCACATTGATATCGTAATAAACGGTGTTTCTGGTACAGCAATGCAGGCGTTTGGTAACCAGCTAACTGAAGCTGAAATCGCAGCGATTATTACTTATGAGCGTAACGCTTGGGGTAATGACACTGGTGAGAAAGTTCAGCCTCAGGAAATTCACGACATTAAAAATGGTGGAGGGGAGTAATCATGGCTGACCATAAACCAAAAGGTATTTCTCGCTGGTTGTTTACGACCAACCACAAGGACATCGGTACTATGTACCTGGTGTTCTCGTTCATCATGTTCTTGATTGGTGGTGGCATGGCTATGGTTATCCGTGCCGAGCTTTTCCAACCAGGCTTGCAGTTTGTTGAACCAAACTTCTTTAACCAGATGACTACATTGCATGGTTTAATCATGGTATTTGGTGCCGTGATGCCTGCAACTGTTGGTTTGGCTAACTGGTTGATTCCTATGATGATTGGTGCGCCTGATATGGCTCTACCACGTATGAACAACTGGAGCTTCTGGATCCTTCCAGCAGCCTTTGGCTTGTTGCTTTCATCATTATTCATGGAAGGTGGTGCTCCTAACTTCGGTTGGACGTTCTATGCGCCTCTTTCTACGACCTATGGTCCTCCATCGACTGACTTCTTTATCTTTGGTGTTCACTTGATGGGTATCTCATCCATCATGGGTGCTATTAACGTAATCGTAACGGTGTTCAACATGCGCGCACCGGGCATGACGTTGATGAAGATGCCTCTTTTCGTATGGACCTGGTTGATTACTGCATTCTTGCTTGTCATGGTTATGCCGGTACTTGCGGGCGCGGTTACAATGATGTTGACTGACCGTCACTTCGGCACGTCGTTCTTCGACGCGGCAGGTGGTGGTGATCCAGTATTATTCCAGCACGTATTCTGGTTCTTCGGTCACCCAGAAGTTTACATCATGATCTTACCAGCGTTCGGTATTGCTTCGGCGATTATCCCGACTTTCGCTCGTAAGAAACTGTTTGGTTATTCTTCAATGGTTTACGCGACGGCGTCAATTGCATTCCTATCGTTCATCGTATGGGCTCACCACATGTTTACAGTGGGTATGCCGGTACAGGGTGAATTGTTCTTTATGATTGCAACCATGCTGATTGCAGTTCCAACCGGTGTGAAAGTATTCAACTGGGTTGCGACCATGTGGCAGGGTTCGATCACATATGAAACACCAATGCTTTATGCTCTGGCATTCGTGATTCTGTTCACTATCGGTGGTTTCTCTGGCGTAATGTTGGCGATGACTCCGGTTGACTGGCAGTACCACGATACGTATTTCGTTGTGGCACACTTCCACTATGTATTATTCCCGGGTGCAATTTTCGGTACGATGGCTGCGGTTTACTACTGGTTACCTAAGTGGACTGGACGTATGTATGACGAGAAGCTGGCGAAAGTACACTTCTGGTTATCAATCGTATTTGTTAACTTGACGTTCTTCCCAATGCACTTCTCTGGTCTTGCGGGCATGCAGCGTCGAGTTCCTGACTATGCGATCATGTACTCAGACTTCAACATGTGGTCGAGTATCGGTGCATTCGGTCTTGGTTTAATGCAGCTTCTATTTGCTTGGATCCTGATTAAGGCATGTATCCTTAAGAAAGGTGAGAAGGCGACTGACCAAGTATGGGAAGGTGCTGAAGGTCTTGAGTTTACTCACATGCCTTCACCAGCGCCGTATCACTCGTTCGATACGCCGCCTAAGATCGACTAATTGGAACTTGAACAGCAAGTTTTTAAGAAAAGTTGCTAAGACGTAACAGAGGTTAAAAGCGATGAGCCAAGAGCAAGTAAAAAATGAAAACAAAATTATGACTAAGAAATTAGTCGTAGTGGTCGTTATCATGGTTGCTTTTGGCTTTGCTATGGTTCCTTTGTACGACGTTTTTTGTCAGATTACTGGGCTTAACGGTAAGTCCAATGGTCTGGCGGTCTATGAAGAGCAGGAAGCGGACATGAGTCGCGAAATTACTGTTCAGTTCATGACCATTAATAAAACGGATATGCCGTGGGATTTCCGTCCAGTGAAAACTGAGGTTAGAGTTCACCCCGGCAAAGAGTATGAAGTCTATTTTGAAGTAAAAAATCATACGGGTAATAAAATGGTGGGGCAGGCTATCCCTAGCTTCTCTCCAAATTTAACGGCTCAGTACTTTAATAAAACTGAGTGCTTCTGCTTTAATCAGCAGACGCTGGCCGCTGGGCAAAGCGAAGAAATGCCGATGCGTTTCTTTATCGATAAAGATATTCCGGCGCGTTACGATACCATCACGTTAGCCTATACTTTGCATAACGTGACCCCAGATGATGAATCATTAGCAGCCGCTGAGTAGCTGGCGACGTCTTTAACGGAGACATTAATATGAGTGAACAACAAAATACAGAATACGAAAAGTATTATGTACCAGAGCAGAGCAAGCTGCCGTTTATCGGCTCAATTGGTCTGTTATTAACAGCATTCGGTGCTGGTCATATGGTTCAAGGCAATTACCCTGAAGGTTATATCCTATACTTGGGATTGATTGTTTTGACCGGGATGCTATACACGTGGTGGTCGGCGACTATCCGTGAATCGCATGATGGTTTATATAGCGCACAAATGAGCCGTTCATTCCGTCAAGGTATGATCTGGTTCATTACATCAGAAGTGATGTTCTTCGCTGCCTTCTTCGGCGCATTATTCTATGGCCGTGTATTGGTTATGGAGTGGTTAGGCGGTGCGGGTAACAATGCTGCGACCCATGAGTATCTATACCCAGAGTGGATCCCGGGCTGGCCATTCACCTCTAACCCAGGTGAGTTGGACAACGGTTATCCTACAACATGGGAAGCTATGGGAGCTTGGGGCTTGCCTGCGATTAATACGGCAATCCTGTTATTCTCGTCTTTCACATTGACCATTGCTCACCACGCATTACTCGAAAAAAATCGTCCTACGTTGATCCTTTTTACTGCTATCACAGCTGCGCTAGGTTGTATCTTCTTAGGCCTGCAGGTTTGGGAGTATATGCACGCCTATCAGGAAATGGGCTTAACGCTAGGCAGTGGTTTCTATGGTTCAACATTCTTTATGTTGACAGGCTTCCACGGTATGCACGTGACGGTCGGTACAATCTTCTTGATTGTGATGACGCTACGTTGTGCCAAAGGCCACTTCACGCCAAAAGATCACTTCGCTTATGAAGCAGGTGCCTGGTACTGGCACTTTGTCGACGTGGTTTGGGTATTCCTATTTATCTTTGTTTATATCCTATAAGCAGCGATTCTGGAAACACTTTAAAAAAACCGCCTTCGGGCGGTTTTTTATGCTGGCTGGCTTGAGTTTATTCAGCCCAATGCCGAAGAAGGTTATTATAAGTTTTGCTCAGCCTATCGTATTGGGTAGTTTTGCCACGTTGCTCAAACTCTTCGGACATGGAGCACTTCAAATCGAACAACATCTCCCGTTGCTGACTGTCGCGTATATGACTCTGGATCCAGCCAACCATAGCGAGACGTTCTCCAGTTTTCACAGGGTTTACCCGGTGGAGGTAATGGCTGGGGTAGAGTAAAAGCTCGCCTTGTCCGAGTTTCCAACTACGCTCTCCCGTCGTATCCTCCAGAACAAGCTCGCCTCCTTCGAAGTTATCAGAAGGTGTCAGTCCAAGGGTAAAAGAAATGTCTGTGCGGGTATGTCCCATTAGGGCGTCGTCGACGTGCAAGCCATACTCCATCCCGGACTGATAACGATTAACCATAATATTGGTATATGACCGCGGTAGAGCTGCAGATTGTACCAGGTTATTTTGTTGGAGATGGTTGAGCAACAGTCGGAGCGCAGCTGGTTGCTCTCCTTCTAGTCGAAGTTGCTGGTTTCGTTTAACTTCCTTAGCGGCTCGTCCGGCGGTTTCTAAACCATCTAAAAAGTCATACTTTTTGATGGTCTCGACGATGGCCTCCAGTGTGCCACCTTCGATAGCGTGCTCGATATGTAAAATCATGAGTTTTAGTCAGTCCTTACCGATTTTATTATTGAGAATTATTCGCATTTGTGAAATCATAGCCAGTATAGCAACTTTATTGAAATAAGGTAATTTGATGTTTGAGAAACGTAAAGTTTGGGCAGGTGTAGGCTCTGCCTTAATCGCTACGAGTGTCGCAGCGCAGCCCAGCGATAATTTGACAGTAACCCCGGTCACTTCGACTGTTGTAAGCTTTTCTTCGATGGGCGAAGGAGAAGGTGGTGAAGGTGAGGGTGAAGGTAGCGCTAAGGTTGATTTACGTACCGATAACTCTGCCTATCTGGCTCGTTTAGGACTAATTCGTGGTCATCTATGGGTCGGAATGAAATTATATCGAGAAGGTCATCTGGCCATGGCAAAAACTCATATGAAACATCCAGAGGATGAGTTATATGCAGGTCTGGCACCGGTATTTAAAGCTCGCGGTGTCGAAGGTTTTGCTGATGAGCTAAGCGTATTAGCCGATGCTGTAAATAATGAGGAAGGTGATAAGGCTGTCGAGTCTGCCTATCGACACTTAGTAGCGGCAATATCAAAAAGTGAACAGATGGAAGATCGTACAGCGAAAGAGGCTCTGCTGAGTATCAGTCAAATGATTCGCACTGCGGCTGACGAGTATGCTATTGGCGTAAAGTCAGGAGAAGTAGTGAATGTTCATGAGTATCAGGATGCCTACGGATTCACTGAAATTGCAATACAGCGGCTTGAACAATTAAGTGATGAACAGAAAATGCAGGCTGCTTCTGATATTGAGTCGACCAAGAACTGGTTGATGGAACTGAGAAGCTTGTGGCCAACAGTTGATCCGAAAGGTAATGTGGAAGGTGATGCAAAGCATTTATACGGTGCTTCAGCACGTATTGAGCTAGCTGCGCTTAATTAGTCAGTACTGTAAAATCAAAAAAGCCACCCTCGGGTGGCTTTTTTGATCAATCCTGAAGTAAAGAAAGGGACTGTTCTTTGATAAAATCGTCTATCCAGCTATCAAGTTTATAATTTTTAATGTAGCCACAGTGTCCCCCATGCTCTGTCAAATAGCGCTTTATGTACGGTGTTTCGGGTAAAGTATAAATCCCCTGGTAATCAATAATAGGATCGTCTTTGCTCATTAGAATGGTCGTTGGGGTGTCAATCTGAGCCAGTCTGTCGCCACAAATATTGTAACCGTCAAAGTAATCGTTAATGGTTTGGTAATCGCCATAATATTGAACAAGCTTCTCCGTCAGGTCGCGCATCGAGTCCGTCTGAAGATCTTCTTCGAGATCATACAGATCAGGGAACAGCTCCTGCTTTTTTCGAATCGAGCGTTTCCATTTATGCATAAAATATTTCATGTAAAGTGAAAAGCTTGTTTCGAGCTTTATAAGAATGTCAGCGGGGTCGAGTGCCGGACAGACGGCAATCGTTTTGGTTAATGAAATACCAGCCTGCTTTGCACGATTTGTCACTCTCAGTGCAAAGTTGCCACCAAGGGAAAATCCACAGAGTAAAAGCTTGCTCGGCTTAAAGTCTTGCTCAATCCTGGCAACAGCCTGAACGACTTCATCCAGACGGTTTGAGTGGAAAAGCTCCGCATTAAGGTGATGACTGGTTCCGTGATCACGAAGATTAAGTCGAATAATAGAAAAGCCAAGATGGTAAAGGGTATTGGCAGTAGATAGCTGGTATAGAGATTCATGGCTTCCTTCCCAGCCATGAATAAGTATAGCTAAGGGGGCCTCAGAAGAGGCCGCAGGAGTATAAAAGCTCTGAAGCTTGATACCATCTTCGCATTCAATAATCCGCTCTTCACTATTTAATAGCATAGTGTGAGCTTGTTTCTTTAAATTGTTACGACGTAATTTAAAGGTCGCTAAAAGCGATTGAAAATGTTCGTTGCTACACCCAAAAGGGGCTTTATATTGGGTTGTCTGAATGGAATTTGTCGACATCATCAGTGAAAACTTTTTAAGGATATAACAACTCTAGGGTAAAGCTGCCATAAATACAAATAGACCTTAAGGTTTAGGCTGCGGCTGCTCGTATGAATTCCTCAAAATCAAGGTTAACCTGGTGGTCTGCAAGGGTATGTAATATTTTTAGAGGTTGACCGGTTTTATCGATGAGTTGCTTTGATAAATCTACGGCAACCGGTTTAACTCGTTGTTTATTTGCATCGGTGATAATTTCAACAACCGGAGCGAGTTTATTGTCTGGGTTAACCGATAGGACGACTCCCACCTGTCCAGAGCTCAGTTCAACAAGACTACCAACGGGGTAGACACCAACCATCTGGATAAAATGCTGTATCAGTTCGTCGTCGTACAGCTTTCCCTGTCCTTTATATAATTCTGAGAGTGCTTTGGACGGAGACATCCCGTTCCGGTAACAGCGATTACTGATCATAGCGTCGTAACTGTCAATAATGGCTATAATGCGATCATATTGCGAAAGTAACTCAGGCTCTAGCTGTCGAGGATAGCCATTACCGTGCATCCTTTCATGGTGATTGTAGGCAGCTGTACAAACCTGTTCATCAATGCCTCCGTGTTCCCGTAGGAAGACATAACCCAGGACAGTATGTTCTTTCAAAATCTTGAACTCGTCATCGGTCAGTTTGCCAGGCTTATTGAGAATATGTTGGGGGACTTTCATTTTTCCTACATCGTGAAGAATGCCACACATTCCAAGTAACTCCAGCTCTTTCCTGGGAAGTTGCAGATGCTTGCCAAAGGCAATGGCGAGTATTCCTACTCGAACGCAATGCTCAGATGTATATTCATCGCGATGTTTTATCTTAGAAAGCCAGAATAGAGCAGTTTCATTATTTAAAATGCTGTCAACACAGCTGGACACTATCTGTTTAGACCCTTCAATATCAATTTTACTGTCGTGCTGGACATCCTGCATTAATTTGGCGATATGTTTTCTGGACCTGTCAAAAGTTGCCTTTGCCCTAGGTAGCTCGTCCCTTAACCTTTGACTGGCTTCTTTGGGGGAAAGATCAGGTTTCTTATAGATAGGTCTACGTTCGCGACTGAGTAGCTGATCGGCATAAATGGTGGTATATGAGTGGTGGTCAATATAGACATGCTGACAGTATTTCTTGAGCATACGGATATCATCTTCTGAAGATAGAGTGACTTCCTGAAATTGAACTGGAACATCTGTCCATGGGCGATCAAGTTGAACAACCGTCATACCCATAGCCAACCTGGATACGGGAATTTTTTTCTTTTCAAATTTATGTGAGACCACAGGACGTGGTGCAGATGACTGCCTGTTTTCTTTCTCTGATGACCTGCTAAAAAAGCTCCTTATTGAGTCAAACACTGTCAATCCTCCATGATTTCCTATAGTCATATTAATGTGTTTTGGTTAATTTGCAAGAAACATTGGCGTATAAGGGCTGGCGGAGGAAAATCACTGATATTAAAGAAATATGAGGGAAGCAGACTGTGTAAATATTTTATTCCGAAAATTGTAATGCGTAATCATCACTAGCCAAAGATTAAAACTGCTGGTAAGGTATTTGCTGTGAATGCCTAAATCTTATTGATTTATAACAAATTAGGGCAACATTTTACGATCTATGATAGAACAATACGCACCTATTCTAGTGTTCATTCTGATTGGGTTACTATTCGGAGTTGGTTTGCTGTTAGTCGGGTACTTCGCTAGCCCTACCAAGCCAAGTGAAGCCAAAGGGAAACCGTTTGAATGCGGCTTTGATGCCTTTGAAGACTCCAGAATGAAGTTTGATGTACGGTTTTATCTAGTAGCAATTCTCTTCATTATTTTCGATCTCGAGATCGCATTTCTTTTTCCATGGGCCGTAGTTCTGGATGATATCGGATGGTTTGGATTGACCACAATGGGAATATTTTTATTGTTGTTGTTGGTTGGCTTTGCCTATGAGTGGAAAAAAGGTGCCTTGGAGTGGGAGTAAGAGGGTATGGGATTAGAGGAAAAACTCAATAGCGACGGATTTGTAACGACCAGTATCCAGGATTTGCTGGACTGGGCACGTACAGGTTCGATGTGGCCAGTAACATTTGGTTTAGCCTGTTGCGCTGTGGAAATGATGCACGCTGGAGCAGCCCGCTATGATATGGATCGGTTCGGAGTGATATTTCGCCCTAGCCCAAGGCAGTCAGATGTCATGATTGTGGCTGGTACTCTTACCAATAAAATGGCTCCTGCCTTACGCCGAGTGTATGAGCAGATGCCCGAGCCGAAGTGGGTTATCTCAATGGGTTCCTGTGCAAACGGTGGCGGTTATTATCACTACTCATACTCCGTTGTGCGAGGTTGTGATCGAATCATACCCGTTGATATCTACGTACCAGGTTGTCCGCCCACAGCTGAAGCGCTCTTGTATGGCATTATTCAGCTGCAAAATAAAATTAAGCGCCAGACTGTAATCGCACGTGACTCACGTAAGAAAAAAAAGAACTCCATAGAAAATGGTAGTGAGGTTGCCAGTGCCTGAAGCATTACTGAAGCAGCTAGGAGAAGTATTTGAAGATGCTCTTGTATCTTGTGAGGAAGCTTTAGGAGAAATCACTATAGAGATAGGCAAGGATGATTTGCTCAGCGTAATGACACGGCTAAGAGATCACGACGATCTCGCTTTTGAGCAGTTAATTGATTTGACTGTGGTGGACTATCTGACCTATGGACAGGATGAGTGGGCAACGACGGAAGCGACAAGCTCGGGATTTAGCCGTGGACAAGAATCGTCACAGCAACAGAGGCAGGTCTGGCAAAGGGAACGCTTTGCAGTGGTGTATCACCTGCTGTCTATTTCACGGAACCAACGCTTAAGAGTTAAGTGTTTTGTTAAAGAAAATAGGACCACCATACCATCTGTTATTTCTATCTGGGCCTCGGCTAACTGGTACGAAAGAGAGGCTTTTGACTTATTTGGCATACTCTTCACGGGGCATCCGGACTTACGCCGAATTATGACTGATTATGGTTTTGTCGGTCATCCTTTCAGGAAAGACTTCCCCTTAATTGGTAACGTCGAATTACGCTTTGATGCGAAGCAAAATCGTTGCGTCTACGAACCAGTTTCGATTGAACCAAGAGTATTGGTGCCGCGCGTCATCCGAAAGCAGAAAGATGAAACCATCTACGTTGCAGCCCCGGAGGGAGGAAGCAAAGATGCCTGAGATTCGTAACTACACGGTCAACTTTGGGCCACAGCACCCAGCAGCGCATGGTGTCTTGCGTTTGATACTGGAAATGGACGGTGAAACAGTGGTTCGTGCTGATCCGCATGTTGGTTTATTGCACAGAGCGACAGAAAAGTTAGCAGAGAGTAAGCCTTTTAACCAGAGCATTGGTTATATGGATCGTCTGGATTACGTTTCCATGATGTCAAATGAGCATGCTTACGTGATGGCGATTGAGAAGCTAATGAACATCACACCGCCAAAGAGAGCTCAGTATATTCGAGTGATGTTTGCTGAGGTAACAAGAATTCTGAATCATTTGATGTGGTTGGGTGCTCACGCACTAGATATTGGTGCAATGACCGTCTTCCTGTACGCCTTCCGTGAGCGGGAGGCTTTGATGGATGCTTATGAGGCTGTCAGCGGTGCTCGAATGCACGCAACTTATTTCCGTCCAGGTGGAGTCTATCGAGATTTGCCAGAGACAATGCCGCAATATCAGGAATCAGCATTTACGGACAAGAAAAAAGCAGAAGAACTTAACGCAAACCGTCAGGGTTCACTGCTGGATTATCTATGGGATTTTACTGAATCTTTTCCACAGTGCATAGAAGATTATGAGAGCTTGTTAACTGAAAACAGAATTTGGAAACAGCGGACAGTTGGCGTTGGTATTGTTCAGGCAGAAAGAGCGCTACAGCTCGGTTTCTCGGGACCAATGCTGAGGGGTTCAGGTGTGGCATGGGACCTGCGTAAGAAACAACCATACGAAGTCTATGATGAACTGGAATTTAATATTCCGCTGGGTAAAACCGGTGACTGCTATGACCGTTATCTGGTCCGTATGGAAGAGATGCGCCAGTCCAATAAGATTGTACGCCAATGCATTGAGTGGTTACGAAACAACCCTGGACCAGTGATGCTGGATAATCACAAAGTAACTCCCCCAGATCGTGAAACAATGAAACATGATATGGAAGCCCTAATTCATCACTTTAAACTTTTCACTGAGGGATACTGTGTTCCTGAGGGTGAGGGTTATGCTGCGGTGGAGCATCCGAAGGGTGAGTTTGGAGTCTATTTGGTATCGGACGGGGCTAATAAGCCTTATCGGGTAAAAATACGTGCGGCCGGCTTTGCACATTTGTCAGCGATGAACGAAATGGTGAAAGGGCATATGCTGGCGGATGTGGTAGCTGTAATTGGTACGCAAGATATCGTTTTTGGCGAAATTGATCGTTAGCTGGTGTAGATAGAGATGTCGCAAACTGAAACTAAAACACTGGAAGACCTGCTTAGCTCAAAAGGGCTCGAGCAAGCCGCTGACTGGGTAAAAAAATATCCAGAGGAGCGTAAGCGTGCAGCAATTATTCCGATAATGTCTATTGTGCAAGAAGAATTGGGCTATCTAACACAGGAATCAATGGATGCTGTAGCCGATTATCTGGTGTGTCCTAAAATTGCAGCCTATGAAGTAGCAACTTTTTACTCTATGTTCCGTTTAAAAGCTGCCGGTAAGTATGTTATTTCTTTATGTACGAATGTGTCCTGTATGCTGGCAGGCAGCGAGGATATAAAAAAATGGTTTAAAGACGAACTTGGTATTGAGCCTGGAGAAACCTCGGCTGATGGCAAGTTTACTTTGAAAGAAGTAGAGTGCATGGCTGCTTGTGGTGGCGCCCCAATGTTGGAAGTAGACAAGCAGTACCATGAAAATTTAACGGTGGATAAGGTGGCGCATCTAATCCGCGAACTGAAGTAAAGAACAGGCTAAAGCATGGCAAATGAAGTTTGTTTTAGAACATTGGAACTAGACAAGCCTTGGACACTGGAGACATACCAGTCTGCTGGTGGTTATGCTATGTGGCGCAAAATACTGGCGGAAAAGATCTCGCCAGATGAAATCATCGAACAACTTAAGCTGTCTGCATTAAGGGGGCGTGGTGGTGCAGGTTTCCCCACAGGATTAAAGTGGAGTTTTATGCCCAAACATGATCCTGGACAAAAGTACGTAGTCTGCAACTCTGATGAGGGTGAGCCTGGAACATTTAAAGACAGGGATATCTTACGTTATAACCCACATCAACTTATAGAAGGTATGGCCATAGGTGGCTACGTTATGGGAGCAACGGTTGGCTATAACTACATACGCGGGGAATTCTATGAGCCAATTGAGCGCTTTGAGGAGGCTCTGAAGGAAGCTTATGATGCGGGGCTTTTAGGCAAAGATATTTTGCAGTCTGGTGTCGACTTTGACCTCTATAGTCATATCGGTGCTGGTGCATACATATGCGGCGAAGAGACTGCATTACTGGAATCTCTCGAAGGGAAAAAAGGTCAGCCGCGATTCAAACCGCCATTTCCGGCAAATTACGGTCTATTTGGGCGTCCAACCAATGTGAACAATACTGAAAGTTATGCTTCCGTTCCTGTTATTCTTGAGAAAGGTGGAGACTGGTTTCTAAATCTCGGCAAGGAGAATAACGGCGGCACTAAAATTTTCTCTGTATCAGGTCATGTAAATAAGCCGGGCAACTATGAAATTGGCCTCGGCACACCGTTTAAGGATTTATTGGAAATGGCCGGGGGAATGAAAGACGGTAAAAAATTAAAGGCTGTCATCCCTGGCGGTTCAAGCGCGCCAGTGCTTCCGGCAGATGTCATGATGGATATCACCATGGACTACGATGCCTTGGGCAAAGCTGGTTCCATGTTAGGTTCTGGTGCGGTGATTATCCTGGACGAGGATACGGATATGGTGGAAGTCTTAGGCCGTATCGCTCATTTCTATTATGAAGAATCATGTGGTCAGTGTACCCCATGCCGTGAAGGAACAGGATGGATGTCACGCATGATTCATCGGATTGCTAACGGTCAGGGGCAGCCAGAAGATCTTGATAGACTGGATGAAATCGCTGGCAATATCATGGGGCGTACTATTTGTGCTTTAGGTGATGCCGCCGCTATGCCTGTGCAAAGTTTTATAAAGTATTTTAAGGATGAATTTGTGGCGAAGATTGATAAGGCTCAGGCTCGGAAGGCGAGTTAATCGTACGAATTATTGATACAACGAGGGTGAATAGAACCAATGGTTTCAATTGAAATTGATGGTAAAAAAATAGAAGCCGAACAGGGCGCTATGATTATAGAAGTGGCTGATGCCAATGGCATTACCATTCCTCGTTTCTGTTATCATAAAAAGCTATCCATCGCGGCAAATTGTCGGATGTGTCTGGTTGAGGTCGATGGTTCTAAAAAGCCTCTCCCCGCTTGCGCGACACCAATCTCAGACGGCATGGTGGTTAAAACTCAATCTGAGTTTGCGCAAGATTCACAAAAATCCGTAATGGAGTTTCTATTAATCAATCATCCGTTAGACTGCCCTATTTGTGATCAGGGTGGTGAGTGTGAACTGCAGGACGTAGCACTTGAGTATGGTAAGGATGTCTCTCGTTTTTCAGAAAAAAAACGGGCTGTCGTTGATGAAGATCTGGGCCCTTTGATAGAGACAGAAATGACCCGATGCATTCACTGTACTCGTTGCGTTCGTTTTGGTCGTGAGGTTGCGGGTATCAGAGAACTCGGTGCTGTTGGCCGCGGCGAACATATGGAGATCAGTACCTTTATCGAACAGTCGGTTGACTCTGAAGTCTCTGGAAATATTATTGATTTATGCCCAGTTGGGGCTTTAACAGCAAAGCCCTCTCGTTATCAGGCCCGGTCATGGGAAATGGCACAACGAGACTCGGTTTCTCCGCATGACTGTATAGGTGCTAATTTACATGTCCATACTTTGCGTAATCGTGTCATCCGCGTTGTTCCTAAGGAAAATGAAGAAGTCAACGAAGTCTGGCTGGCTGACAGAGACCGCTATTCTTACGAGGCACTGACCCAAAGTGAGCGTCTCTTGAAACCAATGATTCGACAGAATGGAAACTGGCAAGAGGTTGACTGGGAAACAGCTTTGGAGCGTGCGGCCAGTAAACTGAATATGATGGCACAGACAGATGGCGCGGATCAGATTGCTGCCATTGCGCACCCGAGCTCTACTACGGAAGAGATGTATTTATTGCAAAAGGTCATTCGTGGGCTGGGTTCGAATAATATCGATCACCGTCTCAGAACGTCTGACTTTACCTGGCAGAAGTTTGAGCCTTTGCACCCTGAGCTTGGTGTTAAGTTATCAGAGCTCGACAGCTTGGATTCCTGTCTTTTAATTGGAGCAAATTTAAGGAAAGAGCAGCCACTGGCTTCATTGCGAGTTCGTAAAGCTACTCGCCATGGCGATATTGCCTCAATTGGTTTATACCCGGTTTATCATAACTTTAATCTCAAGCATGAAATAATTACAGACGCTGAAACCTGGCTGGGTCAGTTGGCTGCTATCGCGAAATATCTGCTTGAACGTCAAAACGAGTCAGAGAAAGAGCATTGGTCAGATGCAATGGATCTGGAGCAGTTAGAAAATCTGGTAGCTCATGTTCCGGTCAAAGACGAACATAAAAACATCGCAGAAATGCTTTTGCAGTCTGACAAAAGCAGTATCATCCTGGGGGCCAGCGCTCTAGAGTTTAGCTATGCTGGACACTTAAGGTTACTGTCAAAAGCTATCGCTAATTTGTCCGGTTCGAGTTATGGCTTTTTCCCGCACGGCGGTAACAGTGTCGGCGCATATCTGGCAGGTGCCATTCCGCATCGCGGACCTGCGGGTGCTGATGTTGAGCAGGATGGTCAGCACATCAAAGATTTATTTGAACAAGGAAAAAAGGCTTACGTTCTACTGAAAACAGAACCCGGAAAAGAGTCGGTGATAGCAGACAAAGCGAGACAGAGTCTCGAGCAGGCAGATTTTGTCATTTCAATGACCTGTCATGCCGATGATGAAGCATTTGAATATGCTGATATTATTTTGCCAGTTGCCAGCTTTCTTGAAACATCGGGCTCTTACGTTAATTTGAATGGAACCTGGCAAGATTTTTCAGCAGCCGTAAATGCACCGGCAGAAGCTAAGCCAGCGTGGAAAGTGCTTCGGGTACTAGGCAATTTACTGAATTTGAAAAATTTCGATTATGTATCGGCGGAAGAGGTAAGAAAGGAAGTCAAAGGACGCCTGAGTGCGGTGGGTGACAGGATTAAGCCGAAGTGGCAATGTCCTGAAAGTTTACCCAAAAACGGATTTTCTCCTCGTCCAGTCAATATGTATCAGATTGACGGTTGGTTACGCCGAGCACCATCATTACAGGCCACGGCGTTAGCGCAGGGTCGCGAGATTCTAAAAAGGCCACGTCTAAGTCCATTCCATAATATTGTAGGGGGAGTCTGATGCTGGATATGATAATCGACTTCTTCATTATTGGTTTTAAAATCGGACTGATTTTGTTGCCCTTGATTTTGGCTGTGGCCTACACCACTTTCGCCGAGCGAAAACTGATAGGTTTCATGCAAATGCGTCTGGGACCTAACCGGGTGGGTCCCAAAGGTTGGTTACAACCAATTGCCGATGTCATTAAGTTATTAATGAAAGAAGTGGTTGTTCCAACGGGTGCAAATAAAGCTCTGTTTCTTTTAGCCCCAATATTATTTATTGCACCGTCCTTTGCAGCATGGGCTGTCATTCCGTTTGATGTTGAGTTGGTATTAGCAAATAGTGACGTTGGCTTACTGTATATTTTAGCGATGACTTCAATTGCTGTGTATGGGGTGATTATAGCGGGATGGGCCTCGAACTCTAAATATGCCTTGCTCGGTTCATTACGATCAGCATCACAAATTATTTCTTATGAAATCGCAATGGGTTTTGCTCTGGTTGGCGTATTGATGGCATCGGGAAGTATGAACCTTGGCGAAATTGTTAAGGCGCAGGAAGGTGGCTTAATAAATTGGTTCTGGATCCCATTGTTGCCATTATTAGTCATTTACTGGATTTCAGGAGTGGCTGAAACAAACCGTGCTCCTTTCGACTTACCTGAGGGTGAGTCTGAAATCGTAGCGGGCTTTCATGTGGAATATGCGGGGATTTCTTTTGCTCTATTCTTCCTTGCAGAATATGCCAACATGATTTTAATTTCGGTACTAACCACTTTGTTCTTTTTTGGCGGCTGGCTGAATCCGTTCCAAGGTATTCCGTATGTGGAGCAGGCAACTGCCTGGATTCCCGGCATTGCATGGTTATTACTCAAATCCGGTTTCTTTTTATTCCTATTGATTTGGCTAAGAGCAACTTTCCCTCGTTATCGTTATGATCAAGTTATGCGACTGGGTTGGAAAGTTTTTATTCCGGTAACTATCGTCTGGTTATCCATTCTAGCCTTCATGATTAAAGCTGGTGTGAGTCCCTGGTTTACTGGAAGAGGTGTTTTATGACTAAGTTAAAACATCTATTAAGATCATTTACTTTACGAGATCTTCTGACGGGACTACGTATTACTGGAAAACATTTATGGCGACGTAATGTGACCATCCAGTTCCCGGAGGAGCAAACTCCACAATCTCCTCGCTTCCGTGGCTTGCATGCCCTGCGCCGTTACCCTAATGGGGAAGAGCGCTGCATTGGTTGTAAATTATGTGAAGCGGTATGTCCCGCTGCGGCTATTACCATTGATGCGGGGCCAAGACAGAGTGATGGCACCAGACGTACCACACGTTATGAAATCGATATGTTTAAGTGCATATACTGCGGATTTTGTGAGGAATCCTGCCCGGTTGACTCCATTGTAGAAACACGGGTTATGGACTACCACTTTGAAAAGCGCGGGGATCATATCTTAACCAAAGCCCAATTATTGGCAATAGGCGATAAGTATGAAGATATGATAGCCGAGGACAGGAAACAAGATGCCAAATACAGATAACAACAAATCAGTGATAGGCGCTGTTAAGGATAATGGATGACAGTTGAATCCATTGTATTTTATTTATTTGCCACATTAACTGTGATTGGCGCAATTGGCGTCATAACAATACGTAATGCGGTTCAAGCGGTTTTGTGCCTGGTGCTGACATTCTTTTCGGCTGCTGTTTTATGGATGCTGCTGGAAGCAGAGTTTTTGGCTGTAACGTTGGTTTTGGTATATGTCGGCGCGGTAATGGTTCTGTTTTTGTTCGTGGTGATGATGCTTGATGTTGATTACGCCAGTTTGAAAGCGGGTTTTACAAAGTATTTGCCACTGGGAATTATTACTGCACTCGCTATGTTTGGAGGGATTTACTGGGTCATAAGAAGTGAGGTTTTTGGTCTGGATAAAGTCCCTGAGCCAGCAAAGCATGGGCCGGAATACAGTAACGTTACCGAGTTGGGCAGTGTACTTTACACCAACTATTTCTTTGCCTTTGAGGTGGCTGGAGTCATTCTATTAGTGGCCATAATTGCCGCTATAAGCCTGACTTTCAGGGGCAGACGCGACCGCAGAGGACAAAGTGTGCCAACTCAGCAACAAACTAGCAAGGAAGAGCGGTTACGAATTGTCGATATAGAAATAGGACCAAGACAAGATGGCCGCGATAAAATTGAGAAGAAGAAAAAATCAAAGCGTAAAACAAAAGGAGGCAAGTCATGAGCTTAACCCATTACTTAATCGTGAGTGCCTTATTGTTTTCGATTAGTGTAGTCGGCATCATTATTAACCGAAAGAATGTGATCACGCTATTGATGTGCATAGAGTTAATGTTATTGGCGGTTAATACGAACTTCATTGCTTTCTCGCGTTACCTGAATGATGAAGTTGGTCAGATTTTTGTATTCTTCATTCTGACTGTAGCCGCAGCTGAAGCTGCTATCGGATTGGCGATCTTAGTGGTTTTATTTAGAACGAATAAGAAAATTGATGTGGCGGAGCTGAAGGAGTTGAAAGGCTAATGACGATACAGACTCAGTTACTTCTTGCTGTCATGGCTCCTTTGGTAGGGGCTATTATTGCCGGCCTATTAGGCAAAAAGCTGGGTAAGGTAATTACACATAGAGTAACCATCACTGGTGTTGCTGTATCTTTTGCTATTTCAGTCAAGTGGTTCTTTGATTTTTTATGGGGTGATGCTACCGCTATCGACCTGACGATCTATGAGTGGGCAAGCTTTGGTCAGGTGACGATACAGATAGGTTTTTTATTGGATAGTCTGACATCAATCATGATGCTGGTCGTAACTTTTGTCAGCCTGATGGTGCATATTTACTCGATTGGCTATATGCATGATGACAAGGGTTATCAACGATTTTTCAGCTACATTTCGCTGTTTACTTTTTCCATGCTGATGTTAGTGATGTCCAATAATTTTCTGCAGTTGTTCTTTGGATGGGAAGCTGTGGGGGTGGTCTCATATCTATTAATCGGATTCTGGTATCAAAAAGAAACCGCCATATTTGCAAATATGAAGGCATTCCTGGTTAACCGTGTGGGCGACTTTGGTTTCCTATTGGGTATCGGCGCCATCTTCTTATTATTCGGAACTTTTGACTATGCCCCGGTATTTAAGACCATGGGACAGGCTGAAGAGTTGATATCGCTTGGTGGGCAACAACAGACAAACGCTCTTGCGTTGACTGGGCTGGATCAACAGTTCAAGGTCTGGGGCGGAGTGGAATGGTCGGCTATTAGTTTTGTTTGTATCTGTCTCTTTATTGGTGCCATGGGTAAGTCTGCGCAAGTTCCCCTGCACGTATGGCTTCCAGACTCAATGGAAGGTCCTACCCCAATTTCAGCATTGATCCATGCAGCAACTATGGTGACTGCGGGTGTCTTTATGGTAGCCAGAATGTCGCCCTTGTTCGAGTTCTCGGAAACTGCTTTAGCAATGGTCACTCTCGTGGGTGCTATTACAGCGTTGTTTATGGGACTGGTGGCGATTGTTCAGAATGACATCAAGCGCATAATTGCTTATTCAACCTTATCGCAGCTGGGTTACATGGTGGTGGCTCTGGGTGTCTCAGCTTATTCTGCAGCTATATTCCATCTGTTCACTCATGCTTTCTTTAAAGCATTGCTGTTCCTTGGTGCAGGGTCGGTGATTGTGGCGCTTCATCACGAACAAGATATCCGGAAAATGGGCGGATTGTATAAGAAGTTACCCATTACCTATTGGTGCACATTAGCAGGGACCTTAGCTCTCATCGGCACTCCCTTCTTTTCAGGCTTTTATTCCAAAGACACAATTATTTCGGCCGTAAGTAATGCTGAGGGGGGCTTTAGCAGCTTTGCATATTTTGCTGTGCTGACAGGCGTAGTGGTGACTGCTATATACAGTATTCGGATGTTGCTTATTGTGTTTCATGGAAAGTCGAGGCTTGAGCCTGAGCAGTATAATCAACTACAAGAGTCACCTAAAGTTATTACCTGGCCCCTCATTGCATTAGCTATCCCATCTCTGGCTGCGGGATTTGTTTTTGGGAAGTCGGTATTATTTACCACCTTTTTTAACGACTCGATAACGGTATTAGAACAGCACAATGTTTTGTCTGGTGTTAGAGAGCATTATGATAGTGCGATAAATTTTGCCTTACATGGAATGTTGAGTTCTGTATTTATCATGCTTATTGCGGGAATTGTTATCGCAATAGTTGTTTATGGTTGGGCTCCACGATTTGTCACTATGTGGTCGATCTTCCTTAGACCAATTAAGCGACTTCTTGAACGTAAATACTTTTTTGATGAATTTAATCAGAGGGTATTCGCCAGAGGAAGTTACTGGATAGGTAAGACATTTTGGCGTTACGGAGACAAGGCTATTATTGATGAAGGAATTATCGATGGTGGTACTCAAGCGCTGAAGAAGATTGCATTAAAAGTTCGCAAACTGCAAACAGGTTACCTGTTCCATTATGCACTGTTCATGCTCGTAGGCCTGGTGGCCTTCCTGGGCTGGTTATTGTTTAAGGGATAAAGTATTAGACGTGGATAATAAGAATTTATGTTAGACCAATTACCGGTTTTAAGTTTACTCATCTGGTTGCCGCTACTCAGCGGGGTTCTGGTGTTGCTTGGCCCAAGCGACAAAATGCAGACCTGGGCGTTTCGCATCGGAATCCTTATTTCACTTCTGGTTGTTGTATTAAGTGGTTGGGTATTAATAGAGTTTGATCGGACAACTGCAGCTTATCAATATACTGAAGTAACTCGTTGGATCCCTTCTTTGAATATTGACTATGCATTAGGAATTGATGGTATCTCACTCCCGCTGATTGTTTTAACAAGCTTGATTAATCTACTTGTTATCTTTGGCTCAACTGCATCCATTGGTTTTCGTAAACCTCAGTTTATCGCGGCTGTGCTGCTACTTACTGGTGCAATGAACGGTGTGTTTTCCTCGCTCGATAGCATACTGTTTTATGTATTTTGGGAAGCGATGCTCATCCCCATGTTTTTAATGATAGGTATTTGGGGTGGTCCTAATCGGATTTATGCGACCCTGAAGTTTTTTCTCTATACCTTTTTCGGTTCCATATTTATGCTGGTGGCGCTTATTTATATGGGGCGAGAGGCCGACAGTTTCGCAATTGAAGCAATGCGGGAAATGCCCTTATCAACAACTGAGCAAAACTGGATTTTCTGGGCATTTCTAATCGCATTTGCGGTCAAGATACCGATGGTTCCTGTGCATACGTGGCTTCCAGATGCTCATGTTGAAGCACCTACGGGCGGTTCAGTGATACTGGCTGCAATTATGCTAAAAATGGGCGGCTACGGCTTTCTGCGTTTCACCTTGCCTGTTACTCCGGATGCGTCAGCAGCTTTTGCTGACATTTTGATCATTTTATCGCTTCTGGCTATTGTCTATATCGGTTTTGTTGCTTTGGCGCAAAAAGACATGAAAAAGCTGATCGCCTACTCATCCATTGCTCATATGGGCTTTGTAACTCTGGGAAGTTTTGTTATTTTGCAGCTAACCGCACCAGATACGCAGTCGATGGCAATGCAGGGTGCAATGATACAGATGGTATCGCACGGATTGATTTCGGGCGCATTATTCTTCTCTATCGGCGTACTATATGACAGGCTTCATACCAGGAAAATCAGTGATTTTGGTGGTGTCGTCAATAGTATGCCTATATTCGCATCCTTTTTGATGTTATTTATTTTGGCAAATGCCGGTTTGCCTGGAACCTCCGGCTTTGTCGGTGAATTCTTTGTGATTATTTCTTCCTTCCAGGCCGACTGGAGGATAGCACTGTTTGCCGGATTGACTTTGGTTTTGGGAGCAGCGTATAGCCTCTGGTTCTATAAAAGGGTCATATTCGGTAAGCCTGCCAGTGAAAATATTGCTCGGCTGGATGATATTAATTTTCGAGAAACAAGTGTCCTTGCCATCCTGGCAATACTTATTATCGCCTTAGGCGTCTATCCACAACTTTTAATCAGCGTAATGCAGCCCAGTATCGAACAGTTACTGGACTTTGCGGGACGCAGTAAGCTGGGAGGTTAGAAATGTATAATTTAATGCACTTACTTCCAGAGATGTTTTTACTGACAGCATCCTGCATTATTTTACTGGTTGATGTTTTCTCTAAAGATCTCGACAGAAATTTAACTTATCGACTGACGCAGCTCGCTTTGTTGGCCACTGCAATTATCTGTGTGGTGCAGTTTCCGCAACTACAATATCATTTATATGACCGTCATTATGTACTGGATCCTATGGCTGGAATTATAAAAATAAGCGTCATTATTCTGGCTATGCTGGCGTTATTATTTGCCCGGCCATACATTTTGCCCCGTCGCATTTTACGAGGTGAATATTATCTGCTGCACCTGTTTGCCGTGCTGGGGATGATGGTGCTGGTCAGTGGCGGCAGTATGCTGACCCTTTATCTCGGCTTGGAATTGCTATCGTTATCTCTATACGCCATGGTGGCCATGCAACGACACTCATATGAGGCGGCAGAGGCGGCGGTAAAGTATTTTGTTATGGGGGCAATAGCGAGTGGCTTTTTACTTTACGGGATGTCGCTGATCTACGGGGTAACTCAGGAAATACATTTGTCTGATATTGCAGCTTATATCGCTCAGAATGAAGCAAGTTTAACCCTACGGTTTGGTTTAGTTTTTATAGTGGTTGCCATTGCCTTTAAGTTTGGTGCGGTACCTTTTCAAATGTGGGTACCTGATGTTTATGATGGTGCGCCAACTTCTACTACCGCCTTTTTATCATCGGCACCCAAAGTAGCAGCATTTGGTTTGGCCATTAGAGTTCTGGGCTATGGGTTTATTGGTGTCATCGCTGACTGGCAGGGATTGCTTATAATTCTCGCCTGTTTATCTATGCTCATAGGTAATGTTGTAGCCTTGATTCAGAATAATATCAAAAGGTTACTGGCCTATTCAGCGATAGCACATATTGGTT
Organism: Kangiella sediminilitoris; assembly: GCF_001708405.1. Taxonomy (NCBI): domain Bacteria; kingdom Pseudomonadati; phylum Pseudomonadota; class Gammaproteobacteria; order Kangiellales; family Kangiellaceae; genus Kangiella; species Kangiella sediminilitoris. The sequence continues at coordinate 2,258,971 of NZ_CP012418.1, read as the reverse complement.
ATTTCCTATTGGGAATTATAAGCGGTACTGCCGATGGGTTTAGTGCTTCTTTCTTTTATATTCTGATTTACGCCATTATGTCGTTAGGCGGCTTTGGCTGCCTGATTTACCTGGGCAAAGGGATTGAAGATGTTAAAAATATCGACCAACTTAAAGGATTGGGCAGAAATAACCCCTGGGGAGGTTTACTGATTAGCTTCCTGTTCCTTTCTATGGCAGGTCTTCCCCCCTTTGTTGGTTTCTGGGCAAAGCTTGAAGTATTTCTGGCGGTATTAAATTCTGGCTTTGTGTGGTTGGCTGTTTTAGGTGCCGTTATGTCGATCATTGGTCTGGTGTATTATCTGAAAGTGGTTAAGGTTATATTCTTTGATGAACCTGAGTCAGAGCAGAAGGTTGTAGCCGCTCGAGGACTGCGATTGGGCCTGGGATTGACAAGTTTGAGCGTGGTTGCACTGGGTATATTCCCTACTAAGCTATTGGAGTTATGCCAGCAGGCGTTTGAATATTTCTAATTAGTGAAATTTAATTGGATTTATTCTGAAAGAGCTCTTGTCAAAGCATTATAAGTGAGTATAATGCGTTTCACGTTGATGTAGGGGCTCGTTAATTCCTACGCCAACTTGGCTCTTAGAGCAACTTATTAGTGATACCAGACTCTAATAAGTTATATGGATGCGGGGTGGAGCAGCCTGGTAGCTCGTCGGGCTCATAACCCGAAGGTCGTCAGTTCAAATCTGGCCCCCGCTACCAAATTTAAGAAAGTGAGTCATCTGTATATAAATTGACTGACTTCATATTATGAATATAATAATAAGGCCCCTTTTATAGGGGCTTTATTGTTTCTAGGTTTGTTTGCGTTTGCAATAAACCTGTTTGGGTAAAGTGGATATTGAGCTTTATCGCTAATATCCTTTAGCCCGTCATAAAGATTGAGCTTTGTGCTCAACAGTTTGATAAATGATGGGGCCATATGGGCCTTTTTTTGTATTTGGCATTTGAGTTTTGCCGAATAAAGAGAGTAAGCAGAGAGCGTAATGAGTAAGCAGTCACAACTGGAACAAATTATTCGCCCAGCCGTTGAAGCCGCAGGCTTTGAGTTTTGGGGATTAGAGTATTTGTCACAAGGTAAGCATTCGATTTTACGGGTGTTTATTGAACATGAAGACGGTATTTCTGTGGATGATTGCGCTGAAGTAAGTCATCAGGTTAGTGGTGTTTTAGATGTTGAAGACCCTATCAATGGTTTTTACAACTTGGAAATATCATCGCCTGGTATGGATAGACCCTTGTTTACAGAGCAGCAGTTTGCCCAATATCTTGGGGAAGAAGTTGAGTTACGTTTATCAGTACCGCTGAATGGACGACGTAAGTTTAAGGGCACTATTGAGCAAGTAAATAATGGCGTGATCAGTCTGTTAGTTGACGGTGAGTCACACGATATTAATGTACAGCAGGTTGAAAAAGCCCAGTTGATCGCAAAGTATTAATCTCGAAGGGATTAAAGTTAAAAGTAATCGCGAGTTTTATTGAAGGTTAACACGTATGAGCAATAAAGAAATTTTGTTAGTGGTTGAGGCCGTCTCTAATGAAAAGGACGTCAAGCCAGAAGTTATTTTCGGTGCTTTAGAAGCAGCGCTAGCAACGGCTACGAAGAAAAAGCATGGTGTAGATATTGATGTGCGTGTTGACATCGATCGTGAGACTGGTGAGTACGATACCTATCGTCGCTGGACCGTGGTTGAAGATGATGCCGTCGAAGATCCGTTAACGGAAACAACACTGTCAGCTGCGCAGCATGAAGATCCTGATGCTCAGCTTGGTGACCACGTTGAAGAGCAGATTGAATCGATTGAGTTCGGCCGAATTGCCGCTCAAACAGCTAAGCAGGTTATCGTACAAAAGGTACGTGAAGCGGAGCGTGCAAAAACCGTTGAGGCGTTCCGTGATCGTGTCGGTGAATTAATTACCGGCGTCGTTAAGAAAATCACTCGTGACTATATTTACCTAGATTTAGGAAATAATGCTGAAGCCGTAATTCAACGTGACGAAATGATGCCACGTGAAACGGTTCGTGCTGGCGACCGTGTCCGAGGTCTGCTGTATGCGATAAAAGATGAAAATCGTGGTCCTCAGCTGTTTGTTAGTCGTACTCGTCCTGAAATGCTGGAAGAACTATTCCGTATTGAAGTACCAGAGATTGGCGAACAAATCATAGAAATTAAGGGTGCAGCACGTGATCCTGGTTCGCGCGCAAAAGTTGCCGTAAAAACCAATGACAAGCGTATTGACCCTGTCGGCGCTTGTGTCGGTATGCGTGGCGCTCGTGTTCAGGCCGTTACAGGCGAGCTTAATGGTGAGCGAATTGATATCGTGTTATTCGATGATAACCCGGCTCAGTTTGTCATTAACGCTATGGCACCTGCAGAAGTCGCATCGATTGTTGTTGATGAAGATAACCGCAGTATGGACATTGCTGTCGACGAAGATCAGTTGGCACAGGCAATTGGTCGAAACGGTCAGAACATCCGTCTTGCCAGCGAGTTGACAGGCTGGGAGCTGAATGTCATGACTGAAGAAGAGTTTGCTGAAAAGAATCAGTCTGAGACAGAGTCTATCATTAAGCTGTTCATTGACGAATTAGGCGTTGACGAAGACTTGTCTCAAATCTTGGTACAAGAGGGTTTCACAACACTGGAAGAAGTGGCGTATGTACCACAGTCTGAAATGCTTGAGATTGAAGGTTTTGATGAAGATTTAATTGATGCTTTAAAATCACGAGCAAAAGATATTTTGCTGACTAAAGCAATTGCCAGTGAAGAAAAGTTAGAGAAAAACGAACCAGCAGATGATTTGTTAAATATGGACGGTATGGACCGCCATCTGGCTTATGTTTTAGCTAGCCGTGGTGTTATAACTATGGAAGATTTAGCAGAGCAGTCAGTGGATGATTTGATAGATATCGAAGAACTGGATGCAGAGCGTGCAGCTCAATTAATTATGACCGCGCGTGCTCCTTGGTTCGAGGAGCAAGAATAACCTAGCGGGGAGACTAAATGTCAGATACTACAGTAAAACAATTTGCCGAAACCTTGAATACTCCAGTAGAAAAGCTACTGGAGCAGTTAGAGGCGGCTGGCTCAAAAATAAAAAATGCAGATGAAGTGATTTCTGAAGATCAGAAAAAGTCACTACTATCCTATTTACAAAAGTCCCATGGTGGGGAAGAGTCTACTGGCCCTAAAAAAATCACATTAAGTCGTACTAAGAAAAGCACGCTTAGCGTGACTAGTTCTGAGGGCAAGAAAAAATCCGTGCAGGTTGCGGTAAAAAAGAAGCGCACCTATGTGAAGCGCTCTAGTGAAGATTTACAGAAGCTTGCAGCGGAAGAAGAAGCTGAGCGTAAAGCGGAAGAAGAAGCTAAACGTCAGGCGGAAGAAGAAGCCAAGCGTCAGGCGGAAGAAGAAGCTAAGCGTCAGGCGGAAGAAGAAGCCAAGCGTAAAGCCGAAGAAGAAGCCAAGCGTAAAGCGGAAGAAGCCAAGCGTAAAGCTGAAGAAGAAGTTAAAAGTAAATCGAAAGAGCCTAAGCAGGATAAAGATAAAGGCAAGGCTAAAGCGAAAGATGAAAAGAAATCATCTGACAAGGTTAAGAAGAAGATTGAAAAGCAGTTAGAGGAAAAGCAAGAAACTGAAGAGAAAGTAGTTAAAGCCGATCCTAATAAGCCTGCTAAGCCGATGTCGATTCGTGATTTCGAAGAAAAGTCAGGCCCTAATAAAAGAAGAAAAAAGAAAAAGGGTAAAAAGAAAACCAGTGATGCAGATTTGGTAGCAAAAGCTTTTGAAGAAAAGAATAAGCGTGGAGCTGCATCCAAAAAGAAAGTGTATCAGGCACCAGATAATATGAAAAAACATGGCTTTAAGAAGCCTACAGACACCATTATTCATGATGTACAGATTCCTGAAGCGATTACCGTTGGGGAACTGGCAAAAGCAATGGCGGTGAAAGCTCCTGAGCTAATGAAAGCAATGATGAAAGTTGGTGTTATGGCAACTGTTAACCAGTCAATTGATCAGGAAACGGCAAGTCTGATCGTTGAAGAGATGGGACATAACCCAGTATTGGTTAATGAAAATGCGATGGAAGAAGCCGCACTATCGGAAGCAATGGCTGAAGAGGGTGAGGGTAAACCACGAGCTCCAGTGGTCACCATTATGGGCCACGTTGACCACGGTAAGACATCCTTGCTGGATTACATTAGAGCAAGTCATGTAGCAACAGGCGAGGCTGGCGGAATTACTCAGCACATTGGTGCTTATCACGTGGAAACAGATCGTGGCATGGTAACTTTCCTTGATACCCCGGGTCACGCTGCATTCACCTCAATGCGTGCACGTGGTGCCGAAGTTACTGACATTGTTATTCTTATTGTTGCTGCAGACGATGGTGTTATGCCGCAAACGATTGAAGCGGTTCAGCATGCTAAAGCCGCAGGCGTACCAATGATTGTTGCTGTCAACAAAATGGATAAGCCAGAGGCAGATCCTGACCGAGTTAAGAACGAATTGTCACAGCATGATGTTATCCCTGAAGATTGGGGTGGTGACGTGCAGTTTGTGAATGTTTCTGCAAAGTCAGGAGAAGGTGTCGATAATCTATTAGAATCCATTCTACTGCAGTCAGAACTACTGGAACTTAAAGCGGTAGATGAAGGTGCAGCTAAAGGATTTGTGATTGAAGCGCGCTTGGATAAAGGTCGCGGTGCTGTGGCATCGGTTCTTGTTCAAAAAGGTCAGCTTAATAAAGGTGACATCTTACTTGCTGGTACCCATTACGGTCGAGTCCGTGCCTTGCTAGATGAGAACGGTCAAAACATTGAATCAGCTGGCCCATCTATACCAGTGGAAGTTCTGGGTTTATCTGGTGTACCGGTTGCAGGTGACGAGGCCGCTGTCGTAGCAGACGAGCGCACAGCGAGAGATATTGCAGAACGACGCGAGACTAAACAGCGTGAAGAATTCCAGGCACGCCAGCAGAAGGCAAAGCTGGAAAACATGTTCGCGAATATGGGCAGCGATGAAGAAACTAAACAGCTTAACGTTATCATCAAGGCTGATGTACAGGGTTCGGTAGAAGCGCTAAGCAAATCACTAACAGATTTAGCCACAGATGAAGTTGAAGTAAGAGTAATTTCAAGTGGTGTTGGTGGTATTAAAGAAACCGACGTAACCCTTGCTGCTGCATCAAGTGCTGTCATTATTGGCTTTAACGTTCGTGCCGATGGTACGGCTAGAAAAGTTGCCGAGAAAGAAGCTGTTGAGATTCGTTATTACAGCGTAATTTACGAAGCGATTGAAGATGTTAAAGCTGCTCTAGGTGGCATGCTGTCTCCAGAGTCACGTCAGGAAATTATCGGTTTGGCCGAGGTTCGTGATGTCTTCAAATCACCTAAGCTAGGAGCTATTGCGGGCTGTATGGTTGTCGAAGGTGTGGTCAAACGTCACAACCCAATCCGTGTACTACGAGATAATGTGGTTATTTACGAAGGTGAACTAGAGTCACTACGCCGCTATAAAGACGACGTGAATGAAGTACGTAAAGATATGGAATGTGGTATTGGCGTGAAAAACTACAATGACGTAAAACCTGGTGATCAGATCGAGGTTTTCGAAATTATTGAAGTGAAACGTACACTGTAATACTTAACGATACATTGAGATAGATATGTCCCAAGCAAGAGCGAGTAGAGTTGCCGATCAGATCCAGCGTGAGCTGGCTCTGATCTTTCAGCGTGAAATGAAAGATCCAAGACTCGGCTTAGCCACGGTGTCTGCTGTTGAGGTCTCCAGTGATTTGCAAAATGCTAAAGTCTTTATGACGTTCTTAGGTAAAGATGAGCAGGAAGAAATCGACGAAGCCTTGGAGGTAGTCCGTGGTGCTGCTGGCTTCTTACGCTCGCAGTTAGCGAAAGAGATTCGTATGCGTAGTGTCCCTTCTTTACGTTTTTTTTATGATAAATCAATTCAGGAAGGGCAGCGTATGTCCTCTTTGATTGATGAAGCTGTGTCTGCAGATAAAAAGAACAACTCCTAGTTAGACCTTATTCCCGGAGCAAGAAAATGGCAAGACGTCGGAAACGCGGTCGTGATATTACGGGTATTTTATTGCTTGATAAGCCGATGGATATGACATCCAATAAAGCGCTGCAGCAGGTAAAATACCTTTATTTTGCACAGAAAGCTGGACATACAGGTGCGCTAGACCCTATTGCAACAGGTGTATTACCAATCTGTTTTGGAGAGGCAACTAAGTTTTCACAGTTTTTACTTAACGCGGATAAAAAGTACCGTGTGGTGGGAAAGCTGGGACAAAAGACAACTACCTCCGATCGTGAAGGTGAGGTTGTTGAAGAAAAGCCGGTTGATGTAACAAAAGATCAGTTTGTCAAAGTAATGCAACAATTTGTCGGTACTATAAGCCAGGTTCCATCGATGTATTCCGCCTTAAAAAAAGATGGAGTTCCGTTATACAAGCTGGCAAGAGAAGGTATTGAAGTAGAAAGGGATGCACGAGAAGTAACCATTTACTCCATTGATCTTTTAGCATTCGGTGGTGATACTTTTGAGCTGGACGTGCACTGCTCCAAGGGAACTTATATCAGAAATCTGGTCGAAGATATTGGGGATGAGTTAGGTTGTGGAGCTCATGTCCAAGAGCTGTGTCGCACGGCCGTAAGCCATCTTGAGCTTTCAGATTGCGTTGAAATGACAACATTGGAAGCGATGAAGGAAGCGGATGAAAAGTTAGCAATGGACGAGTTGCTTATACCGCTTGAAGAGGCATTGCAGCATATCCCATTGATTACTTTAGATGATGAGCAGGCTTACTATATTCGTTTAGGGCAGTCGGTTCAGATGAGTGGCGTGCCTGATAGTGAAGTATTTATTCTAGAAAGCCCTGAGGGCTTTTTGGGCATTGGTTGTATTGATGACGATGGCAAGGTAGCTCCTCGTCGCCTGGTTAAACAAGATTAAGAATAGTGTTATGAATCCATTGGTAAAGCCATTAGTTATATTTTCGCACGGAAAAGTGTCTGGTCCGAAAGGGAACCGTATCCAAGCGCTTTCAAAGGTCTGTGAGAAGCAGGGTTTTGATGTTGAGTCATTAGACTACCGTCGTCTGCCGACCAACGAGCGTGTGACAAAGCTCAACAGTTATTTAATGAATTTGTCACGCCCTTATATCCTGGTGGGTACCAGTATGGGTGGATATGTTTCAGCGGTGGCTGGGTTAAGTAATGAGCCAATGGGAATCTTTCTGATTTCTCCAGCGGTTTACATGGATGGTTACGCTGAGGCTGAGTTAGAAAAACTAGAGTGTCCAGTAGCCGTTGTTCACGGTTGGCAGGACGATATTGTACCTGTTGAGAATGTGGTTCGTTTTGCACATGCAGCAAAAGCTGATCTTCATCTTTTTGATGGTGGGCACAGACTGCGTGAGAAATTGGCGGAAACTGAGTCTTGCTTCATGCAGTTTTTAGACAATTGTCGCCGTAAAAATCCACAATTAGCATTACGCAGTGTGGCTAATCAGTAATCATTTACTTCCATCACCAGCAAAAAGTATTTTTTCTTCAAAATAGAAGGCTTCCAGAGGGGTTTCGCTTGCTGAAAGCCCTTCAATTAAGGTACAATCGCGCATTCATTGAGTCGGCTGAATTAGTGATTGGCTGGCTTGTACATAAAACTTGGGTTTTAAACCCGACATTGGAGATATAGATATATGTCACTAAGTGCAGAACAGAAAGCAGAAATCGTAAAAGAACACGCTCGCGTTGAAGGCGATACGGGTTCTCCGGAAGTGCAGGTAGCGTTGTTAACAGCGCAAATTAACCACTTGCAAGGCCACTTCAAGGCTCATAAGCATGACCACCACTCACGTCGTGGTTTGCTACGCATGGTAAGCCAGCGTCGTAAGTTGTTGGACTACTTAAAGCGTAAAGATCAAGCACGTTACTCAGACTTAATTAAGAAACTGGGTCTACGTCGCTAGTCAGAATTAAGGGGCCGTTAGGCCCCTTTTTGCTTTCAGACGAAGTAGGTTCTGAAAGTGTAGTAACTAAAACAGGAAAATATTGTGGATTATACAAAAAAATCATTTCAATACGGTGGCCGCGAAGTCACTATCGAAACAGGACGAGTAGCTCGTCAGGCATCAGGTGCAGTTATTGTTGATGTTGAAGGCACTACAGCGTTCGTATCCGTTGTTGGTAAAAAAGAAGCGAAAGAAGGTCAAGACTTCTTCCCGCTAACTGTTAACTACCAAGAGAAAACATACGCAGCGGGTAAGATCCCAGGTGGCTTTTTAAAGCGAGAAGGTCGCCCTTCGGATGAAGAAACATTAACGGCTCGTTTAATCGACCGTCCATTACGTCCATTATTCCCAGAAGGTTTCGTTAACGAAGTACAGGTAGTAATTACTATCGTTTCGATTAACCCAGAGATCGATCCAGCAGTACCATCAATGATTGGTGCTTCAGCTGCATTGGCTATTTCTGGTATTCCTTTCGGCGGTCCAATCGGCGCAGCACGAGTTGGCTACATTGATGGCGAATACGCTCTTAACCCAACCACGACCGACATGGCTAACTCAAAGTTAGACTTAATGGTTGCGGGTACGGATAAAGCTGTTCTGATGGTTGAGTCAGAAGCTGACGAGTTACCTGAAAATGTAATGCTTGGTGCTGTGATGTACGGGCATCAGGAACTTCAGGTTGCCATTCAGGCGATTAAAGAATTACAAGCCGAAGCGGGTAAACCTGCTTGGGACTGGAAAGCTCCAGAGAAAAATACTGAGCTATACAATGCCGTTAAAGAAAAAATGCACGGTGCTATCGTTGAAGCGTATCAAATCGCTGAGAAAGCAGATCGCTATGAGAAAATCAGCGAACTATCTGCAGAAGCAGTTGAAGCTTTGGCAGGTGAAGAAGAAGGCCAGCCTTCTGAAGATGAAGTGAAAGATATCTTCCACGACATCGAAAAAGAAGTTGTACGTTCTCGTATCGTTTCTGGTCAGCCACGTATCGATGGTCGTGAGCCAGATATGGTTCGTGCACTGGACATCCGTACGGGCGTTTTACCACGCACACACGGTTCTGCAGTATTTACACGTGGTGAAACTCAGGCGTTGGTTGTTGCAACCTTAGGTACTGAGCGTGACGCGCAGATTAAAGATAGCATTATGGGTGAAGGCAAAGACCACTTCATGATGCACTATAATTTCCCTCCTTACTGCGTAGGCGAAACTGGCTTTATGGGTTCTCCTAAGCGTCGTGAAATTGGTCACGGTCGTTTGGCTAAGCGCGGTGTTGCTGCGATGGTACCTAGTATTGCTGATTTCCCTTACACACTGCGTGTTGTTTCGGAAATTACTGAGTCAAATGGTTCCAGCTCAATGGCTTCTGTTTGTGGTACGTCATTAGCATTAATGGATGCTGGTGTACCGATGAAGGCTCCGGTCGCTGGTATCGCTATGGGCTTAGTAAAAGAAGGCGAGAACTTCGTGGTTCTTTCTGACATCCTGGGCGATGAAGATCACCTTGGTGATATGGACTTTAAAGTAGCTGGTACTTCTGATGGTATTACAGCACTTCAAATGGACATCAAAATTGACGGTATCACTCAAGAAATCATGGAAAAGGCACTACACCAGGCGAAAGGTGGCCGTTTGCATATCTTGAGCGTTATGAACGAAGCGATTGATAAGCCTCGTGATGATATCTCTGAGCATGCTCCACGTATCACAGCGATTAAGATTCCGGTAGACAAGATTTCAGAAGTTATCGGTAAAGGTGGTTCTACTATCCGCGCCCTAACAGAAGAAACTGGCGCTACGATAGAAATCGAAGACGATGGTACGGTAAAAGTAGCATCAAGCGATTCAGAGGGTGCTGCGGAAGCCGTACGTCGCATCGAAATGATGACCATGGAAATAACAGCAGGCATGGAATTTGATGGTAAGGTTGTCCGTATCGCAGATTTCGGTGCTTTCGTTGAGTTGACTCCTGGACGTGATGGTCTGGTACACATTTCACAAATCGCTCACGAGCGTGTGAACAAAGTAACAGACTACCTGAAAGAAGGTGACATTGTTAAAGTTAAAGTACTTGAAGTTGACCGCCAAGGTCGAATTCGCCTAAGTATGAAAGCTTTGATTGACCAACCTGAGCAAGAAGAAGCGCCAGCTGGTCAAGAGTAATTCGTTACTCAAAGTAAAAAAAAAAGGGAGCTTAGGCTCCCTTTTTTGTTTTTTTAAAAAATAAATTTAGAAGTGAAACTAAAGATATTGGCTGGCTTAACGATATTTTGATGAATATTTAAGGAATAACATTACCAGTAGTGGTAATAGAAGCGGGATCACCAAGTTAATGCCCAGTGCCGTCCATTCGTTAATACTTTCAACAGCGTTCGCTGGCTCCGCCAGAAGAAGCTGCTTGCCGACCGGCCCTTTTGAGAAGACCATAATATTGGCAATATTCCAGCCGAGATGTAGGCCGATGGGCAGTATGATGGATTGTGTTTTAAAAAAGGCGTAGCTGAACATTAAGCCGGGTATTGCAGTGAGAATAAATACGTAGACCATGGTGGTGGGCTGGCCAAAAACCTCATAAGAAAACCAGTGGTAAATTCCGAAGGCTACAGCTGAGATAATACAGCCTGTTTTCGGGCCGAGGTACTGGATGGCTTTATATAGAAAGTAACCTCTGAATAATAACTCTTCATAAATAACAGAGTTAAAAACCCAGCGGAGCGATTCAATCGCAAGAGTAAAATTATAATCAGGATTGAGCTTCCAGCTAAAACTTCCAGCTAAAGCCAGGCTTCCATTTTGAGCAATACAGAATAAAGCTGCTACTAAAATACCAGCAGCAAGTTCCAAACTTCGTTGAGCAGGCTTATTGAAGCCAATTGCAGTTAAATTCTTTTTTTCTAATCGTAATAGTAACCAGCTGACGACCAGTAATATGATTCCTATCATTATTGTTAGTGTTCCTTTTTGTTTGGTGATTTATATCATAAAGTGGTCCTGTGCAGGAGATATTTTAACTGGCTTATAAAGGAAAATTATCATTTGATAAGGGGATACTTTAGAAAACCTGTTATATAGACTCTAGAAATATAAGCTCATAGTTAAATGGGGTCAGGAACATCCTCGCTTGAAGACTTTTGTTTTTTCATTTTCTCTTGAGCCAGCTCTTCATCCTCTTCTTCTTTGGAGATACCAGACTGCTGTTCGGATTGTTTTGGCTCAAGAGTAAGCTCGGTATAGAGCGCGAAGTGATCAGAACCAAAGTCAGGTAACCGGGTCATTTTAGTGAAAGTGAAGTGGGAGCTGTGGAAGAGATGATCCAAAGGCCAGCGTAAAAACCAATATTTTGCATGGAACGTGTTAAACATACCGCGGCCTATGCGTGGATCGAGCAAGCCACTTAGCTTGCGGAACAACCTGGTAGTTCTCGACCAGGCGACATCATTCATATCGCCAGTAACTATGACGGGTTGGTCTGCCTCTGCTGTCTCTGCAATATTTTTAGCTACCATCACAAGCTCGGCATCACGCTCGGCTGACTCTTCATTTTCTGTCGGACTGGGCGGTGCCGGATGTAAAAAGTGCAATCTGACTTTTGAGCCATCCGTTAATATGGCCTTGGTATGTATTGAGGGTACATCTCTTTGGACGAGATATTTTATTTCACTATTCTCTAGCCGAAGCTTTGAGTAGACGTGCATACCATAAAGGTTATCCAGAGGACACTTAATACTGTAGGGGTAGTTTGGGGTAAGTTTGTCGAGATGGGACTGCCACCAACCGTTGCTTTCTAGCGTTACCAGAATGTCGGGGCTGAAATGTTCTATAAGGTGGATAAGTTTTCTGGCATTACGATTGGTCATCAAAACGTTTGCCGTTACGATACTTATATTAGTACTTGACTGGGTAGACGAATGGACTTCGGGGTTCACTAATTTGGTATAAGGGGAAATCCACCAAAACTGATACGCCATACAGCTGAGGGTTATAAACATTAGTACCCAGGTAGAGGGTTTGCTCAATTGAAGGAATAATAATACCGCGAGCAATAAACAAAAACTCAGTACGGAAAGTTGTAAGCGTGGGAAATCTAGCCCCCGAACCCACCATTTTTCGCAGTGTAATAGTGGCAGCAAGGTACAGACCGAAAGAAGTACCACACAGACACTTAAAGCTATCAACATAACGCAAACTATCCTGAAATTAGAATCTTTGTTCTGGTGTCATGCTACTGTATTTGAACGCGTGTTTCTTTAAAAAGGTAGCAAATTAGCGACAAAAAAATAGAAAAACTAGACATAGATTAGAGATAATCATAAGACGCAAAATAAAAAAAGGGGCGCCAGGCGCCCTAACGTCAGTGTGGAGGAGAGTCTTTTTTATTATAGGTAGAGACTTACTGCTTTGAGATAGCTTAGGGGTGACATCCTTGTCTGGCAGTCCTGTTTTGGGGGATTAGTTCTGTGCAATACTGGTTTCCATCAATTCTGGTGAAAACTCTGGCTGAACGGTCTGATGGAAGCCGACCAGAAGCTGAGGGTTAAGTTCGTAGCGTACTTTATAAGTAATGCTCTCGCCCTGTTGCAGAGTCAGCTGTTGAGGTTCGCTCAAAGCCTCTTTATCTTGACTTGAAGTAACTTCGTAATTCAGGAGAGCACCTGGGTTAGGCAGTGGTAAGTGGTAATAGCCAACTAATTCTGAATCACTGTTATTAATAAAAGTTTGTGACAATGTTAGAACTGTTAGTCCATCATTATGTTCCTGCGTTATGCTGCTGGAGGTTGGCTGTAAGCGTTGTATGTCACTTGTCTCATTAACGGTATCGACTACACCAAAAAGTTTTACGTTTTCTAATGGCTCGGTAGGTTGATCGGCATGGCTGACAGCGGCCATGGTTAGTGCAGTAGCAGCAATGATTCCCAGCGAAGTGTTTTTTAACATTATTGATAAGTTCATATTGTTCTCCTTGCTCGTGTTTGGTTTGAGCTATTTCGTTGCTCGATGGTGTTATTAAACCGAACCTTTGTGGAGCCAATATGTGGATAAAATGATAGAAACTTAATTGAATCGGGCAAAAAAATGGCGGCCTAGAAAGCCGCCAGATAGCGTAGGATAACTAACTAAAACTATTAATTTTTTTCCTTTGACAGCGAAATATCAAAGGTAACAGGAACGACATGATCAATGCTCTGCAGGCCCGCAATTTCCTGTAGTTTATTAATCCCTTCAACTAATCCGAGGGATTTGGCTGATAGTAATAGGGGTTTACTGTTAGTAACACGGATCATGTGGTCGTTGGCAGGTTGTACCGTGACTTCAGTCTCCACTGTTACGCTACTTTCGCCCAAGCTAAGCGTAGCTTGTAGGGGGTACTTTACAGGAGAGGTACCTTCGAGCCCTTCAAGAAATTCAGGAGCAATATCAGCTGTTACCGTGGCCGTTGGATATTGCTCTGTCTTGAAGAGGTGTTTTTTCATGCGCTGATCACGGATATCAATCTGGGTATCGACGCTGTTCAAATCAATGGTTAACTCTAATTTTCCAGACTCTGACAGATTACCATCAAAGCTTCTAAACTGGTGGGACTCGCCTACCGTGTCGTTTTTGATACTGATAAAGTTAATTTCAGACCATTCTGGGTTTACAACCCAGCCAGCCTGAGCGGCTAACCCTGCCATAGAGAGTAATGAACCGATAAGGATTTTATGCAACATTTATGGCTCCATTTCTTGAATTAATAAATTTAATAAACCGAGTGTAACAAATAATCCTGAAAAAAAAGTGAATATGGCAATTATTTTGATAGATAACCCAGAAAATCAGGAGCCAGTGTAAGTGACGATTTGCTTAAAAAATAACCACTGAATACTGGCTTAGCGACCTTAGCTGATGGTATAATTCGCGCCCTTTTTTAAACAAATCGGCTAAATTTAGCAAAATTGCTAAGCGTCAGGAGCAAGTAAGGTCACATGAGCAAGAAACTATTTATCAAAACCTGGGGTTGTCAGATGAACGAGTATGATTCGTCACGTATGTCGGATCTGCTGAATAAGACTCACGGTTTAGAAGCAGCTTCCTCGGCGGAAGAGGCGGATGTTGTGTTGTTGAACACTTGCTCGATCCGTGAAAAGGCTCAGGAAAAGGTATTCTCTCAGCTGGGACAGTGGAAAAATCTAAAAAATGATAACCCTGATCTAATCATTGGTGTAGGTGGCTGTGTTGCTTCACAGGAAGGTGATGCCATACGCCAACGTGCGCCTTACGTTGACGTTATTTTTGGTCCACAAACTCTGCACCGCTTGCCAGAAATGATCAAAGAAGCAAGTACCAAAGGTGGTAAGAAGAAAGCCGTTGTTGATATTACCTTCCCTGAGATTGAAAAATTTGACCGCTTGCCAGAGCCGAGAGCAGAGGGCCCCACGGCTTTTGTATCAATAATGGAAGGTTGTTCAAAATATTGCTCTTTCTGCGTGGTACCTTACACCCGTGGTGAAGAAGTTAGCCGTCCCTTCGACGATGTTTTGGCAGAGTGCGCGCAGCTGGCTGATCAAGGCGTTCGCGAAATTAACTTACTGGGACAGAACGTTAATGCATATCGTGGTCCAACCCATGAGGGGCATACCGCTGATCTGGCGGAACTCATTACCTATGTTGCGGCGATTGATGGTATTGACCGTATACGTTTCACAACGTCGCATCCTGTTGAGTTCTCGGATCGTCTGATTGAAGTTTACGCCGAAGTACCGGAACTGGTCAGTCATTTACACCTGCCGGTTCAAAGCGGCTCCGATCGCGTTTTAGCATTGATGAAGCGTGGCCATACAGCGTTGGAGTACAAATCAAAAATCCGCCGCTTGCGTAAGATCCGCCCTAACATGTCGATGTCATCAGACTTTATTATTGGTTTCCCGGGTGAGAGCGAAGCTGATTTTGAAGATACAATGAAGCTGATCGGCGACATTGGCTATGATCACTCATTCAGTTTTATCTACAGCGCGCGACCGGGAACGCCTGCTTCTGATATCGTGGATGACACGCCGATGGAAGTAAAAAAACAGCGCTTGTCGATCCTACAACAAAGAATTAATCAGCAGGCCTTCTCGATTAGCCGAAGCATGGTCGGTAATAAAGAAAAAATCTTGGTTGAAGGACCTTCAAAGAAGGATCCGATGGAACTTCGAGGTCGCACCGAAAACAATCGTATTGTTAACTTTGTTGGTCCTCATAGTTTGATTGGTAAGTTTGCTGAAGTGACCATCACTGATGCATTCCCGAATTCATTGCGCGGTGAATTTGAGCCTGATGGCCTGGTTCACTGAGCCCAAATCGTAATAGGATAGTTCTTGTCACAATTATCGAACGAAACTTTTGATTTACTGCCTGCCGATAATAACCGTTTATCGGCATTGTGCGGTTACCTTGATGAGCATTTAAAGCATATTGAGCGTCGTCTTGGCGTTGAAGTGAATGTACGAGGCAACTCGGTCAGCCTGATTGGTGATGGCGTGAATATCGCCGCGGCACGTCAGGTTGTAGAGAAACTGTATGATGACACGGCAAAAAAGAAAATGCTGGATAGCGCTGACGTTCATCTCGCCATTCAGGAGATTTCTACGGAGCTGGAGGGTACTCAACCTAAAGGTCACGTAGATGATGACGTCAAGTTAGTGACAAAGCGTGGCCTGATTAAGCCGCGTAGCCCAAATCAGAAGCAATATCTGCAAAACATCATCCATCACGACATCAGTTTTGGTATTGGCCCGGCAGGTACAGGTAAAACTTATCTTGCTGTAGCAAGCGCTGTAGATGCCTGGGAAAAACAGCAGGTGCGGCGTATCTTGCTAACTCGCCCAGCGGTTGAAGCCGGCGAGCGTCTGGGGTTTTTGCCGGGAGATCTGGCGCAGAAAGTGGATCCTTATTTACGCCCGCTATATGACGCTTTATATGAAATGTTTGGCTTTGAAAAAGTAGCAAAACTGATGGAGCGCAATGTGATTGAAGTAGCGCCTCTGGCTTATATGCGTGGCCGTACCTTGAATGATGCTTTTATTATTCTCGATGAAAGCCAAAATACGACTATCGAGCAGATGAAAATGTTCCTGACCCGAATAGGTTTCAGCTCGAAAGCTGTTGTCACTGGTGATATTACACAGGTGGATTTGCCGCGTGGCCAGAAATCAGGTTTACGCCATGTGATCGACGTTCTTAAAAATGTTGATGGTATTAGCTTTACGTTCTTTCAGTCGAAAGATGTGGTCCGTCACCCGGTGGTTCAGCGAATTGTTCAGGCCTACGAAGAGGCGGATTCAGCCGAAGCCAAACGATCTGCTGAAACTGCCAGCGACGCAGCAAAGAAATTATAAGCAAATGAATCAACTGGAGTTTGAGTTGCAGTTTGCCTGTGACCATGAGCATCTGCCTACTGAGGAGCAGTTCAAGCTATGGCTGCAGACTGCACTGGAACACCTGTCGATAACCGATAAGGTTGCATTGACGTTACGGGTTGTGTCGGTGGATGAAAGTCAGTCCCTGAATCACCAGTTCCGGGGCAAAGATCGTCCAACCAATGTCTTATCATTCCCTTTTGAAATGCCCCAAGGTTTGCCTCCTGAATTGATGCCGGAGGAACGGCTGCTGGGCGATCTGGTGGCCTGTGCAGAGATAGTTGCTAAAGAGGCGAAAGAGCAGAATAAGCCACTGCACAATCATTGGGCGCACATGGTGATTCATGGATGCTTGCATTTATTAGGCTACGATCATATAAAAGATGATGAAGCTGAAGCCATGGAAGCTTTAGAAATAAAGATTTTGGAAAAATTGGGAATTGGTGATCCATATCATATTGATGGAACACTATAATCATTAGTATCGTATTGGTTTAATCGAATATTTTTAGGTAATTAGAGGAAAAGTAAAGCGCAATGAGCGATGACAAACCTCCGTCGAGGAGCTTTTTTCAACGAATAGTAGATATTTTCCATTCTGAACCCCAAGACCGCCAGCAACTGGTGGAAGTGTTACGGGTTGCTACAGACGATAAGCTGATCAAGACCGACTCTCTGGCAATGATGGAGGGTGTATTACAGGTCGCAGAAATGCAGGTACGCGATATTATGATCCCACGGTCACAAATGAACGTGATTCATGAGAACGCCTCGTTGCAGGAAATTCTGCCAATCGTCAGTGAGACGCGTCACTCACGTTACCCGGTTGTGGGTGAAAACCGTGATGACATTGAAGGCATTATGCTGGCTAAAGAGCTACTGACCTATGCTTTTGATGACGGTGAAAAAAATAACTTCGACATTAAAGATATTCTCCGTCCTGCCTATATCATTCCAGAAAGTAAGCGTCTTGATATTCTCCTGACAGAGTTCCGCTCTAAGAGAAATCACATGGCGATCGTCGTTGATGAATACGGTTGTGTGTCCGGGCTGGTGACAATTGAAGACGTACTGGAACAAATTGTGGGGGACATTGAGGACGAGTTTGATATCGATGAAGAGGAAAGTAATATCAAGCTTCACTCAAATGGTGAGTACATCATCAAGGCTCAGACTGATATCGAAGACTTTAATGAGCGATTAGGTTCTGATTTTTCAGATCAGGAATTTGATACGATTGGCGGTTTGTTGGTTAACAAATTCGGCCATATGCCAGAGCGTGATGAGACCATTACCATGGGAGACTTCAAATTCACCGTACTGAATGCCGATCAACGTCGTGTGCATTTGTTGCGAGTCAAGCCACTGGCACAAGAACAAATATTAAGTTAGTACACACAAAACAATAATTGATAGAGAGTCTGTGATGACAAGTAAATTTGCCAGCCCATCAGGCTGGCTGGCATTTTTTATTGCCCTGGTAGCTGGAGCTGTATACCCGCTTGCTTTTGCCCCCTTAAAATGGTGGCCCGTTGCACTGATATCCATCGCAACGTTCTGGTGGCTCATCCAAAACCAGACGCCCAAAAAAACTTTTTGGCTGGGCTGGGGCTATGGCTTTGGGGTTTTCATAGCAGGAGTGTCCTGGGTCTATGTGTCCATTAACACCTTCGGTAATGCGTCTCCGCCCTTAGCCGTTATTCTGACAATTTTATTTGCAGCGATTCTGGCGTTCTTTTACAGCATTCTCGGCTGGATAATGCAGAAATTTTTTAGTCAGTACTCACTGACTTCTCGTGTTCTCCTTTTCAGTATACTTTGGGTCGGAATGGATATTGCCCGTGGTTCGGGTTTTGTCAGCTTTCCCTGGTTATATGCCGGATATAGCCAGGCAGAGGCTCTGATGCAGGGGATTGCCAGTTACCTTGGGGTCCATGGAGTTACTTTATTTGTAGTTATTCTGAGTTGTCTACTATCAGAAGTGGTGGTTAGTAAAGGCTATGCCCAGCAGCGACGCTTCATACTACCAATTCTGGTTATTCTGGCAATTCCGTTTATAACAACCTTGCACCTGTTTTCTAAAAAGCCAGAGAAAGAGCAGACCCTGACGTTGGCTTTAGTTCAGCCAAACGTTGACCAGCACATCAAATGGAATCCTCAGTATTTCAATGCGATTATGAATGGCCTGTTCGAGCAGACCGAGTCTTACTGGGGTGCTGACCTGGTGGTGTGGCCTGAAGGCGGTATCCCGTCTTTTGAAAATAATGTACCGGGGATCATGAGAAAGCTTGAAGAGCAGGCTAAAGAGAGCAATAGCCAGTTCATCACCGGGATCCCAATGTATGAGCCTGATAATCGATCGGTCTATTATTCTGGGGTTCGTTTATTAGGGGAGCAGAACCAGGCCTACCATAAGCAGCAACTTGTTCCTTTTGGTGAATACATCCCGTTTACTGAATTACTCCGTGGAGCCATCGACTTTTTTGACTTGCCAATGTCGAGCTTTACCCCTGGCAGTCCCGAGCAGGAACCATTACGGACCGATAAGGCAGCGCTGGTGCCAGCCATATGCTACGAGATAGCCTTTTCTGGCCTAATACAGAGTCTGGGTAATCAGTCGCAGGATCAGTTTACGGCGATCCTGACCATCAGTAACGACACCTGGTTTGGCGATAGCTGGGGACCATTACAGCATTTCCAGATTGCTCAGATGCGTGCTATTGAAACGGGCTTACCGGTGATTCGTGGCACCAATAATGGCCTGACCGCAGTTATTGATTCGCAGGGCCGAGTGCTGGATCAGATCCCACGTTTCGAACGCGATGTGTTGGCTGGAGCTTTTATTCTGGATAATAAGCCAACCTGGTTTTTACAGTATGGCTACTGGAGCCTGCTGGTGCTGGTGATTGTTTTGCTGGGGCTAGCTTTCATGTTGAAAACGAACCAAGACATTAGCACTGAAAGTTAGTTGTTGTAGGTTGGGCTGACGTATGAGTCCAACTTTGATTATTAGTTTTTTGATATATTGGGCTTAACAGGCTTCGGGCCAATCTGCGAAACTTCACCTGAACTCCGCTAAACCTTGAAAAGCCTAACAATTAACCTTGTTGCTATTCTCCCTGTCAGGTAACATTAAGGGCTTATAGTTTGAGGCTTTATGGGGCTTTGCGCCTGACTCCTCCTAATCCGATTTCATAATTAAAGAAATTTTAGACAATGCAACTAACTGAGCACTATCAACCTTCTGAAATTGAAGGGAAAATCCAAGAGAAGTGGCAAAAAAATAAAACTTTCAAAGCGGTCGAAGATGCTTCTAAAGAGAAGTACTACTGCTTGAGCATGTTCCCTTACCCCAGTGGTCGATTACACATGGGCCACGTTCGTAACTATACCATCGGTGATGTTATTGCACGTTTCCAGCGTATGCAGGGTAAAAATGTGCTGCAGCCGATCGGTTGGGATGCGTTCGGATTACCGGCTGAGAATGCGGCGGTTAAAAATAAAGCGTCCCCGGCGCCTTGGACTTACGAAAATATCGATTACATGAAAGGTCAGCTGAAAATGCTGGGCTTTGCCTATGATTGGGATCGTGAATTAGCGACCTGTCAGCCAGAATACTATCGCTGGGAACAGTGGTTCTTCACTAAGCTGTATGAGAAAGGCTTGGTTTATAAGAAAACCTCATCAGTAAACTGGTGCCCGAATGACCAGACTGTTCTGGCCAATGAGCAGGTGGTTGATGGTGCTTGCTGGCGTTGTGATACGCCAGTTGAGCAGAAAGAAATACCACAGTGGTTTATTAAAATTACTGAATACGCTGATGAGCTGCTGGCGGATCTGGATAAGCTGGATGGCTGGCCAGATATGGTTAAAACCATGCAGCGTAACTGGATCGGGCGCTCGGAAGGGGTTGAAGTAGAGTTTGGTTTTGGTGACGAGAGTGATCATAGCGATAACCTTCGTGTTTATACCACTCGTCCTGATACTCTTTACGGTGTGACTTATCTTGCAGTAGCCGCGGGCCACCCAATCGCCACTATGGCGTCTAAAGATAATCCAGAACTGGCTGAGTTTGTGAGTGAATGCAAGAACAGCAAAGTATCGGAAGCTGAAATGGCGACCATGGAAAAGAAAGGCATGGCGACAGGCCTGTATGCCAAGCACCCGTTAACGGGTAAAGACGTCCCTATCTGGGTTGCTAATTTTGTTCTGATGGATTACGGCACCGGTGCGGTTATGGCAGTCCCAGCACACGATCAGCGTGACTGGGAGTTTGCTACTAAGTACGGTATTGAGAAGGCTCCGGTAATTCAGCCGGCGGATGGTTCTGAGCTGGACATCAGCGAAGCGGCCTATACTGAAAAGGGCGTAACCTTTAATTCCGATGAATTTGATGGCATGGAATTCGAGCAAGCATTCCATGCAATTTCAGCGAAGCTGGAAGCCGAGGGCAAAGGCGAGAAAACTGTCAACTATCGTTTGCGTGACTGGGGCGTTTCCCGTCAACGCTATTGGGGTGCTCCTATTCCAATGATCAACATGCCTGATGGCTCAGTGGTTCCAGCTCCTGAAGATCAGCTGCCAGTCCGTTTACCGGAAGATGTGGTGATGGATGGCGTGACCAGCCCGCTGAATACTGATGAAGAGTGGAAAAAAGCGGTTGTCGACGGCGTGGAAGGTGTCCGCGAAACAGATACTTTCGATACCTTCATGGAGTCGAGCTGGTATTACGCACGTTACACCAGCCCAGATTATGATAAAGGAATGCTAAACCCGGAGCAGGCAAATTACTGGCTGCCAGTAGATCAGTATATCGGTGGTATCGAACATGCCACCATGCACCTGATGTATTTCCGTTTCTTCCACAAATTGCTGCGCGATATCGGTCTGGTTAACTCGGATGAGCCAGCCAAAAAATTATTGTGCCAGGGCATGGTTCTGGCCGATGCCTATTACTACACTGATGAAAAAGGTGCGCGTCACTGGGTTTCACCGCTGGAAGTTGAAGTGAAGGAGCGTGATGACAAAGGTCATATCTCTAAGGCGATTGATCAGGATGGTAATGAGGTCGTTCATGCCGGTATGACAAAAATGTCGAAGTCGAAGAACAACGGTATTGATCCGCAGTCGATGGTGGAGCAGTACGGTGCAGATACCATGCGCTTATATACCATGTTTGCTTCGCCACCGGATCAAGCGCTGGAGTGGCAGGATTCAGCGGTAGATGGTTCGCTCCGGTTCCTACGTCGTTTGTGGAAAATGGTACAGTCGCATCAGCATAAAGGTGAAGTAAGTAAACTGGATGTATCTGGATTAAATTCGGATCAGAAAGCATTACGTCGTAAAACCCACGAAACGATTGCAAAAGTAACCGATGATTACGCTCGCCGTTATACTTTTAATACGGCTATTGCTGCGGTCATGGAGCTACTGAATCATGCAGGAAAAGCAGAAGAGATGACTGAACAGGATCGTGTTGTATTGCATGAAGCTCTAGAGACGGCGGTCTTGCTACTGGCTCCAATCGTGCCACATATCTGTTCTGAGTTGTGGACTGCTTTGGGTGAGCTAGTTAACGATGACGACCGTTCAGACGTTGTCGACGCTAAGTGGCCAGAAGCAGACAAGAGCGCCATGGTACAGGATGAGAAGCTAATTATCGTACAGGTAAATGGCAAGCTACGTGCTAAAATTACGGTTGCTGCCAGCGCCACAAAAGAAGAGGTTGAAGCTATGGCTTTGGCTGATGACAATGTTAAAAAGTTTACTGACGGCAATACTGTGCGTAAGGTGATTGTGGTACCAGGTAAGCTGGTAAATATTGTTGCGAATTAGGCTGTGACAGCATAGGTACTGAATGAAAATACGTTTAATCATACCATTAGTTTTCCTGAGCGGTCTTCTGACCGCTTGTGGATTCCATTTGCGTGGTGCTGGAACGGATCTGGATGGGGCGAAAGTTTGGCTATTAAGCGACAGTCCAAATGCAAGTTTTGAACGTACCCTGAAACAACGTCTTGCTTACCAGGGAGCACAACTTGTCCAGTCAGCGGAAGCATCAGAAATGCAACTGGCAATCGTAGATTATAATACTGAAAAACGTACGGTGGCTCGCGACAGTTTCGGCCGTGCCAGTGAACTGGAGTTGATTTTCACATTGAAATATCAGTTACTGACACCTGATACTATTACAGAAGGTGAGCCACAAACACAAACCCTGAATAGTAGACGAGAGTTTGCTTACCAGCGTACGCTGGAGTCAGGTCAGGAAAATGAGCAGCAACGCCTGATTGATGATATGCACCAGGACGTTATAGGTCGTCTCCTTTTACAGATGGCAACAACCCATCATCTGAACCCCATACAATAAACTCAGAAGGTCCCGTGAAGGTTTATCCAGAGAAATTAGAACAAGCTCTTAATCAGCACTATCCAGTTTTTCTGGTGGCTGGTGATGAACCTTGGCAAAAAATGGAAGCCGCTGATCAAATCCGAGCTCATTGTAAAGATCAGGGAATTTTAGAACGACAGATTATAGAAGACTCAACCGCCAGCAATCCACTTGCTGATCAGGCAGGAACCATGTCTTTATTTGCAGAAAGCAGGTTGCTGGAATGGCGCTTTGATAAATCCATAAAAAAAGCTCAGGGTGAAGCGATACAGAGTTTTATCAGCAGTCAGCCAAGTGATGTCTTACTGATTATTGCTCCAAAACTTTCAAACGAAAAACGCACGTCGTGGTTTAAAACACTGGAACAGGTTGGCATCGTTGTCGAAGTATGGCCAATACCTGCTGAAAGGCTTGGTGGCTGGTTACGTCAAAGGGCAACTAAACTTGATTTAAAACTCGATAATGATGCGCTACAGGTTCTGGTAGAGCGTTGTGAAGGTAACTTATTGGCTGCTCACCAGGATCTTCAAATGCTGGCATTATTGGCGAAGGATGGGGTGGTTACTGGTGATAATATCAGAGAGTATGTGGGCGAAAGCGCTCGCTACTCAATGTTTGAACTTGCTGATGCCTGCCTGTTGGGCCAGGCCGAGCGAGCACTTCGGATGTTAGCTAGCATCCAGGCAGAAGGAACTTATCCTTTACCGGTAGTGAATCAGTTACTGCGGGAATGCCAACAGCTAGCCCTATGGTCTGAAGAGGTGGCGGCAGGAACGCCCATCCCTGAAATTTTCAAAGCCAATCGAGTATGGCCCAAAAAGCAAAAGGTTTATCAGGCGGCTTTAAGTAATGGTAGTGTTAAAAAGTGGTACGCCATGATTCAGCGCTTAACCATGATCGATAAAGGGATTAAAGGACAGGCGGATATTGATGTCTGGCAGGAAATGGCGCAAGTGGTTTGTCTGATTTCTGGCGTCAATCCTTTCAGAGCAAGAAAGCCACAACGCTCAGCAGAGCAGCCATCCCAGGCCGCTAAAGACGGACTGAGTAATCTGAAAAAAGCATTTGGAATGTCGTGACCATGTTGCAGCAGAAAAAAATGGATATTATTCTTGGCGGGACTTTTGACCCTGTGCATTTTGGACACTTAAGAATGACCCAGGAGATGTTGAATCGCTTCCCTGATGCTAACGTTTCATTGATGCCTGCAGCCTATCCTCCTCACCGTCCGGAACCGGGTGCAACCCCAAGACAGAGAATTGAAATGCTGGAGCGGGTACTGAAGCAGTATCCGGAATTAAAAGTTGATAGCAGAGAATTGTCGCGACCAGAGCCAAGCTATAGTGTGGTTACCCTAAAGGAAATTAGGCGCGAAGTAGGGAATGATTGCCTGGTGTTTTTAATGGGCGCAGACGCCTTTGCCAAAATTGATGAATGGTATCAGTGGCAAGAGCTAATTGAATTAACCAATATTCTGGTAGTGGGGCGCCCCAGTAGCGAAATTCCGACGGCAGGGACAGTAGCCACGTTCTACAGGCAGCATGCGCTGAACGACGTGATGCAACTACCCAGTTACAGTCATGGAAAAGTTGGTTTTTGTCAGATGCCGCAACTGGATATTTCTTCAAGCTATATCCGAGAGCAAATAAATCAAGGCTTTTCGCCCCGATTTCTATTACCAGATGATATACTAGACTATATGTATCAGCATGGCCTATACGGCCTAAACCCTAAGAGTTAAGGTAACCAATGCAAGTTGAGCAAGTTAAGAATGTTGTTGTCGAGCAATTAGAAGACTTAAAAGCTAAAGAAATCAGTGTATTAGATGTGAAAGACCTCAGCACGGTAACGGATTATATGGTCGTTGCCAGTGGTACTTCTAACCGTCACGTAAAGTCGGTTGCTAACAACTTGGTCAGTGAAATGAAAGAGTTAGGTCTTCAGCCGCTAGGGGTTGAAGGTGATGATGTCGGTGAGTGGGTGTTAGTCGATCTCGGCGATGTGGTCGTTCATATCATGCTGGCCCAAACTCGGGACTTTTATCAGCTGGAAAAATTATGGGATCCTAACTGGAAAGAAGCTCGCTCTCAGTAGACCGTATAGCTTATACAAACATGCAATTACGCTTAATCACCGTTGGTCAAAAGATGCCGGGCTGGGTAGAGCAGGGCTATAAAGAATATGCGCGGCGATTCCCCAGAGATTTTGCATTGGAACTCGTTGAAGTTCCAGCGGTCAAACGAGGCAAGAACGCGGACATAGTGCGTTTAACTGATAAAGAAGGTGAGGCTATGTTGTCACATATTTCCAGTGGCGACTGGGTCATAGCCCTGGACGTTAAGGGTAAGCAATACTCAACGTCGCAATTAGCTTCTCAAATAGAGCATTGGCAGTTAAATCACCCTAATGTCGTGTTGCTGGTTGGCGGTCCGGAAGGACTGGCCCCGGCTTGTTTGCAAAGAGCAAATCAGAAAATTTCATTATCAAATTTAACTTTTCCGCATCCTTTAGTTCGCGTATTGATTGCGGAAGCGTTGTATCGAGCCTGGTCGGTTACGGTAAATCATCCGTATCACCGCGAATAACCGTTTGTAATACAGTGCACATAAGAACCTCATGAAGGGTCTAGTCATTTAACATGTTAAAAAAGCGTGAAGCTACAAAGGATGTAGGACGAGAGACGTCCATATTCTACATACGTTGCGTTATAGCTTTGATCATAGTGGTCGGCTTGATGGGCTTTTTATTAGCTCGAGAAATTAAACTCCAGGTACTGGAGCATGATAAATATCAGACTCAGTCGGAAAATAATAGAATTCAGGTCCGGCCGATTGCACCGGTTCGCGGTCTGATTTATGACCAGACCGGGAAGCTGCTGGCACAAAACCGTTCGATCTTTGCACTGGAGGTGGTACCGGAGCAGGTTGATAACATGGCCGATACGGTCATGCGATTGAAGCAGATATTCAGTATTTCAGACGAGCAAATTGAAAAGTTTTTAGAGCAGATCAAGTTCCGCCCCAAATTCAATTCCTACGCTATTAAAACCAACCTTACAGAACAGGAAGTGGCAACCTTTTCAATTAACCAGCACTTTTTCCCCGGTGTCAGTGTAGAAGCAAGATTGGAACGATACTACCCTTATGGTGCTACCTTGGTACATGTCCTCGGCAGAATGGGGGCGATTACGGAAGATGATCTTATCCGTATGGATGAGCGAGACGTCGCAAATAACCGTGAGATAGGGACGACACGACAGCGCTACGCAGCGACGGGCAAAATGGGAAAGCTGGGTTTAGAACGATATTATGAAGATATTCTACACGGTGACGTGGGTAGTGAAAAAGTTGAAACAGATGCTCGTGGGCGAGTGGTTCGTGTTTTAGAACGCAAAGAGCCAGTTACTGGAAAAGATTTACATCTTTACCTCAATTTGGCTTTACAGCAAAAGATCACTCAGTCAATGCAGGAAAAGGGTGTGCGCGGGGCGGTTGTTGCCGTTGACCCGGCTACTGGCGGTGTGTTGGCAATGGTTAGCCAGCCAGCTTACGATCCGAATATGTTTACCGGTGGTATTTCGAGCAAAGAATATCAGAAGCTGCTAACGCCTGAGCGTCCTTTATATAACCGGGCGGTACAGGGTACTTATCCCCCGGCTTCAACCATTAAGCCTCATTTGGCTTTCTTAGGTTTGAAAGAGGGCGTCATTACTCCCAGTACCAGAATTCGTGATCCCGGCTGGTTTTCATTACCTAACAATAACCATCGATATCGGGACTGGAAAGCATGGGGACATGGTAAAACGGTAGATGTGACACAAGCTATAGTTGAATCCTGTGATACCTTCTTTTACGACCTTTCGGTTAGACTTGGGATCAACCAAATTTACGAAGGGATGCGACAGTTCGGTTTCGGACAAAAAACCGGAATTGATATTGTGGAAGAAAAGGTGGGCATCATGCCTTCCAGAGAGTGGAAAAAAAGCACCCGAAAAGAACCCTGGTACAATGGTGATACCGTTAATATAGGAATTGGACAGGGCTTCTGGACAGTAACACCTCTGCAACTGGCTAACGCAACTGCTGTACTAGCTAATGATGGGATTCGATATAACCTACAGCTGGTTAAAGAGTTTGCCGAGGCAAACCGTTTTGAAGCAAACACTCCAGTGATGGCATACCACCAGATAGATACCAGTGATGGCAGTTGGCTGGATTTGGTAAAGAACAGCATGAAGGAAGTAACCGAGCCACCTAGAGGTACGGCCCGAACAGCTTTTGAGGGTGCGGAATATACGGTAGCGGGTAAGACCGGTACGGCACAGGTGAAGAGTATTGCACAGGATGAAGAGTACGATGCCACCAAAATTGCAGAAAAATTCCATGATAATGCCCTATTTATCGGTTACGCTCCCTTTAAGCGACCGAAAATAGCGTTGGCGGTAATGATGGAAAATGCCGGAGGTGGCGGCTCGAATGCGGCACCTTTGGCCCGTGAAATTATGGATTTT
The DNA here is from genome assembly GCF_001708405.1 of Kangiella sediminilitoris. NCBI lineage: Bacteria > Pseudomonadati > Pseudomonadota > Gammaproteobacteria > Kangiellales > Kangiellaceae > Kangiella > Kangiella sediminilitoris. The sequence goes on along the minus strand of NZ_CP012418.1, from coordinate 2,231,604 downwards.
TATTTATTAGAGGTTTTACAAATTAACCAGCAATCTGAAGATGGCGGTGAGGAGAGCAACAGTGGCGATACGAACTAGTGCAGCCAATTCGCACAAAGCTCGCCGTAGCTTATTATGGCGGTTGCATATTGATGTGCCACTGTTGTTGGGGTTGTTAGCATTAATGGCATTCAGCCTGTTGGTTGTATACAGCGCTGGGGGTGAAAGTCTAGCTCTGGTGGAAAGGCAGGTGGTGCGCTTCGGAGCAGGACTGGTAGCAATGTTTATGTTGGCGCAAGTGTCGCCTCGAACGCTAAAAGAATGGGCACCACTATTTTTTGTTGTTGGGATTGGGTTTCTGCTTGCAGTGCTGTTTTTTGGTGAGTCCAGTAAAGGCGCTCAGCGTTGGATTAATATAGGGGTTCGCTTCCAGCCTTCGGAAATTATGAAATTAGCGGTTCCGATCATGGTCGCATCTTATTTTGCCGATAAGGCTCTGCCTCCAAGCTTTAAACATCTTTTGATAAGCCTGGTCTTGGTTTTTACTCCGATGATACTGATCATGCTACAACCAGACCTTGGAACCTCGTTACTAATCGCAGCATCAGGTCTTTTTGTTATATTCTTTGCCGGGCTGCGCTGGCGTTATATTTTAGGGGCTGGGCTGATTGGTGTCATTATGGCACCAATCATGTGGTACTTCGTTATGCATGATTACCAGAAAGGTCGAGTTCTGACATTCCTCAACCCAGAGAGTGATCCTCTGGGTTCGGGCTATCACATTATACAGTCTCAAATCGCGATTGGTTCGGGAGGAATTTATGGCAAGGGCTGGCTTAACGGGACTCAGTCTCAGCTAGAATTCTTGCCTGAGCGACATACCGACTTTATTTTTGCTGTACTGGGCGAGGAGTTTGGACTGGTTGGTATCATATTACTACTTGCTTTGTATTTGTTTGTAATCTGGCGAGGACTGTATATCAGTCTACAAGGGCAGGATACTTTTAGCCGCTTGTTGGGTGCGGCTTTAACCCTGACCTTTTTTGTATATTTGTTTGTAAATATTGGAATGGTCAGTGGTTTGTTACCGGTGGTCGGGTTACCATTACCACTGATCAGTTACGGTGGTACTTCTATTGTGACATTGATGGCTAGTTTTGGCATTTTAATGTCCATTCAAACGCACCGACGGTTACACTCGGCTTAACCTATATTCAAGGGTAATGTGGATTCATCCTGGGAGAAGAATGTGAGAAAAATTATCGTAGCAGCATTACTGGGTTTGAGTAGTTATGCAGCAAGTGGTGGTAGCGCACCAACTGAGCCAGAAGCTTTCGCTCAACACATGCAAGAAAAACATGGCTTTACTGCCAGCTATGTTAAAACTGTATTGTCAAAAGCTAAAGTAAAAGACAGCATTATCAAATTAATAACTCGTCCCGCCGAGAGTAAAGACTGGTTTGAATATAGACCCATATTCATTCAGCAGGATCGAATTAAGAAAGGCGTAGAATTCTATAAAGAAAACTATGAGCTTTTAAAAAAGGCTGAAGAGAAATACCAGGTTCCTGCAGAAGTAATTACTGCAATTATTGGTGTGGAAACAAAATATGGTCGCATCCAGGGTAGCGACGCGGTGATTGATGCCCTCAATACATTAGCTTTTCACTACCCAAAGCGCGGAAGTTTTTTCGCAGGAGAGCTTGAGCAATATTTCGTACTAGCCCGAGAGCAGGGCTGGGAAATTGGTGAGCCAAAAGGGTCTTATGCTGGCGCCATGGGAATGGGGCAGTTTATCCCAACCTCTTACCGGCACTATGCAGTTGATTTTGACGGTGATGGTAAAATAAATTTATTCAATAATACGGCTGATGCGATTGGTAGTGTCGCCAATTATTTTAGTGTTCACGGTTGGAAATTGGGCGAGCCGGTGGCTGAGTTTGTAGATATTGATGAGCCGATGGCCAAACGCTTTAAGAACGAGCAATTAAAGCCACAATTTACGATCAGTCAAATGAAACAGGCGGGCCTTGATTACAAAGGAGCCGCAGAGGATAGCGACATTGCAGGAATTTACCACTTTAAGCAAAAAAATCATTATGACTATTGGCTGGGGTTCCATAATTTTTATGTCATTACGCGCTATAACCGTAGCCCGTTATATGCCATGGCGGTTCACCAGTTAAGTCAGGAAATAGAAGCAGAATTTGCTATACATCAGCAAAAAGAAAAGACACATCGTGAATCTTAAGAGTGTGAGACGATAAAGCATGAGACATTCGAAACGAAGTATTCAATTAATTAGCAGCTTGCTGGCTTTAAGCGTATTGAGTGCTTGTACCACTACGGTGAGCCGTGATGATCAGCCAGCCTATGGTAGTGCTGCCGATCGAAAGATCCCGGATTATGCACCAGATGGTACTGCAAGCTCTTTCCAGGACGGTCCGGCAATCGAGCCGACGCCGAGGGTTGAAGAGAAGAGTGCTTTTGGAAATCCTCCCTACTATGAAGTGGATGGAGTGGTTTATCACGTACTGGCATCTGGCAATAATTACAAAGAAGTTGGGACGGCCAGTTGGTATGGGCAAAAGTTTCATGGTCGTCGTACATCCTCAGGCGAAGTTTACGATATGTATCAGTTCAGCGCTGCGCATAAAACATTGCCGCTTCCAAGTTACGCGCGGGTGACAAACATCAATAATGGTAAATCAGTGATCGTAAAGATTAATGATAGGGGCCCTTTTGTAAAAAATCGTTTGATTGATTTGTCTTATGCTGCCGCAAAGAAGCTGGGCTATGACGATAAAGGCACGGCCCAGGTAGAGGTGACAGTATTAAAGTCACCCAAGGGTGCAAACCGCATGGTTGAATCTGATGGAAAGTTAGAAATTGCACCTATGGATCAGCAACACGATAACGCCAAACTTTATGTTCAGGTTGGTGCTTTTGCTGATGAGATGAGGGCAGACACGCTAGCTTCCAGGTTACGTGATCATTTCCGTCAACCTATCAGTCTTACGGCAGTGGAAGTCAACGGTCAGACATTACAAAGAGTACGGATTGGTCCTCTGGAAAGTCCTCGCGCCGCAGAAGCTATCCTGGCGCAGTTAAAACAGTATAGTTTTGGCGCACCACGGGTAGTTGCAGATTAATTTATATTTTTAGGCTTAAATGAATAGTGTTGAAATCATGATGAAACGAATTTTTTCCATTGAAGTACTGATTTTTAGTTTGGTTTTGTTGATGGTAGCCAGCAATGCGCAGGCTATACAGCCAGGGAAGCCGAGTGTTGACGCCAGCTCATGGTTAATAATGGACTATGAAACCGGGCAGATTTTGATGGAGGAAAACTCCAGACAAAAGTTGCCTCCAGCGAGTCTGACCAAGATGATGACCAGCTATATCATTGCTGACCAGTTACACAAAGGTAACATCAGTGAGGATGATAAAGTCTTAATCAGCGAAAACGCCTGGGCACAGAACCCTAAGCTGAAAGGTAGCTCCTTGATGTTTGTTGAGGTTAACAAGTACGTGTCAGTGGAGGACTTACACCGTGGAATCGTGATTCAGTCGGGTAATGATGCAAGTATTGCCATGGCAGAGCACATTGCGGGTAGCGAAGATGCTTTTGCTGATCTAATGAATCAGTATGCCAAGCGACTGGGAATGAGTGATACTCATTTCATGAATAGTACAGGCCTTCCACATGAGCAGCATATGACCACTGCCCGTGACTTGGCTAAGCTGGCAAGAGCCTTAATAGCAGACTTCCCTGAAGACTATGCGATGTACTCAGAGCGTGAATTTACCTACAACAACATTACTCAGAAAAATAGAAATGAGTTGTTAGGAGATACTACTTTGGGTGTGGATGGAATTAAAACAGGCCATACAGAAGACGCTGGTTTTTGTCTGGTGTCTTCTGCCGAAAAGAAAGGAATGCGTCTTATCTCTGTAGTTATGGGTACCGACAGCATGAGTGCTCGTGCCAGTGAAAGCCGCAAATTGTTGAACTTCGGTTTCCGCTTCTACACCAATATTAATGCATTTGCCGCAGGAAAGCCGCTTAAACAGGCTGAGGTATGGAAGGGCGAAAAAGAGCAGGTTGGAGTAGGCTTGGCGCAGGACGCAGTGCTATCCGTTCTTAAAACAGAGAAAGATCAGTTAAAAGCAAACTATACCATGAGTGGTAAGCTGATCGCCCCGATCCAAAAAGGTCAGGTAGTTGGCGAAGTCACCTTCAGTATTGGCGACAAGGTAGTTAAACGCTTACCTATGGTAGCATTGGATAATGTAGAAGAAGCAGGTTTCTTTGGCCGTATGTGGGACTCTATTGCCCTTTGGTTTAATGACTAACTAACTCAACAGTCAAGACCGAACTATTATAGGCAGTAGCCAATTAGTATAGTGAGATTATGTCAGTTGCCTATCTAAATGGTCATTATGTAGACCTTGAACAAGCTAAAGTCCCGGTCCTGGACCGGGGCTTTTTGTTTGGTGACGGTATCTATGAAGTCATTCCCGTTTATGCCGGAAATCCTTTTCGTTTAACCAGTCATATTAATAGGCTACGTAAGAGCCTGGCTGCAATTTACATGTCCCTGCCACAATCTGATGATGAGTTGAAAACTATCATTGGTACCTTAATTGAGAAAAATCCTTACGATAATGCTTCCGTTTACCTGCAGATAACCCGCGGGGTCTATGTTGAGAGGCATCACGACTTTCCAGAGCAGGGTGAGGCGACTGTTTTCGCCATGATTTCACCGTTGCCTCCCGTACAAAAGCTTTCACAAGCTACTGAAATTAAAGGTTATTCTGTAATAACAGCTGAGGATATCCGCTGGCAACGATGCGATATCAAGGCAATAACGTTGCTGGCTAACTGTATGCTGAAGCAGAAAGCGCTTGAATCTGGCGCGGATGACACCATATTAGTACGCAACGGTGAGGCGAGTGAGGCAACATCTAGTAACCTGTTTATTGTTCGGGATGGTGTTATCATTACGCCGCCTTTGAGTGAGCATCTATTGGCAGGTGTGACTCGGGAGTTTATTCTGTTATTAGCTAATCAGCATGGCATTCCGTATGAAGAGCGCCCGATCCCTGAACATGAGCTGGAGCTTGCAGATGAAATCTGGCTAACCAGCTCAACCAAAGAAATCCGCCCAGTCGTCAAAGTGAATGATGTTACAATTGGTAGTGGTCAGCCAGGCTCGGTCTGGCGACAAATGTATGAATATTACCAAGTATTAAAAGAACGTTTATACTTGGGAGAAATTAGTGGTGAGGCTAAGTTATGACACAATATGATCGAGATAAAGTATGGGAGTTTCCATGTGAAATTTGCTTCAAGGTCATGGCTGTGCATCGAGAAGGTATTGATATGGAGGTGGCTGAGGTAGTCAATCGCCACGCGCCTAGTGACTACTCACCAACCTCAAAAATGAGTCGTGACGGTAATTATATATCTTTGTCTTTCATGGTTACGGTAGAAAACCGTGAGCAGGTAGACGCGATGTATAAAGAAGTTTATACCGTTGAAGGCGTAAAAATGACCCTGTAGTTAGAAAGAAGCGACGATGAGTATCGAAAATACGGTAATTATTCGTGAACTGGGGCATGAAACCTATGTTCCGGTTTGGAAGCGAATGCAGCGCTTTACTGACGAGCGCGATGAAAGCACTACCGATGAGATTTGGCTTGTGGAGCATGACCCTGTATTTACTCAGGGACAGGCCGGTAAGCCAGAGCACCTGTTATTTCCGGGTGATATACCGGTGGTACAGGTCGATAGAGGTGGCCAGGTAACCTATCATGGGCCGGGTCAGCTGGTCGCTTATTTTATGATTGATTTAAGGCGCAAAAGCATGGGCCCCAGGGATCTGGTGTCGGCGATAGAAAATGCCGTGGTGGATACCTTAGGTACCTATGGAATTGAGGCCTATCCCCGTTCCGATGCGCCGGGCGTTTATACCGATGAAGCTAAAATTTGCTCTCTGGGCCTTAGAATCCGGAAAGGGAAGTCGTTTCATGGTTTAGCGCTGAATGTTAACATGGACCTTGAGCCGTTCGCGCGGATTAACCCATGTGGTTATCAAGGTATGGCGATGACGCAAATCGCCGAGCGTGGTGGTCCCGAGACACTGGAGAGAGTTAAGCCAGACTTAGTGGATCAATTATGCAGCAAATTAGGTTATAATAGCCGTCTTGAAATGAAGGGCCTGCCTGAGTAATTGGGTTAGGTTTGAGTGCTTTTTATGTCAAAACCAGAGTCTGTTGCCCAGACATCTCCTCGTAAGAAAAAAGTTACCGGGAAAGTGATTCCAGGGCATAAAATGCGTGCCGAAGAGAAAATGGCGCGTATCCCAGTGAAAATTATGCCAACGGAAGAAATGCCTCGTAAGCCGGACTGGATACGTGTGCGTTTACCGAACGGTAACCAAATTACCAAAATTAAGGATATGCTGCGTGACAAGAAGCTACACACAGTGTGTGAAGAGGCTTCCTGTCCTAACCTGCCAGAATGTTTTGGTCACGGTACAGCAACCTTTATGATAATGGGTGATATCTGTACTCGACGCTGTCCTTTCTGTGATGTTGCGCATGGTCGCCCATTGCCGCTTGATCCGGAAGAGCCACAACACTTGGCTGACTCGGTAAAGTCGATGAAGTTGAACTATGTAGTCATCACCTCAGTGGATCGTGACGATTTACGTGATGGTGGATCTGCACATATCAGTGAGTGTGTACGAGTAGCGAAAGAGCAGAACCCTGGGCTGAAGGTGGAAGTTCTTGTTCCTGACTTCCGTGGTCGTATGGAAGTGGCCCTGGATAAGATGGAAGCTGGTCTCCCTGACGTATTCAATCACAACCTGGAAACGGTGCCACGTTTGTACAAGCAGGCTCGCCCAGGTGCTGATTACCAGTGGTCATTAGACTTGTTGAAACAGTTTAAAGAGCGCTATCCGGGGATTCCAACTAAGTCAGGTCTGATGGTTGGCCTGGGTGAGACTAATGAGGAAATCATTGAGGTCTTGAAAGACTTGCGTGCACATGGCGTAGACATGTTAACGCTGGGCCAATACTTGCAGCCAAGTAAGTATCACCATCCAGTCATGCGTTTTATGCCACCGAAAGAATTTGATGAGTTAGGTAAGATCGCTGAAGACCTAGGTTTTACCAATGTAGCCAGTGGGCCTATGGTTCGCTCGTCATACCATGCAGACCAACAGGCTGCGGGTGAGAAAGTTAGCTAAAAGCAAACTTTCGATTTGAGCATTAATGACTTTCTTCTACGAAAGTCAGGCTGTAGGCAAGTGATTAATAAACTGGGGTTGTAATTATATGAACCAACCCCATGTTTATAACTAGTGTTAAGCTAGCCAAAATTTGATTACTCTGTATAAGAGTTTCCCTGTCGATATACCCACTTCATATTCTTTTATTACCCAGAGTTTAGTATTCCGTATCCAGCATGGTTTGCATTCCGTCTGGATAAAATTTTATAGAAAGTAGGTGAGTTGATTATGCAAATTGAAGAAAACAAAGTCGTAAAGATTGAATACACTGTCAAAACAGATGAGGGTGTATTAGTTGATACATCAGAAGGTAATGAGCCATTGGCCTATTTGCATGGTCATAAAAACATTATTCCTGGTCTGGAAAATGCATTAGCTGGTAAAGCGGTTGATGATGAGCTGTCTGTTACAGTAAATCCAGAAGAAGCTTATGGTGAGCGTCACGAGCAACTAATCAAAGAAGTTCCGATGCAAGCTTTTCAGGGCGTTGATAAAGTTGAGCCTGGTATGCAGTTTAATGCAGAGTCTCCACAGGGACCGCAGCTGATTACTGTGACCAAGGTTGATGGTGATACGGTAACAGTAGACGGCAACCATCCTTTAGCGGGTGTAACGTTAAACTTTGATGTAAAAGTTGTCGAAGTACGCGATGCAAATGAGGAAGAACTTTCTCATGGTCACGTTCATGGCGCTGGTGGTCACGAACACTAAAAAATAAAAAGGCCTTCATTCGAAGGCCTTTTTTATATCTGTTTCAGCGTGAAAAGTATTGTTGCTTTTCCATGAAATCCGTTTTACATTACCTCTAGATACTAACTTTAAGTTGCGAATATGGCTTCTTTAGAACAACCAATATTAATAAGCTTTAAGTTATGCCCTTTCGTTCAGCGATCGGTTATTACGCTATTGCATAAGAAAATTGATTTCACCATTGAGTATATCAATCTTCGGAAAAAACCGGACTGGTTTTTAGAAATCTCGCCTTTGGGAAAGGTTCCATTACTTCGTGTTAAGGAACATGTTTTATTTGAGTCGGCAGTCATTAACGAGTACTTGGATGAAACCCATGGTGAGCGAATGCTACCTGAGGACCCTCTAGCAAGAGCCGAGCACAGAGCTTGGATTGAATTCAGTACCAGTCTATTCAATGCCCAGCATCAGTTAACTCAGGCGCGTCGTGAAGAAACCTATTACAAAATTGAGGAAGACCTAACCAAAAAGCTTGCTCCTCTGGAACGAAAAATTGGTGACCAGGGATTTTTTGAAGGTGACTCTTTCAGTTTGGTTGATAGTGCATTTGCACCATTTTTGATGCGTTCGCAAATTGTGGCTGATAATATTGGCGTTGATCCTGTCAGTGACTATAAAAAAATCTCTAAATGGCGTAAGAACTTATTATCACTTCCTGAAGTACAAAAATCTGTAGTTAAGGATTTTGAAGACCTTTACATGGAAGGGATATATGAAAGAGGCGGCTATTTGGCGGATCAATAACAATCCGCCAAATGTAATCCTTCGTTATAAGCTACAGTTTGGATTTTTCCCTTCTGATCTAGCCTGTCTATAATCTGACATACTGTCTTCCATGAGAGCCTGAAGTTTACTAATTCGTGTCTGCGGAGCTGGGTGTGTGGAAAGAAGTTCCGGTGCTCCTCCACTGCCTTGTTTAGCCATGTTTTTCCATAACTCTACGCTTTCCCTAGGATCAAAGCCCGCTTTGGCCATCAGCTCAATACCAATTTCATCTGCTTCGGACTCGTCTCCACGGCTAAAAGGTAAAAGTACACCGACCTGAGCCCCCACACCTAGTAGTCCCAGCAGCTGCTTCTTTTCCTGTGTAGGCTCACCAGCAGCAATAGCAGCCAGCTGTAATCCAGTTGAGGTTATGAATTGGCTGGATACACGGGCATTACCATGCCGAGCCCATACATGACCAATTTCATGCCCAATGACTGCTGCCAGTTGACTTGAATTTTCAGCAACCTTAAACATGCCGGTATGTACGCCAATCTTACCTCCGGGCAGAGCGAACGCATTTGCTGAATCATCAACGAATACCTGAGTTTCCCAGCGGGTAGACCGCATTTTAGGGTCTATTCGATTAAGTTCTGGAATAAGGGCATCAACTACACAGTTAACGTAACGGTTATGGGCTCGATTCGTATCAATTTTTTGACTTTCCTTCATGGATGTAAATGATGCCGCACCCATTTCCGCCATTTGTGATTCAGAAAATATAAGAACCTGGTCACGACCTGTTGGGGAAGTTGCACAAGCGGTGAGAAGTAATGCTGTGATTCCTGCTAAATATGGTTTTCTCATAATGAGACTCCTTGCCTTCTAGTTAGTAATAATAGTAGAAGGTACAGATGGTTAAGGCAACATTGATAGAAAAGATTTAACAAAGCAAATGTCCCGTTGCAAATAGTTTCTAAATAGAGTATTTTTTAAACAGCCCAAGTCGAATGGAGACTGGATAATATGGAAGGCGATATCGTGGATGATGAACGTTTACAGCATATGCTGCAATCCCATAAGGATATAGAAGTCATTATTTCAGTGACTGGTACTGATAATGAAGAAATTATTGTCAATCTCTCTGAGATAATAAACCGCTTTAATGCTCGTTTACAGGCTTCAAGGTTCAACCGCATGGGAAATGCGTTTAATGGCTTACTCAGTGTTTCTATCAACCCTGTCTATTTTGGCTCATTCAGAGCCTGCCTGGATAGTTTAAGTTCCGAGCGACTACAGTTTAATCTCACTCCTGCCAATGAAAATATCAACGCCCAGGAAGATAAAGTGGGATTTGAAATTGAGCTATACGGTTTAAGAGACAATGTTATTGATGTTGAGTTACTGAGAGCATTGATCAGAAATCATCTGGTTATCGATGAAATGACCCGTAAACCCTACATGAGTAAAGTGGGGCAGCAGTTATACAAAGTTCGATTAAAAGTCTCAACAGACTATATTATCGACCTTGATGAAGTAGAAGAGGAGTTATTGTTAACTGCAGAGAATCTGGATATTCACTTGGTCCTTAATTTTGATGAAGAAGATTTGCAGGAAGCGATTTAACTTCCTGCTATTAAATCTAAACCTTATTCTTCGGTTTCTTTACCGTCAACCACAAAACCAATTCTTGTCTCATGCTCTTCCTCAGCGATTTGCTGGATATAGCATAAGAGTTCTACATTATTCTGGTGGGTTAATACCATACAAGGGTTACCATTGGCAGATCCTTCTATTCGGATACCATGAAATGATTCCTGAGCAAGCCTTGATACATTGATCTGAAGGCCACCATTCAGCATAGCTACGATAACGGGCTGGGCATCTTTTGGCATATTGTTGCGCCACTGTTTGATGGTATTGGCGAGACTTCTTATCAATTCACCCGAAGAACGGTAATCATTAATGCGCTCATGATCTGAGTAGAGATGATCCACATCCATTTTTGGTGGCTTCACATCAGGGTGTACGTTATGAAAAATTTCAACATCCTTTGGTTGACGTTGTTGAATTATGGTTTTGTATTTATCACTCATGGGGCGACCTGTTATCTATCCGTATTAAAAGTATTAAAACGATAAACGAGGGTAGGAAAATTAGCAAGAAGGTTAGGTAACCACTCCTGAAATATAAAAGCTTACAAATAGTTGTCGACTTTTGCTTTAACTTTATTCATTATTAGCTCCCATGGAAGAGTTTGTAAATAACATTATTGAGTGGATACGTGCTAACCCGCACTGGGCGGGCATCGCTGTATTTGCTATAGCATTTCTAGAGTCTCTGGCGATTGTCGGTCTGGCTATGCCGGGCTGGTTACTGTTAGTTGGCGTAGGCAGTCTCATTGGTTCGGGGAGTCTGAGTTTCTGGCCAATTGCATTTTTTAGTTTTGCCGGAGCTGCTTCTGGCCAGGCTCTTTCATTTCTGGTTGGTGTTGCTTTCAAGGAGCGCGTGCATCATTGGCCGTGGGTCGAAAATCATCAAAAATTATTGCACAGGGCAGAAAGCTTTTTTAGACGTCATGGCTTTGCCGGAATATTAATTGGTCAGTTCATTGGCCCAATTCGTGCAGTTATTTCCCTAATCGCTGGCATTCTTGATATGCCGGCTAAAAAGTTTTTAGTTGCCGTACTCATTGCCAGCATGATCTGGGCTCCAGTATATCTTATGCCTGGAGTAGTTTTAGGCGCGGCACTAACCTTCGAAAAAAATCAAATCTTTATTCTGCTGAGCTGTCTGGTAACGATGGCAGTATGCTTGTGGTTATTAGGAGGCTATTTAAGACAGCTATGGGCCAGGAGAAGAGCTCACCGGACGGATAGGTCGTACGAAATGACTCGGCATTTTGCTCTTAAAATGATAAGCACAATGTCAGTGATGACAGCAGTTATTCTGTTTTTAGTAGTGAGCTCCTATGGCTCTCTGATGCTGGAATTATCACAAAAAATACTGGTCGTAATAGGCGAATGATGTGGCAGGAGTTCAGCACTTTATTTGGTGAATATTGGCAGCAGTTTGTGCTGATAGCTTCGGCTCATGCGCTAGCAGTAGCGAGCCCTGGACCAGACTTTGCAATTGTCATGCGTCAGTCGATAATATTTGGACGACGTTTTGCTATTATCACCAGCCTTGGTATTGGTCTTGCTATTTTCGTTCACGTGACCTATGCCGTACTAGGTATTGGTCTTTTAATAAAAAGTACCGACTGGCTATTTATGCTGATTCAGTTAGCCGGGGCAAGTTATTTGATTTATATAGGCTGGGGTGCTCTTGGCTCAAAGGCTCATAAAACTCTGGGTAAGGTTGAGCAGGAGCAGGAACGGCCCGTGATGACTGATGGTAAGGCCTTCCGTCAGGGGTTTATTACGAATGTACTGAATCCGAAGGCAACTCTGTTCTTTTTATCGCTGTTTACCACACTGGTTGGCCCTGAAACACCTTTGTTGATGCAAGGGTTTTATGGAGTCTGGATGGCGTTTGCGACAGCAGCCTGGTTTGCTTTTCTATCCTATATCCTGGCCAGTAAACAAGTGAGAGGCTTTTTCAATAAGTTTGGTCACTGGATTGACAGAATCCTTGGTGGCTTTCTAATCGCTTTAGCACTGCTGCTGTTGTGGAGTATTCTCAGCCGTTTCATATAACTGTTTTTGGTAAGGTCATGGTGACCTGCAACCCGCCCGATTCTGCGTTTTCTGCTTTAATACTTCCGCCGTTGACTTCTACACCACGCTTAGCAATTGTTAGTCCAAGGCCTGTTCCGCCTGAGCTTCTTTCTCTCGCTTCGGTTGGACGATAAAACGGTTCGAAGATTTTATTCAGATGGTCCTCGTCAATTCCTTGCCCCTGATCGGTAATAACAATGTTGAAATAGCGGCCCGCATCCTTAAGCTGGACGACGATCTTTGTGCCATCAGGTGTATGACGAATTGCATTGCGAATTACGTTTTCAATTGAGCGTCCAAGTAAATTATAAAAGCCCTTAAAACTTATTGTCGGACTTTCCTGTAGTAAAACTTCTTTGTTATTGGCAGTTGCTTCAAATTGTGCATCACTGATGATGACATCAAGCAGATCGTTAACCACAAAAATGTCGGGATCGCCATACTGGTTGCCACGCTCAAGAGCTGCAACCTGTAGCAACTCACCTATCAGTTGATCAAGGCGCTCAACCTCAAGTTCAATACGGTCGATATGGGTAGCACATTCAGGGTGACTATTTTTTTGCGCAAGACTGGCAGCAATTTGCATACGAGTTAAGGGTGAACGCAGTTCATGAGAAACATCGCTGAGCAGTCGTTTTTGAGACATGATGATACGGTTAATGCGATCAGCCATGAGGTCGAAGTCTTCGGCAAGATCAAAAAATTCATCGCCTCGCTTACCTACATAATCTTTGGCCCGAGCATCCAAGTTACCTTTGGCCAGTGCTTTGGTGGCTTTCTGTAGCTGATGTATGGGGCGCGTAAGGTACCAGGCTAACGCGAAACATACGAGGAAACTGATACCCAGCGCTGTCAGAAGATGCCAGATACTGATTGAATGATAAAACTCGGTGACCAGTGTACTGAAGTGTTGCTGACTCTTTTTCTTAATAAAAAGCAGATAGTACTGGCCACGGCTAAAAACAATTTCCGGGCCGGAGTAGGAGTAGTTGTTTATCGTTACCGTTGCTGGTCTATTACGTTGTTTGTAATAAGCTCGAAGCTGGTAAATAACGTCGGGGACTTCCTTATCGGATATTTCATAGCCTTGGTTATTGATAATGAAGGTATTATCAAGCTCTTTAGATGTGCCACTTGGCTGAATCGGTAAGCCGTTTTGATACTCTTCAATAACATGGCGCAACTGTACGGTGATTGCCGTTTGTCGCAGTAGCTCAGATTCTTCAACGGTGGTGGGTACCAGTCGAGTATCTTTAGACGTAATACTGTACAGAAAGATAATAGAGGTTAGGGTTAGCAAGGTTGCTAACCAGAACCATAAAAAGATTTTCCAAAATAGACTGGGTTTGGTTAGCTTACGTATCGTGCGAAACATATTGGTAACCAACACCTCGGACTGTTTTTATTCGCTCATCACCGTGAGAGTCTGTACCTAATTTACGGCGGAGGTTACTGATGTGCATGTCGATGCTGCGGTCATAAGCTTCTAACGAGCGACCCAGGCACTTCTCTGACAAGTCATCGCGCTTCACCAGTTCACCGGCCTGGCTTGCTAAAAGGTATAAAATATCGAATTCAGTTGCTGTAAGCTTTATGGCTTCGTTGTTCACCAACGCTTCGCGAGAACCAGGATTGATATAAAGATCTTCTAGATGAATCGAGCGAAGTTTCTTTTTATTGCTGCTGTAGTCAGTTTCGGTACGGCGTAATATAGAACGGATGCGTGCGGTTAATTCTCGCGGATTACATGGCTTACCAATGTAATCATCGGCTCCAAGCTCAAGACCTACTATACGATCAATTTCATCTCCGCGAGCGGTGAGCATAAGGATAGGAACCTGAGACTCTTTTCTGACTTCTTTCAAGACATCGAATCCATTCATATTAGGTAACATGACATCCAGTACCATAAGATCAAATGACTCATTTAAAATCAGTTGTGCTGCCGATGCACCATCGTGAGCAACCGTAATATCAAAGCCTTCCTGAGACAGGTATTCCTGCAGCAGTTGGCAGAGCTCGGTGTCATCATCAGCTATTAATAATTTGGTCATAGGTATCCCTTAAATTACCGCACTGTTATTGTATTAATCTAAGTATAATAGCGAATATAGCATGCGCCTTTTATCCTAAGTGTAAAGAATAGTCAGTGTCCTTTACACAAATTTTCTGACTTTTTACGTAAACCCGAAATATTTTAACAGGTTTGTACGCTATAGTATTAAACATAAGTTTGGTGGCTGACTTTATGAAATCCGTCAAACTTTGTATGAATTTTCTCTCCTTTGACAGAACTACCCCTAAAATTCATACCCCTGGTGAATAAGGCCAGCTTGAAAACAAGCTGGCCTTTTCTTTTTTTGCTATGATATCGAAATCAGAATGGAACGACTAAACTGGAAGTTACATGTCTCGCTACCAAAAAGATTTGGCATGGTTTCTCAACACCCCTGAATTACTAGCTTTGCCGCGACATCAGAATACGATGGAGCTGGTCAGTAGGATGTCACCGGGCGGAACTTTTGATTACAAGCAAACCCATCGACTTGGGGTTTACTTTGAGCAACTATGGCAACACTTGACCAAGTATTGTGACAGCCTGGATGTTGTAGTTCATAACCTACAAGTAATCATTGATAACCATACCTATGGTGAGTTTGACTCTATCCTCCAGGATAGGGTCTTCGAACGCACGATTCATTGTGAACTGGCAGTCAAGTTTTACCTCCAGGTCGGAGAAGGGGAAGCATTAAGTGACTGGGTAGGTCCAAACCTAAGAGATCGCTTTGATAATAAATATGAACGCCTTTTCAATCATCAGTTAAAACTGTCTGAACAGCCCTTGATAAAACAATGGCTTCGCCACAAAGAAATATTTATTGATGAAAAGAAAGTACTAACTCGGGGGCGGCTTTTCTATCCGGTAAAGTCCTTTATGCAGGAACATTATGCTTACCCTAAAGAAGTAAGCCCAAGGCACTTGAAGGGATTCTGGACAACCTGGGAGGAGTTTGCTCACCTCCAGCTGAGTTCTGATATACAGTGGTTACTATTACCTAAAGACTACTGGTTATCTGAGGTTGACCCGGAGGAGCAGGAGGAGCTTAAAGTTATTAATAAAAATACTTTCTTAATTCATGGTCACAGCGAGGGATACCCATTTCAGAAAATACAGCAGATTATTGGGGTTCGCAGTGGCAAAGAGATAATGCGCGGGTTTGTAGTGACTGATGATTGGCTGGAGAAGGCTAAAGCCAGGGTGCTTCAGCCTTCCTGATAATTACAGCTTTTCTTCAATCAGCTTTTCAACCACTGCTGGTTCAGCCAGAGTCGAGGTGTCCCCTATATGCTCAACATCATCTGCCGCTATTTTGCGTAAAATGCGTCGCATAATTTTACCAGAGCGGGTTTTGGGGAGATCGTCGGCGAATTGTAACTTGTCAGGCTTTGCGATAGGACCAATTTCTTTGGCAACATGAGCCACCAGTTCATCTTTTAGCTCATCGGAGCCTTTCTGACCTTTCATCAGGGTTACATAGACGTATATTCCCTGGCCTTTTATATCGTGTGGGTAGCCGACAACAGCAGCCTCAGCAACTTTTGGGTGGAGTACTAAGGCACTTTCAATTTCAGCTGTACCCATGCGATGGCCTGAAACATTAAGAACATCATCCATTCGACCTGTAATCCAGTAATAACCATCGGAATCACGTTGCGCTCCATCGCCAGAAAAGTAGTAACCCGGGAACTGCGAGAAGTAAGTATCATAGAATCGTTGATGATCACCCCAGACACTTCGCATCTGACCAGGCCATGAGTTTTTCATGACCAGACTGCCATTGGCTACACCATCCAGTTCCTTAGCATCGGTATCTAACAGTGCGGGCTCAACGCCAAAGAAAGGACGTGTTGCGGAGCCCGGCTTAAGAGGTGTTGCCCCGGGTAGTGGTGTAATCAAGATGCCGCCAGTTTCTGTCTGCCACCAGGTATCAATGATGGGGCAGCGTTCTTCACCAACGATTTTGTAGTACCACTCCCAAGCTTCTGGGTTAATAGGCTCGCCAACCGTGCCTAGTATTCGTAAAGACTGACGAGAGCATTTAGTCACGGCTTCATTACCACCTGCCATTAAAGCCCTGATTGCAGTTGGAGCTGTATAGAAGATAGAAACTTTATGTTTATCAATGACTTCCCAAAAACGCGAAGTCGATGGGTAGGTTGGAACACCCTCAAATACCAGGGTAGTCGCACCATTAGCCAGTGGGCCATAGAAGATGTAAGAATGTCCGGTTATCCAGCCTGCATCGGCGGTACACCAGTAAATTTCACCTTCGTGGTAATCAAATACATATTTATGAGTCATGGAGGTGTATAGGAGATAGCCGCCAGTCGTATGGAGCACACCCTTTGGCTTACCTGTAGAGCCTGAAGTATAAAGGATGAAAAGAGGATCTTCGGCATCCATAACCTCAGGTTTGCACTCTTTAGGCATATCCTTTTTTAACTCAAAATAGTCAACGTCGCGCTCGTCATTCCAGCTGATGTCGTAATCCTGACTTTTTACTACCATCACGGTATGGACGTCAGGACAGTCTTTCAGCGCTATATCTGCATTAGCTTTTAATGGAACCTTCTTACCACCACGGGCGCTGGCGTCTGCGGTAATTAATACCTGGCAGTCACTGTCCAGAATTCTGCTCTTGAGAGCTTCTGGAGAAAAGCCACCAAAAACAACGGAATGCACGGCTCCTATGCGCGCACAGGCCAGCATGGCGAATCCTACTTCTGGAATCATAGGCATGTAGATACAGACACGGTCGCCTTTTTTTACGCCTCGCTCTTTAAGCGCATTCGCAAACTGGCAAACCTCGTCATGCAATTCTTGATAGCTGATGTAGCGTTGCTGGTCCGGTTCATCGCCTTCCCAGATAATAGCGGTATGCTCAGCTTTATCTTTTAGGTGCCTATCAATGCAATTGTAGCTGGCATTGAGCTTACCTCCCTTAAACCAGCTAATCTCTGCTTTTTTGAAGTCGACATTACTGACTTCATCCCAAGGTTCGAACCAGTCAATGAATTGGTGTGCCATCCGTCCCCAAAATTTATCGGGATCACGAATCGATTGTTGATACATGCGGTGGTACATCTCCTCATCAATATGAGGCTTATGCTGGGGACTTTTGATTATGGGATAGGTTTTAACCTCGGACATTCTGCTGACTCCTAAAGCTAATATCTTTTATTATCATGTCAGCATAAACCAAATTTTCAGCAGGGGAAAGTTGAAGACGGGACAATCTCTCCGGATTGCCCACCATTCTTAAGTTTCTATTGAAGTGACAATGTAAGATTATCAATTAATCTAACTTTGCCCAGGAAGACTGCAGCAAGTATGACGATTTCCTTATCAGAGCTTTCAGCAACCTGAAGGGTTGTTGCGTTGGCAATATTAAAGTAATCAACGCGGAGGTCTCTTTCATTAAGACGTTCCAAGGCTCCCTGCTCGACCTGATCAAAGTTAAGGAGGTGGTTTTCTAGTTGGGACTTAGCCCATTGCAAAGTTTGCTGTAAACCCGCCGCTTGCTGAAGTTCTGCTGGACTCAAATATCCATTTCGCGAGCTCATCGCTACACCATTGGGTTCACGCACTATGGGGGCCCCAAGGATGGTGACAGGAATATTTAGATCTCGAACCATACGCTTGATAATGGTCAGCTGCTGAAAGTCTTTTTGACCAAACACAGCCAAATCGGGGCGTACCATGTTAAATAATTTACAGACAACGGTGGTGACCCCATCGAAGTGGGTTGGACGTGACTCTCCACAATGATCATTGCCCAACTCTGCTACATGGACTGTGGTCAAATTAGGACGATCAGGGTTGTTGATATAGTCTGGATAGACTTCTTCCACCGACGGTGCAAATACAATATCGGCACCTTGTTCATTAAGCTTGTCGCAGTCCGCTTCAAAAGTTCTTGGGTAGGCATCGAAATCTTCGTTTGGCCCAAACTGAGTTGGGTTAACGAAAATGCTGACAACCACACAGTCCGCTTCTTCCTTGGCTTTGTCTACCAGGCTAAGGTGACCCTGGTGCAGGTTACCCATGGTGGGTACAAAGCCGATGGTTTGGTTATTACTCCGGTAATCTGCTAGAGCAGATTGAAGCTCGGAAATCTTATTAACGATTTTCACAGAACTTATCCATTACTTATTCAAACGAGTGTTCTGGTGCAGGGAAAGTCTTGGCTTTCACCTCATCATGGAATTGCTGAATAGCTGCAGTGATATCACCTTGAGCTTCAGCCATGAAGTTCTTAACGAACTTAGCCTGGAAGGGTGAAATACCCAACATGTCGTGCAACACCAGAACCTGCCCATCAACCTCTACTCCTGCACCAATGCCCATGACAGGAATGGTCAGGGTTTGAGCGATCTCTTTTGCTAATGCACTTGGCACACACTCAAGTACTAGCATGCGCGCACCGGCTTCCTGAAGGCGTTTTGCATCGGCTAGCATTGATTTGGCAGCGCTACTGTCGCGTCCCTGAACCTTAAAGCCCCCAAGGGAGTCTACGGACTGTGGAGTAAGCCCAAGATGAGTACAGACGGGAATGCCTCTGTCGGTCAGGCCCCGTATTGTGTCTTCCAGCCAGGCTCCACCTTCAAGTTTTACCATCTTCGCGCCTGCCTGCATAATCCGGCGAGCAGTCTGGTAAGCTTCTTCCGGAGTGCTGTATGTCATGTAGGGCATATCGCCAATGAGCAAGCAACTTTTGTTGCCTCGAGCGACACAGGCAATGTGGTATTCCATATCTTCTAGAGTTACAGGCACCGTCGTTTGTTGTCCCTGAATAACGTTACCTAACGAATCACCAATAAGAATGACGTCAATGCCGACTTTTGACATCAAACCAGCAAAGGTGGCGTCATAGGCCGTGAGACAAGAGAATTTTTCACCTTCGGCTTTTAGTTTTTCAATTTGACTTATGCTTGTGTACTTCATAGCAGTTCTCTTGGCAGTTGCATTTATACTGCTGGATGCGGGTTAAAGTAGTTTCGTCCAGAAGTTGTTGCATGGATCTGCTCCAGCAACATTTCAAAATCTTTTTCATTCTCGACCAGATCAATACCTGAAGCATTGACGATCAGTAGCGGGGACTCCTGATAATAATAGAAGAAGTCAGTGTAGGCATCACCAATAGTTTTCAGGTATTCCTGACTGATAGGAGCCTCTTCTCGGCGTCCGCGTTTTTTAATACGCTCAGCCAGCACTGAAGGATCTGCTTGCAGGTAAATAACTAAATCGGGTTTGGGTGCATCAATAGTGAGGTTTTCATAAACCTGCTCATACAGTCTCAGTTCTTCCTCATCCAGCGTTGAGCGCGCAAACAGGCGGTCCTTATCCATCAGATAGTCTGCTACTCTCAGTGGGGTAAACATATCTGATTGGCGGACTTCCTGAAGCTGTCGTGCACGTTGAAAAAGAAAGTATAGCTGTGTTGGTAGCGCACCGTTTTTTGGATCTTGGTAAAATCGCTCCAGGAAAGGGTTTTCCTCTGCTTCTTCCAAAATGAGATCACTGCCTAGAACTTCTGATAGCTTGCGAGCTAAGGTCGTTTTGCCTACCCCGATAGGGCCTTCTACCGCGATAAAGTTATGTGGAATTTTATAATTCATGCCGACTCATAGTCTCCTGGTCATTATCTATCGTTATTTTCTGCAATCCATAGTTCTGGCAGTGTTGCAACGCTTCTTGAACCGATTCGCCATCAGGGAAGGTTAAGCGAGGCGATATTTCTGATAAAGGTAACAACACAAAGTCGCGCTCTTTTGCTCCGTAATGAGGAAGTATTAAACGCTCTGTTTGCATGATTGTATGATCGTAGAGAATAATATCCAAATCAATTGTTCGAGCACCCCACCGCTTTTCACGCTTACGCCCCTGGGTATCTTCAATCTTTTGTAACGCGTCGAGAAGCTCGATGGGAGATAAAGCTGTCGATAACTTTGCTACAGCATTAATATAGGATGGCTGATCCTGCGGTCCCATGGGGGCGCTTTGATAGAAACTAGAGTAGGCCAGCAAATAGCTTCCAGGTAGTCCGTCAAGGGCCTGTAGTGCCCGGATAATTTGCTGCTCGGGATGGTTTAGATTACTGCCTAGAGCTATGTAGCTGATGGACTGCATAGATGACCCGCACTAGTGCTGATTCTTGTTTTTCTTACGTCGCTTGGGTTTGCGACGTTTACTTTTCGGTAACATTGAGTGCTGGGTACTTTTGTCAGCATCCTGAAACTTGGTCCACCAGTCGGCAGTCTCACGAAGAGAAGGATCAGCTTCTGCACGTAACATCAGAAAGTCATAACCAGCTCTAAAACGGGGGTGCTCAAGTACAGACCACACTTTTTTGCCATGCCGTTGTGGCAGGCGAACTTGCAGCGCCCAGATATCACGGATAACCATGCCGTAGCGCCTAGGGATAGAAATATGCTGACTTTGTTTTGCCAGTACTTTCCCCATACTTTTAAAAAAGGCGTCATTAAAGTTCATACCGCGGGTTTCCATCTTATGGGCTTCTTCGAGTAAAGGCTGCCATAAGAAAACTGCGATCAAAAATGCTGGGTTGACGGTTTTATCGTCGGCAATTCTGCGGTCGGTATTTTCCAGAGCTGAGTGAATGAAAGCTTCAAAGTCGGCATGAACGTGCATCAGGTGGTCAGTTGCCGGGAATAACTTGGACAACAGGTCGTGTTGCTGTAACGACTGAAACGTTGCCTGGCCTTTGCCAGACAGAAACATTTTTCGGTACTCTTCCCATAGTCTTGCTGCAGGAACCTGTTCTAATAAGGGCGCCAGATCAGAAATAGGAGCCTTTGTTTCAGGCTCAATACTAAGCTCTAACTTTGTAGACAAACGTATTGCTCTTAACATACGAACAGGGTCTTCCCGGTAGCGCTTTTCAGCATCGCCAATCATTCTAAGCTGGCGCTTTCTTAAATCGGTTAAACCACCACAGTAGTCATGAACGCTGAAATCTTTAATATTGTAGTAAAGCGCGTTGATGGTGAAGTCACGACGCTCAGCGTCCTCCTCAATATCACCGTAAACATTATCCCGCAGAATCATTCCTTCGGATGCCTGTTCGATCTTTTGGTCGCAGTGAGCACGGAAAGTAGCAACTTCAATCATATCCCGGCCAAATAGGATATGTACCAGCTTAAAGCGACGACCAATAATACGGCTGTTTCTGAACAGCTTTCGAACCTGTTCTGGAGTTGCGTTTGTAGCTATATCAAAGTCCTTGGGATGTAAGCCAAGCAGAATGTCTCGTACTCCGCCACCCACAAGGAACGCCTCATAGCCTGCCTTGCTGAGGCGGTAGAGGACTTTCAGTGCATTCTCACTGATTTCTTTTCGGGATACCGTATGGTGATCGCGCGGTACAATATGGCTGGAGTCAGTCATAGCTGATTGGGCATCATCTCGATTTGAATTATCATGACCGGATCCTGAAAACCATCGTTTAACTGTTGATAAAAAAGCGCTCATACATCATACGTTTTGTAGTGTGGTGCAATAATATCACAGACCTTAGTCAAAATAAGGGATTTGTTGCTTTTGCGGGATCTTTTGCAGTGAAAAGTGTTCTAAGGCCCAGTCCATTATAAGTTCAATACTTTGGTTAATTAAATCTGCAGGCGGTTGCTGGCCAAGAAAATCCAGAGCTTCGACCAACAATGGTCCAGCTTTCTCCTCGCTCACCGCTTCGGCATGGTTTTGCTTGGATAATTTATTGCCATCCTGGTTTATGGCTACCGGTAAGTGGTACCAAAGAGGGGGTTCCTTGCTCAGAACCTCATATAGACGTAATTGGCGCGGAGTAGAGTCCAGCAAATCACTGCCTCGAACCACGTGATCAATTCCTGCATCAATATCATCTACTACAACGGCTAACTGATAGGCCATTAGCCCATCTTTTCGACGAACGGTGAAGTCCTCTTGGTACAGGTCCTGGGGAAACTGGCATTCGCCCTGAATCAAATCCATAAAGTCATATTGACCTTGTCCATGACGAAGCTTCCAGGCAACTTCGCCATCAAAGCCGAGGTTTTTGCCACTACAGATATTTGGGTAGCGACCATTATCACTGACTTTATTAATTTGTTTTCTTGTGCAATTACAGGCGTAGAGCAACCCCTTGGTTTTGAGTTCCTCCAGTATCTGCTGAAATCTCGGAATATGTTCACTCTGATAAATAACAGGGCCATCCCAGTGAAGACCAAAAGCTTCCAGCTGTCTGAGAATAGTATCTGTCGCGCCGGCAATCTCGCGTGGTGGATCGATATCTTCGATCCGAACCTGCCATTCTGCATTATGGGTTTTGGCGATAAGGTAACTACCAACCGCGGCAATCAGTGAGCCGAAATGGAGCGGTCCTGAGGGAGATGGAGCGAAGCGACCCCGCATAAGGTGTATATGCGAGGTAGCATTTTCCGCCCCAGACTCAGACGTATCGGCCGGGGAGGAGGTCTGTAAATCTAGTGGCTTTTGGGGCATTAACTGCCGTATTGACGTTCTTTTATTTCGTCTAACGTTTTGCAGTCAATGCAAAGCTCTGCAGTTGGGCGAGCTTCAAGGCGACGAATACCAATTTCGATACCACAAGATTCGCAGTAGCCGTATTCTTCGTCGTCAATCTTGCCAATAGATTGAATAATTTTCTTTAACAGTTTGCGTTCACGATCGCGTGTGCGTAACTCAAGCGAGAACTCTTCTTCCTGTGATGCACGATCCACTGGATCGGGAAAGTTCGCAGCTTCGTCCTGCATATGGTGTACAGTACGATCAACTTCTTCCATCAACTGTTTTTTCCATTCGTTGAGGATATGACGGAAGTGCTCATACTGAGCATCGTTCATATACTCTTCGCCTTTCTTTTCTTTATAAGGCTGAATTCCAAGTTTTTCTAACGTTGTGTTTGTAGCTGTTTTTTTACGTGGCATCGAATTTAATGCTCCATGACTAATGGTAAATCAGTTCACTTTTTTCATTTGCATTGACAAACTTTTAAAAAAGTGAAAGAGGGATATTAGCCCTATGAGTACCAATTGAAAAGCCGAATTTGCTAAAAACAAGCAAATTTTGCGTTTTTTTTGACCAACCCATTGAATTTACTAAAAAATTACTGGTAAGTCCTGTTGCAAAGTTATTTCTGCGGCACTGATATGGGTATTATATGCATAAATTTCAACCCCTTTTTGTGCTGCACTGTTCAATAATTCAGCATATTTTGGATCAATGTGTGCTGCGGGACTGACAGTTTGGATGCCGGAATGCTGTACCAGAAATAATAAAACGGCTCGCTGACCCTGCTCAACCATAGCTATCAGCTCCCTTAAATGCTTTTGACCACGGGCGCTGACGGCGTCTGGAAAGAAACCAGCTCCATCGGAAAACTCCTCGCCTGTCTCCAATAACGTAACCGTTTTGATTTCAACATAGCAGTCTGGTTTCTCAGGATCTGTCAGAAGCAGATCAATACGGCTGTTTTCGTCGCCATACTTCACTTCCTGCTGCAGTGACTCATAGTCCTGCAATTCTTTTAAAACACCGTTTTCAATTCCTTCGGTCACAATCTGGTTGGCGAGGTGAGTGTTAATACATATCCAGTCGCCCTTGAGGTTATGGTTAAGGACCCAGGTGTAGCGATATTTTCGTTTCGGATTTTGAGAGTCCAGCAGCCACGCAGTATCACCTTCCTGCCAGCAGTTTTTCATTGAACCTGTGTTGGGACAATGAGCGGTAAACTCACCATGTTCGTCGCTCACAACGTCCGCTAAAAAACGTTTGTAGCGTTTGAGAAGAGTGGCTTTGATAAGAGGGGGCGAGAACTTCAAAATTAAAAACCTTAGTGCCTTATAAATTTTTCTTATGATATTGGGGTTTATATTTAATGCAAGAATTGTATTTGAAGCACTATATATAGCAGGGCAATAAAAAGAAATGTATAGATAAAATTTAATGCTTAACTGCTTTGTTTTTAATGCAAATTAGCCGATACAAAACGATACTAATTTATGATTGTAACTTTCTTTTTGTTTGCTAGTCTTTTAGATAGCTAAAATGCTTCAATAGGAGTTTAAGTTAAAGTAATTTCGACATAGAAACATGGAGCGAGATTAGATTAATAGAAGATCTCTAATGAGGAACTTGGCTTGAGAGGGACGTTTGGGGTGACGGGTAGACTGGCTCCTTAATAATAGTTACTTATCAGGATAAAAGGATGTTTAAAAACAAAAGTTATAAACAAAAGCTAATAACACTGGGTTTACTTTTTTCGGGGCCAGTTGTAGGCAGCCAAATAGAAAATATAGAAAAGGAATGTAGTGAGGTTGCCAAAGATTTTATAGAAGCTATTAAAAAAACCAAGCCAGGCTCTCTGCCTAATAATGTTAAAGTTCATAGCGCTGAGTTTGAGACCACTACGAATATGAAGGTCAAAACTGAATACACTAGCAAAGAATATGAAGTTGAATGCAGCAAAAAAGTAGATAACTACATGGATGTAACTGTAAAAATAGTAGTAAGTGTAGATTAAGAGCAGATTGCTCAAATACCCTACCGCTGTTTTAAGCTACGTTTGATTGCTTGATCTTTTAAGTCACTTATTTTGTTAGTTTCTTATCCCGCGTAAAAAACCTTTCCGTTTTCCACTTCCAGTTTTACTTCGCTAAGGTGAGCGCCTGCACAAGGGCCTGCCACACACTTACCTGTATTGGGTTCAAAAAGAGCGCCATGGGTAAAGCACATCATAAATTGCTCGTCGTCGGTCATGAATTCGTCTTCCTGCCAGTTTAGATTGGTTCCGGCATGAGGGCAGCGATTGATATAGCCATACACATTGAGTCCCTGGCGGACAATAATAATGTCACGGTCTTCTGACGCGGATGGGTGCGGGTACGCTTTAGCTTGGCCGTCTTTAATATCGGTGACTAAACATAAATGTGACATATTGGAGCTCATTGTTAAATAGTTACTATTTTACTTACCATGCGAGCGAGAGTATAACGCAAGAACGCTCAGTTGGTGTTAGAATAAAAGAATTCTAACAGTATAAATAATAGACGCAATATATAAGAGATATGCATATAGTGATCTGGGGTCTTATTGGACTGTCGGCAAGTTACTTGCTCTACATACTGGTGTTCTATTTCTTGCAGCGCAGAATGTTGTTTCCTACACATGAACTGCCCGTGCCAGATGCCGAATTAATAACTCAAGCTGGAGGTGAGTTAATTCGTCTACCATTCTCACAAGGTGAGTTTGAACTGGCTTATATGCCGCCGATAAATCAAAGGTTTGGAGAGCTGACTCCGGTGATTATGTTTGCTCATGGTAATGGCAACATCATTGATGATTGGGCAAATCGAGTCGACTATGTCCGGGAAAAAGGTTTCGGGGTCGTGCTGGTCGAGTATCCCGGTTACGGACGTTCCGACGGTAAGCCCAGTTATAACACCATTAAAGAATGTATGCTGAAAGCCTATAACTGGATTGAACAACAACCCCAGCTGGATAGTAAGCATATATCCCTCATGGGCCGCTCCATGGGTGGTGGTGCCGTCCTCAGTGTATTATCAGAAAAAAATCCTTATGCAGTGGTATTGATGTCAACTTACTCCAGCATCACTGACTTAGCTCGGCAACGCTGGCTACCGCACTTTCTGGTAAGGGACCCGTTTGATAATGTCTCAGCATTAAAGGATTATGACGGTATGGCGTACATGATTCATGGCAAAACCGATAAAACCGTTCCGATTAATGCACTAACCAAGTTACTGGCCGCCAAGCAGGATGCCGAGCACAAAATTTACTCTACCGGTCATGCCGATACACCTGATAACTGGCATGAGTTCTGGGTGGTTGTTGCTCAGCTGCTAGAGGATAATCGTGCAGTTTAAGATGCAGGCTGTTGCTGGTTTGACAGTTAGTGTAAAATGATGGGGTTTCCGACAGATAGTGGTAAAACTGATCTAATGAACCAAAAAGATAGCCTACAGGCCAAACTTCCTACTCCTTGGGGAGATTTTGTCATTCACGCCTTAGAAACGAATGATGGTAAAGAACATGTTGCCATGACGTATGGTGACTGGGAAGGTGAGGAGCCTGTATTGGCCCGAATTCATTCTGAATGTTTAACAGGCGATGCATTATTTAGCTTGCGTTGTGACTGTGGATTTCAGTTGCGAGCAGCTCTGGAAAAAATTGCTGAGCAAGGCTCCGGTGTTTTGCTGTACCTGAGACAGGAAGGGCGAGGCATTGGCTTGACTAACAAAATCCGAGCCTATTCATTACAGGATCAGGGAATGGATACAGTCCAGGCGAATGAGCATCTTGGTTTTGGTGCCGATGAGCGGGACTTTAAAGTTGCCTCGGATGCCTTGGAGCAGTTAGGCATTAAAAAGATTCGCCTGATGACCAATAACCCTAGAAAAGTCAGCTCGATGAAGGACGCTGGGATCGATGTGGTCGAACGCGTACCACTGAAGTTTGGTCAAAACCCTCATAACGCCATGTATCTGTCGACTAAGCAATCGAAACTGGGGCATTTGTTCTAGGCTCCTGCAATACAATACTGTAAGGATTCTTATGACTTTAGATATTTATCTATCAAGCGATAGTGCGCCAGCACAATGGGGTGAAGGTGCGCTACTCAGTTTTAAAGAAGATAGTGCGACGATCCACACTGATGATGCGGAGATGGTTCAGGTTGCAGCACGACGTTTAATGGCTCAGGGCTTGTCCTTTTTTGCATTAAAAGGCGACTGGTCGCTTGAGCAGCAATGGGCCTTTTTCCAAGGTGCTTATGAACCAAAAGTTGACGTTCAGATTGATTTTGCTGATTTGAGCGAAAAAGATAGCGCCGAACTTGATGCACGAATTCAGGTGAGCCGCTGGATGCGCTCAATGGTTAATGAAACTCCGGAAGTGTTAGCTCCGGAAGTACTGGCTCAAGAAGCGGCGCAGTTTGTACAAAGCCTGTCTCCAGATCATGTCAGCTATGAAATTGTTTCTGGCGAAGACCTGGAGAAGCAGGGCCATATCGGTACCTGGGAAGTTGGTCGCGGCTCAAAGCGCCCACCAGCATTGTTAAAATTAAAGTTTGATCCAAAGGGTAATGGCGATAAACCAGCTGCGGCGCTGGTGGGTAAAGGCATTACTTTTGATAGTGGTGGCTACAGTATTAAGCCAAGCGCTGGCATGTTGCACATGAAAGCAGATATGGGTGGCGCGGCTACCGTAACCGGTGGTCTGGCTCTAGCGATTTTGCGAGGCCTTGATAAGCCGGTGAACTTGTATCTGTGCTGCGCTGAAAACTTGATCAGTGGCCATGCATACAAGTTGGGAGATATTTTAACGTATCCTAATGGCCTGACTGTTGAAATTCATAATACTGATGCTGAAGGTCGTGTTGTACTGGCTGATGGTTTATTACTGGCTGGCGAGTCTGGGGCTGACGTCATTATTGATGCGGCAACACTAACAGGAGCCGCTGTAACGGCTCTGGGTAACGATTATAACGGTGTATTCGCATTGGATCAGGAAGCGAGCACGGAGTACCTGAGCATTGCTACTGATGAGCAGGAAAAGCACTGGCCTTTGCCGCTTGAACCGTTTCATGCGCATCGTTGCCCGTCTCAGTTTGCCGATACTGCAAACAGTAAGGCCGTTAAGGGTGGTGGTCCCGGTGGTGCGAGTAACGCGGCAGGGTTCTTATCACGTTTCGTACCTAATGATGGTAAAGGCTGGCTGCATATTGATTTGGCATCAGCTTACAATGATAGCCCAACATCAAAGTGGGCTGCTGGCGGCACTGGTCTTGGTTTTAGAACGATCGCTGCTAAGCTATTACGTAGCTAAAGATAATGGTCATTCCCGTGTTCGCGGGAATGACTTTATCCTCTAATCTTTTATTCCGAAAAACTGCTCTTTGACAGTGGGCTCGTAAGTATCCCATTCCTCAATTACTTCGTAATACACTCCTTTATGATTTTGATGTGACTGCATCAGACAGAAATGGTCGACCGTAAAGCTTAAATCCAGCGCTTGTTCAATTTCAGATAACGCCTGACACTCCCTGAATAAAGTAACGTGTGGCCTGAATGAATGTCTGTCTTTGGCGAAATGAAGTCCAGCGTCCGCCAGGCAGCGGCTTATATGGTTCTTCAGGTCCTTTAGTTTAAGATTGCCCTGACTTACTTCAACGCAACCGACCTCATTTTTTGGGTAATAGGCGTAACGTTCAATGCTGGTGGAGAAAGGCCTGATTCCGGGGATAGAAACGGCTTCAATGATTTCATCCACAGTATCTGGGGCGACTGAGCCTAAAAATTGAAGTGTGATATGAAAGTTGTGAGGGTTAACTGCACGACCCATGAAAGCAGGGTTCGTCTGCTGTAATAACTCGAGTTTATTCTTGAGATGTTGCGGTAAATCAATGGCAAAAAACAGTCTCGCCATATTTTTACCAGAATTTGCTATAGAAGACATATAATTATTGAGCTTTAATTTGTTAGTATAAACGGATAGAAACCAATAATCCGATAATATGTCAAAAAAGACTCGAAAGAAAACCAGTAATAAAAAGAATGAAGCGAAACTGGCGCGTCGAAAGAAGTTACGTTCATTATTTTGGAAGTTGGCCTTAATTTTTATAGTTGTATTTGCCGGCTTTACGATTTATCTCGATTCTATCATCCAGAGTAAATTTAAAGAGAATCGTTGGGAGTTACCCGCTCGAGTGTATGCTCAGTCTCTTGATCTGGCGAACGGTAAGCCGATGACACCGACACGCTTACGCCAGGAACTGGAGTTGCTGGGCTATCGTAAAGTCGTTAAGGCTACTCGGCAGGGTGATTATGAGAACTATCAGAATTCTTTTTTCATCTATATCCGTGAGTTCCAGTTCTGGGATAGTACACAGCCAGCGCTACCGGTCTCTTTCAATATTAAGTCGGGACGTATCAAGGACCTCAAAAATCGAGATACCGGTGAGTCCCTGCAGATGGCTCGACTCGATCCGTTGCTAATAGGTCAGTTTCACCCCAATCGTTTAGAGGACAGAATTCTGGTGCACCTTGATCGCGTTCCTGATCATTTGAAACAGGCGTTACTGGCAGTTGAGGACAGAGATTTCTATGAGCACAGTGGGGTGTCAGTAAAAGCCGTGGCGAGAGCTCTGTGGCACAACGTGACTAGTGATGGCCGAGCCCAGGGCGGAAGCACCATTACTCAACAGCTGGTTAAAAACTACTTTTTAACCAATGAGCGGACTCTATGGCGAAAATTTAAGGAAGCCATAATGTCCGTTATCTTAGAAGTTCGCTATGAAAAAGAGGACATCCTACAGGCCTATTTTAACGAGGTATATTTTGGGCAAGATGGTGGTCGTGCTATTCATGGTGTTGGGTTAGCCAGCCAGTATTTCTTTGACAAACGAGCGAGAGATCTGACTCCAGCACAATCGGCATTATTGGTCGGAATGTTAAAGAGCCCAACCGGTTATAACCCAAGAAGAAATAAAGAAGCATCGCTGCAGCGTCGAAATCAGGTACTGAAAATAATGTACCAACAGAAAATTTTGACTGAGCAAGAATATAAACAGCAGCGCCAGACGACTTTGTCGGTGGTTTCCAAACCCTCACTGAAGTTATCTAGAGTCCCTGCATTCATGGATCTGGTACGTCGACAGTTGCAGAAGTCTTATTCGGAAGAAGAGCTGAGATCGGAAGGTTTGAGAATTTTTACTACACTTGATCCGGTGATGCAGCGTTATACCGAAGAAAAAGTACAGACAACATTGGAGCGTATCGAGCTGATGAAAGGGATCGAAGAAGATTCCCTACAGACTGCTGTAATCATTACTTCAAGTGAAACAGGTAATATTCTGGCCCTGGTTGGCGATCGTTATTCCGATAAGGCGGGCTTTAACCGTGCTATTGATGCGAAACGTCAGATTGGTTCTGTGATTAAGCCATATGTCGTATTGGCTGCCCTGGAAAAAACAGATGATTATAATCTGGCGACCATTGTGAGTGATGAGGAGTTATCAATTAAGCAGCGTGACGGTACCTTATGGGTTCCTAGGAATTATGACCGCCGCTTTCACGGTGAAGTACCGCTGTTTGTAGCCCTCATGGAGTCCTACAATATTGCCATGGCTCGTTTGGGCCAGCTGGTAGGCATCGATACGGTAGCGGAGTTTATTGAGCAGGCGGGTGTAGAAGAAGAAGTTCGAGCCCTGGATGCATTACCTTTGGGTGTGTTAGAACTGACTCCTATAGAACTTGCGGGTCTATACCAGTCTCTGGCCAGCGGTGGCCTGAAGATTAAGCCTTCTGCGATTACCGCAGTGACTGATAATGAAGGAAGTTTACTCGAGCGCTATCCAATTGAGTCTGAGCGTATTGCCTCTGAATTAAATACCTATCTGGTGAAAGCTGGTATGCAGCTAGTCGTTGAGAAAGGAACCGCCCGTTACCTTCATCAACAAAACCCGTTTACGAACTTTGCGGGTAAAACGGGAACCACCAATGACCTTAAGGACTCCTGGTTCGCGGGTTTCTCAGGTGAGCATTTGGCAGTAGTCTGGGTTGGCCGTGATGATAACAAAGAAGCAAATATAACCGGCTCTTCAGCAGCACTACCTGTGTTTACCGACATTTTTAATGGCGTGCCAACAGAGTCTTTAAGGCTGGGATATTACGACGAGATCGAGTGGAAGCTGATTGATCCAGAGTCGGGCTTAATTGCTGGTGATGGCTGCATTGAAGCTATCGAGATTCCATTTATCCGAGGCACAGCGCCGGAGGATGTCGTGGATTGTAATGCGGATGAAGAGGAGGGGTTCCTTGAGTTTTAAACTTCATCCAGTACTGGCTAACGATTGCATCGTAATTGGAGAGTTTCAATTATCTCAAGTGCTATTGATGAATGACGAGCATTACCCCTGGGTGATCCTCGTCCCTATGGTTGCAGAGATATCGGAAGTTTTTGAGCTGAGTCAGTCGCAACAGACGATACTGGCAGAGGAATCAACGTTCGTGTTGAAAGCCATGAGTGAGACGTTTAAGGCGGATAAAATGAACCAGGCTGCGCTTGGAAACATGGTTCCGCAACTGCATATTCACCATGTTGCTCGTTTCCATGATGATGCTGCCTGGCCTGCTCCCATATGGGGGAAAGTTACGCCGAAGAAATACTCCGAACAGGCCTTACAACAAATGGTGGCTGACTTACATAAAGCATTCAGCCACCACTCTTCATATCAGCCTCTGTAATAGCTTACCTATCTTAAGGGCGCGAGAACTCAAACTGCGGGTTGTCGTGCCAATTGATCTTAGTGTCCTGTGGTAACTCGCTAAGAGCTGCTGCAAGAGCCTGCGCCAATGAAACTAAATTAGGGATATTGATTAATTCTGCTTCATCATGAGTCTGGTGATAGTGGCCTTGCCCACGCCACACAGAGATGGCATGCATGGGGATACCTGTAACAGAAACTTTTCCTTTACCTTCAAAAGCTTTTTTTATGGCATCACTACCCGCATCCAGTAATGCGAAGGGCGCATTATCAGAGCGGAAAAATAAACCCATTTTCGGATCCAATACCGGATCAAGTTCCCAGCCCTGCTTTCCCAGAGCATCTTTCAATACAGGATAAAGGCTTGAGTATTGATCTCCCGTCATCCATGCACTATTGAGCTTATCTTCCAGTGGTACACCTACCAGCTCGAACATAAAACCACTTTCTATTTTGCTGAGCTCTACCCATGGGTTATTTGCAAAATAATCCGAGCCCTGAAGCCCCATCTCTTCTGCATCCCATGCTGCAACGATGATGTTGAAGGGAAGGCTGTCGTATTGTTGAAGTGATTTTGCCAGCACCAAGGTTGCAACAACTCCACTGGCATCATCATCTGCGCCATTGAAGATGGTATCACCATCCAGTTTTGGATTGGTTCCGACGTGATCATAATGTGCGCCAATCATGAAATAACGATCATTTTCACACTGGCATGGAATGTAACCAATGATATTAGCAGCCTGACGTGGTTCACCCTGGCGGTCGGTAGCTGTGAATGGTTGTCGGTAAGTATCTTTACCTGGCAGAGTTTTAATGCCGAGCTCTTTAAAACGCTCCACGAGCCAATCCTGGACCTCTAGGTTTTCTTCGCTACCAGTAAGGCGACCTTGACGATCATCATGGGCCAGATAGTTTATCCACTGTTGAGCCAGCTGATTATCTTTATTTTCGGATTTCTCAGATGCCAGAGTTACTGATGGTGTACCCAGTCCAATAAGCACCAGCAAGTTCAAGATAATAGATTTCAATGTAGAAACTCCTTAGAAAATGGTTCAAGATTTTGCTCGACCAACTGGCGAGCCTGATCCCAGTCTATATGTTCGATACTATCACTGTTCTCTGTTAACTGATTTAAGATATCGTTTTGGACTTTTCCGCGACGATACGCCTCAGCATAAGGCATATGGTGGAACATCACCATAGAGTAGCGAGGTATGAACGTGGTTGGGTACAGCTCTTCCAGCTTAAAGGCTATTTGTTTCTTTAACTGGAATTTTGGATCACGAACAGAGTCCCGCATTTCAATGTAATTTTCTAGCGCCATGTCTGCGATAGCGTTGGCATTATCTTTTCTAGCATCTGCAAATGCCTGCATTACTGGGGACCAGTCATCCGAGTACTGATTTAGCAAACGGTGTAACTCAGAGCAGTCCTCGAAGCCGCAGTTCATGCCCTGCCCATGAAAAGGAACGATGGCATGAGAAGCATCACCGAACAATAGAATGTCTTTATAAGACCAATTCTTTGAGCGGACGGTTCCCAATATCCCAGTAGGATTATTGAAGTAGTCCTGAGCCAGGCTCGGAATTAACTCCAGAACATCAGAAAACTGCTCTTTAAAGAATGCCTCAACCTCTTCTTTACTCTTGAAGGCTTCGAAGCTGACAGGCCCTTCGTTAGGCATAAACAGGGTTACAGTAAATGATCCGTCAAGGTTGGGTAGGGCAATGAGCATATAACCCCCTCGAGGCCAAATATGTAGTGCTTCCTTTTCGATCTGGAATGGAGCGTCAGCAGTTCCTGCTGGGATGGTTAATTCTTTGTAGGAATGTTCGAGCAGTTCTGAAGAGAATCCGTCAACACCTAGCTTTTCTAGTACCTGACGAGTTTGAGAGCCGGCTCCGTCTGCTCCTAACAATATATCGTAATCTAGTGTCTGAATATTATTAGTCTGAGTATGTTTAATACTAAACGTCTTGTTATCTGGATCGATGTCGGTCAATCCCTGCTCAAAGCAGAACGTCACGTTACCTGTAGACTCTGCTTCGTCACGCAATAAACTGACCAGCCCTGCACGTGAAACCGAGTAAATAACTTCTTCTGGCTTACGGCCGTAGGGTTGCAGCGTTAATTCACCATTTACATCATGCAACATACGTCCTTTCATCGGAATCAGTAACTCATTAACCTTGTCTATGATCCCAACCTGTTCCAGTGCTCGAATACCGCGGTTAGCTAGAGCAAGGTTTATTGAGCGACCTGCAGGAATCGTTGTCTTGCGAATATCAGGAAGCTTTTCATAGACGTTGACCTGATAACCGCGTTGGCCTAAATAAATACTCATCAGTGAGCCAACCAGACCCGCACCAATTAACGTAATTTCTTCTTTACTGCTCATGATGCTGCTCCCTCGATAGCTTGTTTGAGGATAACCACAAAACGATAACAGTCTTCGAATGAGTTGTACTGCGGAACTGGTGCAACCCGAATCACGTTAGGATATCGGAAGTCACAGGTAACACCTGCCGCTTCAATCGCATCAAAAATTGTTTTGCCGTCGGTTCCGTGCAAGTTAATCGTAAGCGAAAGTTGCGCACCAGATGCTTTTTCTGATTTCGGTGTCAGAATGTTCACTTCATCAGCCAGTTCGCTTTCCAATAACTGACGAAGATAGGCTGTCAGCTTCAGAGATTTTTCGCGTAGCTTATGGATGCCACCAGCTTTTGCCACAGTATCCAGAGAACCGCGTATTGAGGCCAGGGATAGAATCGGCGGGTTGGATAATTGCCATGCTTCGGCACTTTCCGTTGGAACAAAACTGTTTTCCATTTTAAAGCGCGACTCTTTGTCATGTCCCCACCAGCCAGCAAACCGAGGAAGCTCTTTGTTCTTGTGGTGACGTTCGTGGACAAAGCAGCCCGCAACAGAACCGGGGCCTGAGTTTAAGTATTTATAAGTACACCATGCAGCGAAATCTGGTCCCCATTGATGCAGTTCCATCGGAATATTACCCGCAGCATGAGCCAGATCGAAACCAACATAACAACCTTTGGCGTGGCCGGCCTTAGTAATCGACTCCATATCCAGAACCTGACCGGTATAGTACTGAACTCCCGGCAATAAGATTAAAGAGGTGGTGTCACCGTGCTCCTCGATAGCCTGAATTATATCTTCATCGCGCAGAGTCTCCTCGCCATCACGAGGCTTTAATAAAATCATGCTCTCTTTCGGATCATGGCCGTGGTACTTGATTTGAGACTCAACAGCATAATGATCAGAAGGGAATGCATGGTCTTCGATAATAATTTTATGACGTTGGTTAGTCGGGCGATAAAAGCTGACCATCATAAAGTGTAGGTTTGCTGTTAGTGTATTCATACTCACGACTTCGGTGGTTTTGGCACCAACCAGATCAGCAAACCCCTGACTTAAAAACTCATGATAAGGCATCCATGGGTAATCACCGGAAAAATGGCCTTTAACACCCAGAGCCCGCCACTGACCTAACTCATCATTCACATACTGTGCGGCAAGGCGAGGCTGTAATCCAAGAGAGTTGCCGCACAGGTAAATTTCATCTTCGCCATTGCTTTGTTTTGGTATAGAAAATTCTTCACGAATTTCTCTAAGGGGATCTTGGTTATCCAGATCCTTTGCGTGGTCTAAACTAAAAATTGTACTCATGTTCTTGTTCCAAACTTAGTCATCACTGTCATCAGTAATGTCAGTTAACGGGTATAACACTGGGCGGCTTGGTGCCGCGTCCAGCTGAAAGTGGGGTAGCTGCAGGTTGAGCCAATACAGGCCATCGGTAATATCATCGTCGACGAAAATCATTTCGGTAATAGTCCGGTGGAGCAACGTAGTGTCGGTCAGTTGATGGGTGCCTTGAGGTACATTCCAGAAGGTATGATGATTATGCAACTGTCCTTGGTCGAACATCTTATCGATAGAAGGGAAGTCGACTAAAAGGTGATGGATATTAGAATGGCTGAGCCACTCGATCGCCTCGGTTGAGAAAAATGGGGGCTGTTGGGATTCACCATACTCGCGTCGACACTTGCCTTCGGTATTTGGAAGCGTTCGAACGGCAATAGCGCCCATCAGATCCAGATCCTGACTCGATAACTCCTGCTCCAGGGCCTGTCGAGTAATGAGCAGGTCGCTGTCCTCTAGATTAGGATGGTAGTGCTCGTCTGTTTCACTGGCACGCTGCGGTGTCACTGATAGCAGATAGCAGCTGGTTAGCGAACTACTCAGAGAATCGCCAATCAATACGGGCTCATCAGTAATATGGTGAACGGTTTCTGTATGGGTTCCATTGCAATGTGGCACCATTTTAATACTACTGACATTGCAGCTACCTCCCTGGCGGGTGTCGCCTACAAAATCGCTCCCCTGCAAAATTTCTTTTTCCGCTCGGTTGGCTCCAAAGTGATTCGGTTGATTCTTATCGAAAGTTAGCGGGATCGCGATGGAGCTGGCCTGAGACAGCTCCAGCTGATACGTTCGTCCATCAAACTCGACGAAAGTACTCATGGCATAAAGTCCTGCTTATTCAATTTTAGCCATTCCAGAGCCGTGCCATGTAACAGACGATCTTCAACAGAACGATCATAGTTCATGGACTCGATTAACTTACCTGGCTCTAGCTCTCCCAGAGGGAAGGGGTAGTCAGTACCCAGAGCTAATTTTTCAGGTCCCATCAAATTGACAATATAATCAAGCATCCCTTTATCATGCACCAAGGTATCCAGATAAATTTGCTCAAGATACTTACGTGGATTATGCGGGTTATCTACCGCCATTAAATCAGGGCGAACATTGTAAGCATGCTCAATACGGCCGATTGTCGCCGGGAAGCTTCCGCCACCGTGAGCAAAAGCGACACGAAGATTCGGGTGACGCTCCAGGACGCCGCCAAAAATCATAGAGTTTATGGCAAGGGACGTTTCAGCTGGCATACCGACAAGCCATGGCATCCAGTACTTTTGCATTTTTTCCTTGCCCACCATATCCCATGGATGAACAAAAATTGCAGCGTCCAATTCTTCTGCAGCAGCAAAAAACTCGGCTAATTCCGGATCGTTGAGGTTCCAGTCGTTAATGTGTGAGCCAATTTGCACTCCGGCAAGCCCTATCTCTTTAACACACCGCTCAAGCTCTTTAACCGCAAGATCAGGAGCCTGCATTGGTAGTGTTCCTAATCCGATAAAGCGCTTAGGGTATTTTTCTACTATCCCAGCGATATGGTCGTTAAGAAAACGAGACAGGTCATGGGTATCTTCGGCTTTGGCCCAATAATTGAACATAATTGGAACCGTTGATAATACCTGAACGTGTACACCATGATGATCGCACTCTTTCATGCGAACTTCTGGCGACCAGCAATTTTCTTCAATTTCTCTAAAGAACTTGCCATCAACGATCATTCGAGCGCAGCCGCATTTATGGTGGTCGAGCTGAACAAACCCCCCATAACCATATCGCTCTTTTAAGTCAGGCCAGTTCTCGGGAAGTATATGAGTATGGATATCAATTTTTAGTGGGTTCATAAACTACAGGTCCAATTTATTTTCTTTCGGCATTACAGTCCCACAGTTATTGCAGGTTCTGTGCTCTTCGCTTTCCAGGAAACGCTCAAAGACAGGCAGGAAATCTTTCTCAACGTTGGTCAGTGGAAAGTATTCCTCGTATAGCTTGTTATCGCAGTTCTCGCAGAACCACATCAGGCCGTCTTTTTCATCAGGCAGGCGTTTGCGCTCTACGACTAAGCCGATTGAGTCTTTGAACCGAACCGGTGAGTGTGGAACTTTTGGCGGTAATAAAAATACTTCACCAGCTTTAATCGGGTAGTTAACTCGCTTCCCATCCTGGATAGTACGAAGCTCCATCTCACCTTCAAGCTGGTAGAAAAACTCCGGTCCTTCATCATAGTGAAAGTCGCGGCGTCCATTTGGACCACCAACAACCATGACGATAAAGTCGTCCTGTTCGAAAACCTGTTTATTACAAACCGGTGGTTTTAGCAGGTGTCGATGCTCTTCGATCCACTGATGTAGATTAAATGGGGGCAGAGTTGCTGAATCTGAACTCATCCTGATCTCCTTAATCGTCGTAAATGGTTGCGATGCACTTCAGCTCGATAGCAATTGGCGTTGGAAGTGAGCTGATCTCGATCGTAGTTCGACAGGGCTGATTGTCCGCGAAGTATTCAGCGTAGACTTTGTTATAGGTCTTAAAGTCATCTTTCATATTGGTCAGGAATACCTGAACGTCGACAAGCTGATCCCAGCTTGAACCTGAATCTTTAAGAATAGTACGGACGTTCTCAAAAACGCTGCGACATTGGGTTTCTATACAGTAGTCTGTGATATTACCCTCACTATCGAGGGTTACACCCGGAATATCTTTAGTGCCTTTCTGACGTGGACCTACACCCGATAAAAATAATAAGTTGCCTGCTCTACGGGCATGAGGATAAAGACCGACTGGCTCTGGAGCGGTCGAAGAAACAAATTTCTGACTCATATAAACCTCTATCTAATCAACTAGCTCACTCTTAAACTCAATAAGGTAAAACGCTTTTCACTCAAATGAAGTAATAAACGTCGGTTAAAGCTAGAATATACTGTTATTTAATAATG
This sequence comes from Kangiella sediminilitoris, assembly GCF_001708405.1. NCBI lineage: Bacteria > Pseudomonadati > Pseudomonadota > Gammaproteobacteria > Kangiellales > Kangiellaceae > Kangiella > Kangiella sediminilitoris. The sequence continues at coordinate 2,193,136 of NZ_CP012418.1, read as the reverse complement.
AAAATACTAGGAATTACGGGCGCGCGCAAACCGCGCAAAGAAAGGTATGCGTTCTCAATCGAGGATCCATTTGCAGCCACCTTGGTGGGCAAATATAAATCCTGATGTTTTCTGGTGTGGGAAATAGTGCATGGCCCCTTTTATAGCCGAAAAGTCCTTGTTAGGCAAGGGGTAGAGGTCGGACAGGCTGGCACGCCTGCCCTTATACTCTAGGATTAATCTCTGAAATTCTTAAACTGGAATGGTTGTCCAAGCTCTGCCTGTCTGACCAATGCCATGACCTGCTGTAAATCATCTCTCTTCTTGCCAGTGACTCGAACTTCTTCACCCTGTATAGAAGCCTGTACTTTCATTTTAGAATCTTTAATCAGCTTGACGATTTTCTTGGCGATATCTTTCTCGATACCTTGCTTAAAAGTCACTGATTTATAAAAGGTTTTACCGGAGTGCGTTGCTTCGTCAGAAATATCGAGTGCGTTGGTATCGATATTACGTTTGGTGCAACAGCGATAGAAAATATCGATCATCTGGTCAACCTGGAAGTCAGCCTCGGCTGTAACCTTGATGCTATCGCCGGTTTGCTCAAAACTGGCATCCACGCCACGGAAGTCAAAACGGGTGCTCAGCTCACGGTTGGCATTATCGACGGTATTGGTGATTTCGTGCTTGTCGACTTCAGAGACAATATCAAAGGAAGGCATAGTAGGGGCTCTCAATTAATAGCGAATAATAAGCGTATTATAGGCAAAAAAACCGTACAGGCTAGTCAGTTTCAAAGTCAGGGTGTGACTTTTGATGATGAATTGTTAATAATCGATAAACTGAAAATTCGATAATCAGGGGAGAGGTATATGTCTCAACTTGAACATGGTTTCCGTAAAACACTCACTAGCCTACTGGTGGCTACTTCATTATTAGTAGTCGGCTGTCAGCAGGACGAGTCGGCACAGGGTAAGCAAGCAGAGAAAACTCCTGAAGCTGAGAAGGTGGCTCAGACTGTCGAGCCAGTGCAAACAAAAGCAGAAATAAAGCCTGAAACGGTTTTTGATCAGGCGACTACCGCTCTGTTTAAGGCGCGGCCTATGAACGCTTCGATGTATGGCGTCAGCCAAGAGATGGCGGGGGGCTATTACCAGGACAAACTTCCTGATTTTTCTCCTGAGAGCGAAGCTGCTCTTAGAGAGACGTTGCGTATCCATACAAAAACCTTACAGGAATTGAAATCTGATACTGCGCAAGGCGAAGAAAACCGTAAGGTCGTCGCTGATCTGACGCGCTATTATTCTGGCGAGCCCGACTTTGATATTGGCTATATCGATTTATGGATGGGGCATACTCCTTTCATAGTCAGCCAGATCAACGGTCCGGCGATTGATGTACCCAACTTATTACAGAATAACCATCCGATCAAAACGGAACAAAATGCCAAGGACTATCTGGCTCGACTAAGTCAGTTTGGTGATTTTATCAATAGCGTGAACATTAAGGTCAAGGCTGACGCTGAAAAGGGATGGGTTCCTCCTAAGGTTATCGTTAAAGGAGCACTCAATTTCCTGAACGGTTTTGTAAAAGCTAAGCCTGAACAGCATGCGCTGGTGAATAACTTGCGTGACAAACTTGCAAAATTAGAATTGCCGCAGGAAAAGAAGGACAGCATGGTGGCTGAAGCCGTTAAGTTGACTGCTGACACTGTGTACCCGGCCTACAAAACTTTGGCGGCGACTATGGAAGGACTCATGGAACAAGCTCGAGAAGAGTCAGGTATCTGGGCTCAGCCTGAGGGAGCAAAGTTTTATCGTGATGCTGTGCGTCAGTTAGGGGACACTAATCTGACTCCAGAAGAAGTTCATCAGATTGGGCTTGATGAAGTCGAAAGAATTACGACTGAAATGGATGCCATTTTAAAGTCTGAAGGCTATGAAGAAGGTTCTGTCGGTGAGCGTATGGCGGCGCTCAACGAAGAGGAACGTTTCATCTATGAAGATTCAGCTGAAGGTCGTCAGAAATTATTGGACTACCTCAATGAAAAGCTGGATGAAATCAATCAGGTCATGCAGACACAGTTTGCGACCATCCCACCTTATGATGTAGAAATTCGACGCATTCCCGTCGAGCGTCAGGATGGGGCTCCCGGTGGGCAATACACGCCACCGCCACTGGATGGCTCTGAGCCAGGCATTTATTGGATTAATCTGCGTGATATGAAAGCCAACGCCAAGTTTGATCTAAAAACACTGACCTACCATGAAGCAAACCCCGGTCATCACTGGCAGATTGCCCTTAACATGGCACAGGAAAGCCTGCCCATGTTACGCCGTATAGCTCCCTATAATGCCTATGTTGAAGGATGGGCGCTATATTCTGAGTTAGTTGCCTGGGAGATGGGCATGTATAAGGATGACCCGTATGGTGATTTAGGGCGTCTGAAGGCCGAGCTATTCCGAGCGGTTCGTCTGGTGGTGGATACTGGGCTTCACCACAAGAAGTGGACGCGTGAAGAAGCCATTGATTACATGGAAAGCACTACGGGTACAGCCCACTCGGATGTGGTTTCAGAAATTGAGCGTTACATGGTCTGGCCGGGACAGGCGTTGGGTTATAAACTTGGCATGTTGAACATTGTTAACCAGCGTGCAAAAGCAAAAGAGGCGCTGGGCGAGAAGTTTGATATCAAAGAGTTTCATGACTTAGTGCTACTTGGTGGTGCTGTGCCCATGGCGGTGTTGAATGAAAAAATTGCTAAATGGGTAGAGAGTAAGAAGTAACAGCTAGGAACTAAAAAGCCCCGATTATCGGGGCTTTTTTATAACTAATGGCGAATTACTCGTACTAACTATATTTGATACAGACGTTTTTCGTTTCGGTGAAAAAACGCAGTGCTTCCAGGCCGCCTTCACGACCGACGCCTGAGTTTTTGACGCCACCAAAGGGAGTTCTTAAATCACGCAGTAACCAGCAATTCACCCAGACAATACCAGCTTCAATTTGCTTTGCTACGCGATGAGCACGTTTTAAGTCATTGGTCCATATGCTCGAAGCGAGGCCGTACTGTGTTCCGTTTGCTAGAGTCACTGCTTCTTCGTCAGTATCAAACGGCATGATGGTACAGACTGGTCCAAATATTTCTTCCTGGTTGGTGCGACAATCGTTATCTAAACCCTCGATGACGGTGGGCTCAACAAAGTAGCCTTTCTCGCAGCGCCCCTCAAGAGTCACCTGCTTACCGCCGGTCAGGATATTACCGCCTTCTTCTTGAGCGAGCTCAATATAGGAGAGAACTTTTTCCATATGAGGCTTAGATACAAGAGCGCCATGCTGCGTGTCCTCTTGAAGAGGGTCGCCAACTTTCAACGCTTGTACTTTTTGGATAAATGCCTGTTTGAATTTTTCGTAAATCGGTCGTTCAATATAAATACGTGATCCGCAAAGACAGATTTGACCCTGATTGGAGAAGGCTGCGCGTACAACATTGCTTACGGTATCTTCAAAATCACAATCGGCAAATACCAGGGTTGGATTTTTACCGCCAAGTTCCAAGGACAACTTTTTAAACATACCGGCAGTAACTTTACTGATGTGAGCGCCAGTAGAAGTGCCCCCGGTAAAGCTGATGGCCTTGATTTTTGGATGAGTCGTAAGTGGATCTCCGATAGATGGACCATCACCATGCAGTATATTGAGTACACCAGCTGGCAAGCCTGCTTCAATACAGATTTTGGACAATAGGAAAGCTGTCATCGGCGTTACTTCTGACGGTTTTGCAATTACCGCATTACCCGCGGCTAAAGCCGGAGCGATTTTCCAGGTGAATAAATACAATGGCAGGTTCCAGGGAGAGATACAGCCGACTACACCGACAGGATCTCGGAGCGTGTAGTTGATGGCTTCGTCACCCATAGCATGGCTTTCACTGGAAAACTGGGTTATGGCCTGTGCGAAAAAACGAATGTTGGCAGAGGCGCGATAAATATCAACGGCTTTAGCCAGGCTAAAAGGTTTCCCATTATCGATGGCTTCCGCTTTGGCTAACTCATTGGAGTGATCGTCAATCGCATCAGCAACCTTCATTAAGATTTCAGCACGCTTCTCCAGAGAAAGGCCGGCCCATGACGGCTGAACTTTTTCAGCAGCTTCGACTGCCAGCTCTAAATCTTCCGCGGTGGAATTTGGGATTTGGCTGTAGACCTGACCAGTTGCTGGCTCTACGTTGTCCAGATACTTTTTCTTCGCAGGCTCTTTAAGTTCGCCAGCTATATAGTTTTTAATTAACTGCATGGTGAGATCCTTGCTAATCTATAGACAGCTGGTTCGTCCACCGTCTACCGGCAAGTTGATACCTGTAATGTAGCCTGCCGCTGGAGACGCTAAAAAGCCCACAGCGTTAGCAAACTCTTGTGCTGTGCCAAAGCGCTTCATTGGTATAATCGATTTTTCTTCCTGCTCCATTTCTTCAATGGAAACACCTTTCTTCTCCGCTTTATTCTGGATAATCGCTTCTAATCGAACGGTATTAGTAGCTCCCGGTAAAACATTGTTTACCGTAATATTAAATTCACCCAGTTCATTAGCTAACGTTTTAGCCCAGTTAGCAACAGCACCTCGGACAGTATTGGAAACACCTAATCCGTTTAATGGTTGTTTTACTGAGGTAGAGATGACGTTAATGATGCGACCAAAGTGGTCTTCTTTCATACTTGGCAAAGCTAATTTCATTAGCTCATGGTTACAAACCAGATGCTGCTGGAATGCTGCCAGGAAATCTTCGGTATTAGCGCTATTTGCCGGACCGGGAGCTGGTCCACCGGTGTTATTAACCAGAATATGTATGGCTGCCTCTGGAGTCTTTAAAAAGCCCTCTACCGCGTCTTTAACCTGTTCTGGCTTGGTGAAGTCTGCCACTAAAATATGGTGGTCCTGACCTTGTGAGTGATCCAGTTCTTTATGTACCGCTTCTAGTTTTTCTTTGTTTCGGGCCAATAGCACAACATTGGCTCCCTGCTCTGATAGCTGTTTAGCGATAGCTTTGCCCATACCTTGGCTAGAGCCGCAAACCAGTGCGGTTTTTCCAATTAGCGATAAATTCATAGTATTTCTTTTTGTTGCCTAAAAGGAATATTTAAGCATATTTATGGCATGACGGAAATGGTCAAAATATTTAGAGATAGGTCACTTTATTACGACCACTATTTTTAGATTCGTATAGCGCTTTATCCGCACGCGCAAATAAGCTTTTTAAAGGTTCGTTATGGTGAGAGCAGGAAAGTCCTATACTGCAGGTGATGGTTTCGGGCTTTGAAAAGGAATGGCTGGCGACCATACTGCGTAGCTTCTCTGCAAAAATATTGGCATGCTCTGGATCGGTTGCGGGACAGAGAACGGCAAATTCCTCACCTCCCCAGCGGGCTAGAGTATCGGTTTTTCTAATATTATCACTTAGTAGCTTGGCCAGCTCGATGAGGACCTCATCACCTGCCAGATGGCCGTAGTTATCGTTGATACTCTTAAAATGATCGACATCCAGTAATAGAAGGGCAATATGCGCCTTTCCACTTTGATAGTTAACGTAACGTTGTTCCAGGAATTCACGATTATGCAATCCAGTTAATCGATCAGTTTGAGCTTTTCGCTCCAGAGCCGTCTGTTTGATTTTTTGCACTTTGCCGCGAATGACAAATAGAAAACCTAGGGATACCAGTGTAAGAATCAGAGTGACGTAAGTTAATAGTCGATAAGTTACCAGTTTGGATGAGGTATGGGTGGGTGACAGAAAGGTTAAAGTTTTAACCACGGAGTAGACAGAATAGATATCGCCGGAAAAACCACCGTTTAAGTCTCTATAATTTTTTATAAATTGTACAATTTCCCACGATGGAATGGCATCCAGCTTTCCAAGCTCACTAAACATGCGTACTGTCAGGTATGAAGCTTTTAGAGAGTTTATCTGAGACTCACCACGCTCGCTGTATACCTTATCGTTGGTTAGGAAAGTCGTATTTAGCGTGTTTATCATTTCTGGTAGATGAAGAATCTCGGCAACCTTTTCAGGAGTTTCCTGGTTTAGAGGAAGGTAGTGAACACTAATCCAGGCTCTATAGTTATCGTAACTACTGTTTGCTGGCTGGCCGGGGAGGTGAGAGAAAGCTTTTACATCCTTAGACCAGGAGCTTTGTATGAATTGATTGATTTGCTGCTGTTGTTACTTATTCAATAACTTTATCTTATCCAGATGGAGCAAAGTCCTGATAGCAAAAGATGTCGCCTGTACAGTCGACCTTTGCCCAAACTCCGAATAGCCGGGATCCCAGAAGCCACCATCTTCATTTTGATAAGCCAAGATAAGGTTTGCAATGGCATCGGTGTCAACTCGGTCGAGTGCATTTAGCTGCTTTAAGATCATTACCGAATCCATGGTTGCTCGAATATTAACGATGCTATTAGGTAATGCAGAAAAGCCTTTTAAGTTTCCAATTGCATTGCTCGGAGCCTTGTGATTTTTCAGAACAAACTGGATTAAGTTTTCTCGATCAATGTTATCCAAAGCACCAAGCAGATTTAAAGTGTCCACTGCATATCGGGAAAGCCTCAGACTCTCTAAGTTAAGCACAGATGGCTCTGCAAACAGGTCTGGATTATTGACGAAAAACCCCTCAGGGTGCTGTCGTTTCAAGAGTAAACGATTAGTGTCTTCTGCATAGGACGGCGTTTTACCCGGCTGAGGCAAAATACTGTAATGGGAATCAAGTTGACTGTATTTTTGATAAAAAAAGATGGAGAGAACAGCACTGATAAGAGCTATCCAGAAAAGGATGGAGCGTTTACTTTTAAAAAATGGGCCTAAGCTCATTACTTCAGCTTTTCCTTATATGTTATAAGCTAAGGATTCTAAAGTGCCTCAGGCCCAATATATCAAAAAATATGTGAAATTACTTCGTTAAAGCTTGCTCAAACGCTTCCAGCGTTAGCTTAAGCTCTTTATCACCGTGAGCTGCTGATACAAAGCCAGCTTCAAAGGCTGAGGGTGATAAATAGACTCCTTGATCCAGCATAGCGTGATAGAACTTTTTGAATCGGTCCATATCACCGTTAGTTACCTGCTTAAAGTTAGTTACAGTCTCAGCATCGTTAAAGAAGAAACCGAACATGGATCCTACATGGTTGGTGGTAAATGGTATGCCTTTCTGATCAGCAATCTCTCGCATACCTATAACCAGTGCTTCTGTGTAAGCGAACAACGGCTCGTAAAAGCCTGGCTTAGACAGTTCATTCAATGCGGTTAGACCTGCAGCCATGGCAACTGGATTACCGGATAAGGTTCCTGCCTGATAGACCGGGCCAACTGGAGCCAGGTGGTCCATGATCTCTTTTTTACCACCAAAAGCACCGACCGGCATGCCGCCGCCAATAACTTTACCCAGCGTCGTTAGATCCGGCTGGACCTTGTAGTAGCCCTGAGCACCATCTACTCCCATGCGAAAACCAGTCATGACCTCATCAAAAATTAATACGGCACCATACTGATCACATAAAGAGCGAAGTCCTTCGAGGAATCCTTCTGCTGGAGGTATGCAGTTCATGTTGCCCGCGATAGGTTCTACAATAATACAGGCGACATCGTCTTTATTAGCTTTTAAAAGCTCCTCGACACTGTCTAAATTATTAAACTCAGCTGTCAGTGTATGTTTCGCAAAGTCGGCAGGCACACCCGGGGAGGTCGGTTCGCCAAGGGTTAAGGCACCGGAGCCTGCTTTTACCAGTAGGCAGTCAGCATGGCCGTGATAGCACCCTTCAAATTTAATCAGCTTATCTTTACCCGTGTACCCCCTTGCTAACCGGATCGCACTCATTGTCGCTTCGGTACCTGAGTTAACCATGCGAACCATATCGATGGATGGAATGAGCTCACAGATCTTCTCCGCCATCTCGGCTTCAATCTCTGTTGGTGCACCATAACTAAGGCCGCGTTTGGCTGCATCAATGACTGCTTCTAATACAGCAGGGTTATTATGACCCAGTATCATGGGTCCCCAGGATCCGACATAATCCAAATATTGCTTGTTATCGGCTGAAGTAAAGTAAGCACCGTCAGCTGACTTTATGAAAACAGGGGTGCCACCCACTCCAGTAAAGGCTCTGACAGGAGAGTTCACACCGCCAGGAATATGTTCCTGAGCTCGAGTATAAAGTTGTTCAGAAATAGTCATAATGGTCACACTTCTAAAATTAGGAGAATGGTTACCGATGGTCGATTAAGAATGACGTGGTGAGTACCAGTTCATCGGCTTTTCAAATTGAGATAGCTTATCTTCAACTCCAAGTACTAGAGCAAAAAGTGCCATACGGACTTTTACTCCGTAATGCGTCTGGCGGAAAATTGCTAAGTTTGGATTGTCGTTCATGTCTTCACTCAGCTCGTTTGCTTCCGGGCGAGAGTCACGCGGTAGCGGATGCATGATAATGGTATCCTTCGCGCAATACTGTTGATATAAGCTTTGGTTCAGGCAGTATTTACCTCGGTACAAATTAGCTTCTTCCTGTGTGGTAAAGCGCTCTTCCTGGACCCGCGTTAAGTAGATGACATCCTGGTTTTTCAAACCGTAATGGAAGTCCTCTGAAATACTGTAGTTAAGACCAGCATTATCACACGCCTCCAGCACCTTATCTGGCATAGCCAAGGCTTGTGGTGAGATAAAGGTGAACTGAATATTCGGGAAAAGGCAAAGCAGTCTGGTTAGCGAATGTACCGTTCTACCGTTCTTCAGGTCGCCAATCATGGCAATTTTGATAGTGCCCTTGTCCTTACCCAGTGCTTCCAGTTCATTATGAATAGTGTATAGGTCAAGCAGTGCCTGGGTCGGGTGCTCATTGGCACCGTCACCGCCATTGATGACAGGAACATTGCTGCCTCGTGCAAAATCAGCTACCGAACCAATTTCCGGGTGTCTAACCGCAATAACGTCGGCATAGTTCGCAGTGACGCGGGCTGTATCATATAGGGATTCGCCTTTTGACAAAGAGGAAGTCGTCATTCCTACTGTTTCGCGAACATGGCCTCCAAGGAGGTTGAAAGCCGTACCAAAGCTGATTCGGGTTCGCGTGCTGGGTTCAAAGAAAAGATTGGCCAATATGGCTCCGTCAAGCACGTTGCAGCACTTAACACGAGTGGCGTAGGGCGTCATATCATCGGCAACCTGGATAATACGCTCAACCGCATCGCGGTCCAGTTGATCAATGGAAAGTATGTGTTGCCCTTGAAATACCATTCGTTAGTCCAAATCTTATTACTAAGCTACTTGGGACGCAATTCTAACACGAACAATCAGAGATGTTGTCAAATTTGATGCGCTGAAAGTGGAAATTCGCTCAGAAATGCTTAAAATGGGCGCGAAATTGGTGAACGTACGAAATTTAGAGGTCAATGTGGAATATAGAAAGTATCGTTGTTTAGTCTGTGATTTTATTTATGATGAAGAGCAGGGATGGGAAGAAGACGGTATTGCACCCGGTACGCGCTGGGAAGATGTTCCAGATGACTGGTATTGTCCGGACTGTGGTGTGGGCAAGGAAGACTTTGAGTTAATGACTGATGAGTTAAAAAAGAGTCTTTAATTTAATCGGTTCTCTATGAAAAAAGCCTCCATGACGGAGGCTTTTTTATTGGAAGACATTATTTTATAACCTTATCGATATCCGAACTGTCGTGACGCTCTCGTAGTTGCTCATCTTCATCACCCCAGGTTCGGTTAACCAGACGACCTCGCTTCACAGCTTCTCTGTCACCTATCTGCCTGGCCCAGCGCAGTAAATTCTTATAGGACTCAGCCTGTAAAAACTCAACAGCGTCGTAGACATTCCCCAGTACCAGATTGCCGTACCAGGGCCAGATAGCTATATCCGCTATAGAATATTCATCACCTGCCATGAAGTCATTATCGGCAAGGTGCTTATCCAGCACATCCAGCTGACGTTTGGTTTCCATGGTAAATCGATCAATCGCATACTCGATAGGCTCCGGTGCGTATTTATAGAAATGGCCGAATCCGCCACCGACGTAAGGCCCGCTACCCATTTGCCAGAATAGCCATGATAGTGCCTCGGTGCGTTTAGCACTGTCTTTCGGCAACAGATCGTCAAATTTTTCTGCCAGATAGAGCAGAATGGCACCGGATTCAAAGACTCGCTGTGTCGACTGACCGCTTGCTGGAGCATGATCCATTAATGCTGGAATCTTGGAGTTGGGGTTAATGTCGACAAAGTCACTGCCGAACTGATCACCTTCGCTAATATCTATCAGATGTGCGTCATACTCGGCATCCTTATGACCGGAAGCCAAGAGTTCTTCCAGCATGATCGTTACTTTCTGACCGTTTGGCGTCGCAAGTGAATATAGTTGTAATGGATGCTTACCCACAGGGAGCTTGTGCTCATGCCTGGCTCCAGCTGTCGGACGATTAATACTGGCCCACTCGCCACCATTACCAGGGTTCCATTCCCACACTTTTGGAGGTGTATATTGATTATTGTTGCTCATGGTTTATCAGCGTAAGTTCTGCCTATGTTGGCTTGATGATGAAACCATTGAAACGCTACACATATGAGTTGTCAATTTAGGCATGTGAATAACCACTATTAGCCATTCACATGTTAATACTTTTAAGGCTTTTTTAATTCTTTTGAGTACACGCAGGTAACGGCGAGTCGGAACGATAGGCCGATAAGTAATGCCATCAAGCCGACTAATACCGAGTCCGCGGATAATAAACCAAATAATTCCCAGCCTTGTGTGCCCATGGCCCAACCATTGAGTTTATAGTGAAGAACCATCGGTGCTCCAACGAGTAGGATTGGGAAAGCGGTATACAGTAGTTCAAACAGATACGATTTTGGAGAGAGTTCCCCTTCAAGATGAACCCCGCAAAGCTTTAGAAGACCTTTTACCAGTCTATCTCTGAATAAAAACATCGGTAAGAGTAAAACGAGTAAGGGGATAAAGGGGGCGATACTGGCCGGGATATCAGTTTTGGTACTTAACCATGCTGTAAAGCTAGCCCCGAAGTAAGTTACGAAAATAAGAGCCGCCAGTACGAGAACCGCAGTCACCAATATCAAGTTTCTCTCGAAAGTAGTGAGCGGGAAAAGCTTACTCTTATCCCAGTGCTGAGCGGAGAGTTTCAGAATCAACAGTGATGGCACGATGATACCTAGGACTTTTAAGAAACCAAAAGCGAGCCTAATGACGGTTTCTGTTCCTGGTTCAACCGAATCACCAAGGGTAAACATGCCTAATTGAACTTCAACAAAGTGTTGTATACCTTCTATCAGTGCTGGGATGATCCAGAACAATGGTGCAATAAAGAGTAACGTATAGAGTCCTTTGCCAAGGTCCTTGATTATATTCATAGTGTCTTCCCTGTCGATAGTTCAATTAATTATGTCGTAGGGAGTATAGTTGCGAATGGGGTTATCTTCAATTTCCCCGTGATAAGCATCTGTTACAAGATATGAATAGCGGCTTAGAATATAGCTTTTGGTTGTATCATGCTATAACTAGTCAGATCAAAAGTAGAACATTGAATGGAATAAAAAAAAGATTTCCTCGTTATATCAATACAGCGGTTGTTTTTATGTGGTTTAAAGGAGTTTTATTTGTCCCAGGTCAGCTTACAACTTGATGCGCCTTTTCTTGAAGAGCTAGGCCGTAAAAGTCTGGTTTTTGCGTTGCAGCTACTGGGTAATCAGTCTGAGGCTGAGGATGTGGTACAGGCCAGTATCGAAAAGGTTCTATCTCATCCCAAGGCACCGAAAGGTGGTGTTGACCTTCAGAAGTGGCTCTACCGGGTGGTCAGGAATGCTTCCATTGATCGAATCCGACAGCAGTCGCGAGAAACTTCTTTAGATGAAACGGGTGCACTTTTGGAGCCATCAGACTCCATATCGCCAGAAGTTCAGCTTGAGCGAGAGCAGATCAGGCAACGCTTGAGAAGCGCATTACAAACGCTCCCTGTACATCACCGAGAACTGGTGGTGTTGCGAGATTATCATGGCCATAGCTATGATGATATCGCGGAAATATTATCGGTACCCAAAGGTACCGTCATGTCACGACTTCACCGGGCGAGATTGGCGTTACGGGAAGCTCTAAGTGATAAATCCAAAGATACATCATTTGAGACGAGGTAAGTGATGAATCAATGTGAACATATTCAAGAGCTAGTGAGCGGCTATATTGATAACGAGCTCACTCAACAAAAATCGCAGAAGGTCAGGTTACATCTGAAAGAGTGCGACAGCTGCCGAAAAATTTATGATGATCTGATCGCTATTCGACAGGAAATGGGGCAGCTAAGTTACCCGGAATGTGAAGAAAGCAAGATAGAAGCGTTAATGAACGAGCCTACGTCGAAACTGTTCGGTGTTATTGGTTGGCTGTGTCTAACTATCGGCCTGCTCGGTTTTATGATCTGGCAGCTATTCGTTTTTTACACGGAACCTGGAATAGTTACCTGGGTAAAAATTGGCGTGTTATTAATAGAAGTTGGCGTCTTATCATTATTCATCAGCGTTTTAAGACAAAGATTAATTGCCAGAAAAACAGATAAATACAGGAATGTGAAACTATGAGCCATGATATTGAGCTTTACACTTTAGAAGAAGTCCCGGGGTATAAAGTAGAAAAAGTTTTAGGGCTGGTACGAGGAAATACAGTCAGGGCTCGCCACGTCGGCCGAGACATATTGGCCGGATTACGAAATATCGTCGGTGGTGAGGTCAGCGAGTACACCAAATTGATGGCAGAAAGCCGTGAGCAGGCAATTGACCGTATGCTAGATGAAGCCAGAACGTTAGGTGCCAATGCTGTCATCGGTGCGCGTTTCTCTACCTCCATGGTTGCCAGCTCTGCTGCAGAGCTCTTAGTCTTTGGAACGGCTGTGATATTAGTCAAAGAATAATTTCGCCAGGCTGATTTTGTAACATTTCAGCCTTCACATCATCTATACACCGTAAGCCTAATAATTGTATTAGTTAATTGATAGCAGGTGTTATGGTGAAATTGATATACAAGACAATTGCTTTGGGTTCACTGGCCCTGGGGTTAGTGTACTTAGCCTTTCTTTCTCAGAATCCCCAACAGAGAGCCGTTGACAGTGCTCAGCTCGGCAAAGTCCTTGATAGCAGCGATAAAAAATCGCAGGTGACTCAGCACATTGATTCGATTGTTCTTGGTGCTGGATGCTTCTGGGGTGCGGAAAAGCGTTATGCAGCGATTCCCGGCGTGATGGATGCAGTATCAGGTTATGCCGATGGACGTGGTATAGAGCCAAAATACCGTGAAATTATTAAGCCACAATACCGCATGGATCCAAATAACTATGCGGAAGTAGTTAAAGTTACCTTTAATAAGAACCAGGTCAGTCTGGAAGCTATTCTGCAAAACTATTTTGAAGGACATGACCCTACTCAGGTTAATCGTCAGGGCAATGACATCGGTACGCAGTACCGCTCAACAATTCTTACCAATTCACCTGAACAACAGGATATTGCGCAACGTGTTAAAGCGGAATATCAGGTCTTAATGAAAGATGCTGGATATGGGGAGATTGCGACTATCATAAAGCCGTTAGATCAATTCCATCCAGCCGAAGAGTACCACCAGGATTATTTGGTAAAAAATCCCAATGGCTATTGTCCCGATCATTCCACCGGCGTTGTCTTTAATGAAAAGGATAAGGCTCCTCAGGTGGATAATAGCGCGTTACAGCAAGGCAAGCAGATTGTCGTTATTGAGCCGCAGTCCTTCTGCCCTTATTGCGAAAAGTTTAAGGAAAACGTGACCAATGATTATAAAGGAACTATTCCTGTAACCTGGCGTTTTGGAAGCCAGCTTGATGGCTTAAAAATAGAAACAGAAACCTGGGCCACGCCAACCATTTTGTTTTTACAGGATGGTGAAGAGGTATTTGGTCATCAGGGTTATTTAACGCCACAAGAGTTTTATGCGGTATTAGGTAAGTTTAAGTTAGGCGATAGCGAGGCATACGATGTCGCGTTTCAGCAGGGCACCGACAGTCGCTTCTGTAAAGAATACGATATCTTTAAGGATACGCCACCCGGTGTGTTTATCGATAAACTCAGTGGACAACCGCTTTTCGATACTAAAGACAGGTTTAATTCAGGAACCGGTTGGTTATCGTTTACTAAACCTGTCGATGGCTCTGTCACCTACCACGAAGACAATGCCTTTGGCCTGAAGCGGACTGAAATCCGATCCAAGTCTTCTGGAATTCATTTGGGACATGTTTTTGATGATGGTCCTAACGGGCAGCCGAGATATTGCATTAACGCAACAGTGCTGGAGTTCGTGCCTCGCGATAAATCCTGATCGGCATAATTGTTCTCGATTTATTTATGACTTTGCCATAATTGTTGTTTAGTATGATTTAAAATAAAAGTTGACTAAATAACATCATGGAACGGTATAGAGAGTTTTTATACGAATTTATTCTGTTCGGCCTTAAGCAGGCCTATGCCTGTATCTTTGGCGGATTTTTATTATTGGTCATGGTGGTGACCCACTACTGGTATCCAATGGAAAGTCTGCACCGTTACGACTTTATATTTATAGCCGCCATCGTTTTTCAGCTTCTACTGTTAGCCTTTAAACTCGAAACCTTCAAAGAAGCGCTGGTTATTATTGTTTTCCATGTTGTGGCAACAGTCATGGAACTTTTTAAGACCTCCGATGCTATCCAGTCGTGGCACTATCCCGAAGAGTTTATTTTTGGTATTCAAAACGTTCCTCTCTTTACCGGTTTTATGTACAGTGCTGTGGGGAGTTATCTGGCACGCGTATGGCGGATTTTTGATTTCCGCTATTCGAATTATCCCAAGGTATCCTTAACGGTTTTACTGGTGGTCGGGGTTTATATCAACTTCTTCTCCCATCATTTTATATGGGATTTTCGCTGGCTATTATTAGGCTTGGCAGCTGCTCTATTTCACAGCACGCGAATCCATTTTAAGGTGATTAAAACACACAGAAGCATGCCTTTGTTGTTTGGCTGGTTTCTGGTCTCTCTTTTTATCTGGTTTGCGGAGAATATCGCGACCTTCGCCAATATCTGGATCTATCCTAATCAGAGCCAGGGCTGGGAAATGGTGCCGCTGGCTAAACTATCGTCCTGGTACCTGTTGATGTTATTAAGTTTTGTATTAGTAACTTTGGTTAATGGTTTAAGAGAACCTGTAATTAAAACGGCTTCACTACAGCCAGAATAATGGCGCCAAGCAAAATGAGTACAGGAAGTTCATTGAATACACGGAAATAAGTATGGCTTTTGTTACAGCGTCCATCGGCAAATTGTTTCTGATACATACCGCAAACAAAGTGGTAAATGATGAGAAGGATGATTAAGGCCATTTTTGCGTGGAACCATCCCGCTTTCAGATAATATTCCCAATTATAGGAGGCTAGCCATAGACCGAAGATCACTGTCAGAACCATAAAGGGAGTGATGAAACGATACAATTTACGCGCCATAATATTCAGTTGGTTGAAGGCTCCATCATTTTCGGTCTGGGCGAGATTCACAAAGATTCTGGGCAAATAAAAAATTCCAGCGAACCAGGCAACCATAAAAAATAAATGAAATGTTTTGACCCACTGCATGCGTTAACCAACCTGTGTTTTTGAGAAAATATACTGATCTGTAATCATATCTCGGGTAATAATACCGTAAATACGCTCTTCTTTATTATGTGTGATGCGATAGACATAAGCCGCTGAAATTTTACGTTGTTCCATCTTATCGTAGGCTTCTTCCAGCGTTGCCTGTAAGTCGATGGCTACCAGCTCCTGGCGATTAGCTGGAATGTCCATCAGGTTAATGACATCTGGTTCACTGTCAACCTGCTGGCTTTGTTCTTCCATTTCCTCTGAAAACTCTTCCGACGGAGTTTTCTTTTTAGCACTTTTCTTTTCTGTCTGTTCTTCTTTTTCAATAAGGTATCGACCCAGGTCACTCGCAACCATTAGAGAAATAACTTCCTCCTGATCATTTTTGATCAAAATCCAACGGGGTTTTTCTTGTAATGCAATTGAGATTTCTTGAGCTGTAGCCTTAGTTTTTAAATAGGTGATACTGCGAGTCATAACCCCTGCAACACCAATACTACGCAAAACCTGCTTCATTGGGCTGACTTTAAGCCGCATTCCACGATCGGTCATTTGAGTTTCCCAGTAGGACTCACGTTTAAACAGCTGACTTACGACCAGGTTGCTGATTACGATTGAAAACATCCCCGGCAAGAGAATATTGGGATTATTGGTTAGTTCTAGTAAAGCCATCAGTGCAGCCAGGGGAGCTTGAAGAACCGCACCCATCAGCGTTGCCATGCCGATGATGGCATAAAAGCCTTCGTAGCTAGCGTGATCTGGGAATACTTCGCCACCCAGATTTCCCATAGCGCCACCAAGCATGGCGCCCATAAATAGAGTAGGGCCTAGTACTCCCCCGGTAATGATAACCCGGAGCAGATTATGGTCGCCAAAAATTTTCCGGCAAGACTCAGTGCTAATATTGAGAGCAGCAGTTCGCCGTGTAACGAAGCATTAACAGTGTCATAGCCAATACCCATAACTTCTGGAACGCCTAAAGCGATAATGCCAACGCTGGTTCCAGCAACAGTGGTCTTTATCCAGACGGGCCAGTCTCGCGAATGTTTGCGTACCTGGCTAGTGAAATAGATAAATAAGCTGGCAACGATTCCACTGATGAAACCTAGCAGCAAAAAGTAGGGCATCTCCCATAGAGACTGTACGTCCATTGCCGATGGGACGCTGAAAGAGGGATCTGAGCCAAAAAAGATGCGACTCATTACGGCGCCTGAAACCGACGCCAAGATGATCGGAATAAAGCTGGCCACAGCATATTCCATCATCACCACTTCCATGGCAAAGATGACGCCGGCCAAGGGAGTGTTGAAGTTTGCGGAGATAGCCGCTGCGCAACCACAGCCAACCAGAATGCGAATACTGTTATTTGGCAGTTTAATTTTCTGGCCAATGTAACTGCCGGTGGCTGAGCCGAGATGTATCCCGGGGCCTTCACGACCTACGGATTGACCCGAGGCAATTGTTAATCCACCGATAAAAAACTGAACAATGGCATTTTTCGGTGGTAAATGTCCTTGGTGGTAAGCCATGCGCTCCAGTACGTGCGATACACCGACTCGTCGTGTCTCTGGGTTTAACTGCTGTAGCAGTAGGCCCACTATTAAGCCACCTATAGATGGAAGGAGTAATTTCAGTAACCAGCTGGCATTTTCGAAGTCATTGGTACCGGACTGATCGGTTGCCCAAAGAACGTAGGAACTTTCAGTGAAATAGCGAAAAAGAATGTTGGAACCACCGGCCAAAATACCGCAGATCAAACCAATAACGGCCATCAATGCAAGCGCATCAAAGCCTCCAAGGCGTAATCTAAGGCGGTCAATCAGTGTCATTCGTCACTCTGTATTGTGAATACTTCTGTTCCCTTCGGCTACAAATTCTGTTTTAATGCGACAGAAGTACCGACTTTGGTAGTAATATTAGCCAATGTCATCAACGACTTACATAATAAGAAAGTGTGACTCAAAGAACAAACGATTTCAATGATTTATGGCTAAAGATCCGAATCAACCAGATTATATAATTCGAAAAAGGCGAAGTGGCACCTGGTATTGGGCCTGGGCACTCGTCATATTATTTTTATTAGTTGCTGCAATGATCTTTGGCTACTGGTTGAACAAGCGCCAGCATGGCATGTCAGTGACTGTCCAGGAACGCTTTGACGAATTGCAAGAACGTTTGACAGAGGCTGAGGCCGGTCAAACCCACTGGCAACAACAGTACCAGATAGAGCACGAAATTACTCAGCAACTTAAAACTGAGCTAGACAAGCTGCATCGGCAAAAACGAGGTTTAGAAAAAGAGCGCGAAGCGTTGCAAAGAATTTTTGATCCCGATGCGGTAGACTCGGGTCTGCAAATCGCCAGTATGTACTGGGAAGAAGCACAATCTAATGTATTTCAATACCGCTTGATGCTAATTCAGGCCAAGCGACAAAGTGATAGCCTTAAAGGAAATATCAAAATCTCTATAGTTGGCGAGGAAGCTGGGGAGAGAAAAAGCTATGACTTTGATGCCCTGAATGGGACTGACAGTCAGAACGGTAAATTTGATTTTACTTATGTGTCGAGCCATACCGGAAGCTTTGAAGTGCCGGATGGTTTCAAACCAAGTTTTATCAGAGTCGTCGTGGCCACAGCGGGGCGAAATGCGCAGTCGGTTCTTCAGGACTTTACCTGGAAACCTATTAATTCAAGCAATGAGGTTGATGTAACGAATGCGAAAGAACAAACGTAAATCTAATAATGTGGATACGTTAATTGCTGATGGAACCTGCATTAATGGAGATTTAACCTTCTCCGGTGCACTATTTGTGGATGGTGAAATTACCGGTGAAGTGAAAGGTGATACAGACAAGCAGTCTGTCTTATCTATTGGAGTACATGGCAAAATTAAAGGCAATATTTCAACGCCTTATGCAGTTATTTTTGGTCAGGTGGACGGTGATGTATACGTCACAGAGAAAATAGATCTAAAGCCTGGCGCTAAAATCAATGGCGACCTGTACTACAAAGTTATAGAGATGAATGCCGGTGCAGAAGTAAACGGCAAAATGGTCGTTGTTGGTGATCCTAAGGCTCTCGAACATAAGTCAGAAGAGTCTCAGAATAAGGAAATGCAAGAACCACAGGCTGAAAACGAACAACAGTCAGTGGAAGCTGAGCCAGCAAAAGCATAAGTCTGGACTTGATATATTGCGAACTGCCCCCCATCTTCGGGTATAATAATAGGGTGTTCGATTAAATAGGTGACTGTATGTCAATTACCGTAACGGAAGCTGCAAGCAAAAAAGTCCAACAGTTGATTCAGGAAGAAGAAAACCAGGACTTGAAATTGCGTGTGTTTGTCACAGGTGGTGGCTGCTCAGGCTTTCAGTATGGCTTCACATTTGATGAAGAGCAGAAAGAAAATGATATGGCAATTGAGCAGGATGGCGTTAAAATCCTGATCGACTCGCTAAGCTTTCAGTATCTAATGGGCTCTGAGGTGGATTATACCGAAGGGTTGCAGGGATCCCGTTTTATCATTAATAATCCACAGGCAAAGACTACCTGTGGTTGTGGTTCTTCATTCTCAATATAAAAAGTAGCGTACTTAGCTTGCCTGCTGAGTGCGCGCACTCTTTTTATCCTCAAACATTTTCCGATCCGCTTCCTTTAAAATATCATCTTTGGTTACGAGATAAGGTGTGTGTAATGCATTATATTCTGCATATCCTGCACTGCAGCTTACTTTCAAAGTGGTTCCGTCATATTCATACGGGAAAGAGACTGCTTGCTTTAAACGTTTAATTAAGTGGATGATTTCCAGAGAGGAGTATCGTTTAGGATGTTCCAGTAAAATCAAAAACTCATCGCCACCAACGCGACATAAAGTATCTCCCCCTCGAGTGATGCTGAGTAACTGGTTTGCGACATGCTTGAGAATCTGATCTCCTGCATGGTGTCCATAGTTATCGTTTACCTGCTTGAATGAATTCAAGTCAATATTAATCAAGTATACCCAGGAGTCATGGCGTTTTGAGCGCTCCATTGCCTGCTCAATCAGCTGTTGAAAAACACGGGTGTTATATAAGCCGGTGAGGCTGTCCTGTTCCGCAAGAATGGTTATCTCAATTTGCTGCTTTTCTAATTTTTGAAGCATACTTCTAGCGCTGTTATAGAGTGTACCCACTACGAGTACGGTCAGTGATAAAGGAAGTAAAGCTCCTATAATTGCGGTTGCCCATCCAGCTATGGATGTTACATAGCTCCCAGGCTCTACGGCAAGCTGCAGTTTACCAGTAATATATAGGACTCCAATGATAGTGCAGTAGAGACAAAACAGGACTGCGGATATGGCCCCAAATTTACTGCCATAGTACAGAGTAATAAAAATAATTCCCAATACTGACCATATAAAACCATTGCCCATCAACCCCCAGTTGTATACGCCAAATGTGGAAATCAATAGTGATAGCAGTAATAGATAGTTGAGTTTTAGTTTGATGGAGAAATGCCTACGCCGAAGAGCGAAAAATACTAAGCTGGCGCTGACTGCGATATGTAACACCATGCTTGGTTGGAATCCCGAAATGGTGACCCGGCTAACTGAAGCCAGGGCTGCGGGAATGGCGCATACTGCTAAAACAATTAAAATCTTATTGATGGATCGTTCTAATACACGCTCCCATCCTCTTATTTGATTGATGTCATTTAGCAGTTTCATTGAACAAGTATGCCAAATTTAATGCAAATGTGCATTAAATAAGCAATTTTACAGCAGGAAGGTGATCAGGGGTGGTAAATGCCGCCTATAATCGTATTCTCTCTGGCTCCCGTAATGCTCTTAAGATCTACGGTCTCACGATTGAGGGTTTGGCGAGCAAACCAGGCAAAAGCCATAGCCTCAACCCAGTCAGGGTTAATTCCCAGCACATCTGTTGTTTCGACTTTTATCGGCAGTAACAATTCTTGCAGACGGCCAAGAAGGGCTTTGTTATGGGCGCCACCTCCGCAGATATAAACAGTACCTAACGAAATGTAGCGTGTAATATCCTTGTAGACAGTAAGGGCTGTCAGCTCAAGCAAAGTTCTTTGGACATCTTCTGGAGCATAGCTTGCTTTTATATAGGGCTCTAGCCAATCCAGATTAAAATATTCACAGCCAGTGCTTTTCGGAGCCAGTGTATCAAAGTAAGCCTCACTCAATAAGTCATCGAGGAGCGGCTGTATGATGCTCCCGGTCAAAGCCCATTGCCCCTGCTTATCATAGGCAAGTCCCTGATGTTTGTTAATCCACTGATCCATCAGGGTGTTCGCGGGACCCGTGTCAAAGCCAATAGTATCTTTACCTTGTCTGAGTACAGTAACATTAGCTATCCCGCCCAGATTAACTACGGCCCTTAACTCACTCTCATCAGCAAAAAAAGCCTGGTGGAAGGCTGGTGCAAATGGCGCTCCCTGACCACCGAATGCCATATCTTTACGTCTAAAATCAGCAACGGTTGTAATGCCAGTCTGGGCAGCGATGATATTGGCGTCACCGATTTGAAGAGTAAAGGGATGATCAGCCTTAGGGCGATGGCGAACAGTTTGGCCATGACTCCCAATACCTACAATATCTCTGGCTTCACAAGGACTGTTCTCTAATAAAAGCTTTACCGCTTCAGCGAAATACTGTCCAACCTGGTGATCAAGTCGACCAAGCTGATCAATGCTATCACCTTGATATTGCAGTTTGCCGAATTTAAGGAGTTCATCTTGTAGAGACTGAGGATACGGAAGACTGAGGGTATTCAGTAGGTTTATTGACCTTCGGGATGAGCTGCTGATATCACAGAGAACAGCATCGATAGCATCGACGCTGGTCCCTGATATCAGTCCAATATAAAGTGCCACTTAAAGGTTCGACCAATATTATTTTTGTAGTTTGCTTGAAGAACCACTATTGACGACAGACTCTTCTTCATTCAATCGAGCGAAGTAAGTTGTACGTTCTGTTTCTAAGCGCTTCATCAGAGGTTTTGAGTGTTCCTGGAATCGAGCCATCTCAGTTTTTGGCACTGGAGCTGCTTGAGGAAGCTGAACTGTGCGTGGATTACGATGCACGCCGTTAACCACAAACTCATAATGTAAATGAGGAGCCTGTGACATACCGGTTGAGCCGACATAACCAATGATTTGCCCCTGCTTCACTCGCTCACCCGTTCTAACGGCTCTCTTCGAGAAGTGCAGATATTTAGTCGTAATGTTGCCACCGTGTTGGATGAAAACATAGTTACCGTTAAAGCGGTTATAGCTTGACTTTACAACGCGTCCATCACCTGCAGATCTTACTGGAGTGCCAATGGGTGCTCGGTAGTCTGTTCCTCTGTGAGGCTTAACCCGCTTTTGGATTGGGTGGAAGCGTTTCGGATTAAAATTTGAACTGACGTAGTTAAATTTCAAAGGTGCACGAAGGAACGATTTACGAACCGCCTTACCTTCTGGGGTGTAATAAGCTGTACGGTTATTTGTATCGGTATAACGTACTGCGGCAAAGTGGTCGCCCATATTGTTAAACTCTGCCGAAAGAATATTGCCGTAGCCTACTTTCTCGCCATCAATATATTTCTCTTCATAGAGTACTGAAAAGCTGTCTCCTTTACGGATCTCAAGAGCGAAATCAATGTCATATTCGAAAACGCCAGCCAGTTCCATAATAACGCCGTCAGGTAAGCCTGCATTTTTGCCTGCTATATAAAAGCTACTATCAATGGTTGCTGTAGCGAAACGCTGCTTGAACTCGATGGGTTTCTTATCCAGCTTAACATCAAACTCTTTATCGCCAGCTTTGGTTATGACAAGAGTGTCACTGGAGTTAAACGGGTAGCGTAAGCCATAGAATCCATTATCAGTTTTAGCAAATTCCAGCTTATGGCCAGGGCGAATCTTCTTTAGGATTTCAACTTGCTCATCCGCTCGCATCATGTAGTGCAAATCTTTTGAGCTGAAACCCATTTTTTTGAATATTTTGGCTAAGCTTTCGCCTTTAGCAACGGTGACACTTTCCCAGTCAATTCTTGGACCAGTAGTGTTTTTGACAAAGTTTTTAATCGCATCGGTTGCTTTTGTTAATTCTTGGGATGCTTTATCTCTATCAATGGCTTCAGGCTCAGCTTGTTGGGCAGATATCTGCTCATTACTCTCAAGTTCACCCTTTACTGAGTTTGAGCTGTCAGTTGCTGACTGCTGGCTGTCAACAGTAAGAGTGCCTTCTGTTCCGTCCTGTGATATCTGAAGAGTTAACGTTTCTTGTGGGTTTTCTTGAGCTGTTGACTCTTCTGCTGGAGTCATTGCGAGATAGGATACTGCCGCGAACACAACCGACAGCGCTGAGATCGTAATGATCATGCTCTTTCGTCGGCTCTTTTTCTTGGCAAACAGAGGCTTCCCTCTGCTTAAACCTTTGTAGTCACGGTTTATCATAGTAGTTAAAAAATGAGGTTG